>DASWFZ010000022.1:0-3140 GCA_036393975.1 bacterium | reverse complement strand
GGCGCCCTTGCCCTCGATGCACCTCCTGCGCCGATCGAGCCGGCAGTTCACATCAGCGCATCGGATGCCGTGCGCGCCGGAGTCGGCGGGATTTTCGTCCCCACCCTGCGCGACGATGTGGTTGGAACCATCGTCCGGATCAGAACTGAGATGGGCAAGATCCTCGACCTGCACACGCTGGCCGAACTACAGGTCTTCACTGCCCCCTACGAACAGACCGCGATGCTGCTCCTGCGCCCACAGATCTGTACGGTGGAGGGGTCTGCTCTAGCCTATGTAATAGGAAAGCCGGCGTAGGGTTCCTCTCGATATCCGACCACGATCGCCCGTAGCCGCGTTCCGCGAGCGCGTACGCGGCGGCAACGGCGAGCACTTTGACCTCGGCCCTGGCCAGCTGATGAAAGCGTGGATCACCCTCGCCATCCACAGGGAGACTTCCTAGATGTTCTTGCCACAACGGCTCTGGGGATCGTTGCTGGCCCTCTGCCTGGCGAGCATTATTGTCTTCGCGGGCGCGCGAAGCCTCCCCGGAGACCCCGCGATCGCCCTCTCGGGTGAAGGCTACGATCCCGTGGCTAACGCTCACCTGCGCAAGAAGTATGGTCTGGATCAGCCTCTACCCATCCAGTACGTTCGCTGGTCCTCACTGGCGATCCGAGGCGATTTAGGGCGCTCAATTCGGACAGGCCTTAGCGTGAAAGACACGATCATACGCCGGCTGCCCATTACCTTGGAACTCGCAGGGCTGGGGGGGCTCATCACCATCCTGCTCGGCATTCCCACCGGGATCGCGTCAGCCGTGAGACGCGGAAGGCTCCTGGACTACGTCGTGAACGGGGTCTGCCTATTCGGACTTTCGGTCCCGCCCTTTTGGATCGGTCTCGTCTTCATCCTGCTGTTTGCCTCGACCCTACACCTGCTCCCAGCATCGGGATATGTCGCGTTCACCACCGATCCCATTGAGAACCTCCGCCGCATGATTCTTCCCGCGTTTGTGCTTGGGAGCGCGTTTGCAGCGTGGGTGATGCGACAGACTCGCTCTGCCATGCTCGAAGCACTCCGCTCCGACTACGTCCGGACGGCCCGCGCCAAGGGACTGACCGAGTCCAGGGTCATCATGCGCCATGCCCTCCGCAACAGCCTCCTGACAGTCGTTACGGTGCTGGGCCTAGAAATGGGCGTCCTCATTTCCGGGTCGGTCGTCACGGAGCAGATTTTCCTTATCCCGGGATTCGGTAAACTCATCGTGGACGCCGTCGTGACACGCGACTTCCCGATCATCCAGGGGGTCGCGTTGTTCAGTGCCGTTGGTTACATCCTCATTAATCTGCTGGTCGACATGCTGTACTCACGGCTCGATCCAAGGATCCGATTTACATGACGTCCCTTGGTCCACGCCTGCGATGACACTCCCGGTCCCCGCACACCCCGCCAGTACAACGTGGAGGAGATTTCTTCAACGCAGAGCCGCGGTCGTAAGTTTGGCTTTCGCGTTGTCTATGATTCTCGCGGCGCTGTTTGCTCCGGTGATCGCCCCTTATGACCCAGGAAGCAACGACTTCGAGGCGGTACTGGCGCCGCCGCTGAGCCATGGCCATTTCCTGGGCACGGACGAACTCGGGCGAGACGTGCTCTCACGGATCATCTGGGGCGCTCGCGCCTCGATGCAAGCGGGAGTCCTCTCGACGCTCCTCGGCCTCATCGTCGCAGTACCAATCGGGCTTACTGCTGGGTACTACCGCGGGTGGTGGGAATCCGTCGCCATGCGCTTGACCGACACTCTCCTGGCCTTCCCGTTCCTGATCATCGCCGTGGGGCTTGCCGCGATCCTTGGCCCCTCCCTGGTCAACGCGACCTTGGCCATCGGAATCGTCCAAGTGCCCAAGATCGTTCGGGTCACGCGGGCCGAGGCGCTGAGCATCCGAGAAGAGAGTTATGTTGAAGCAGCGATTGCGGCGGGCGCGAGCGATTGGTCCATCCTCATACGGCACGCCTTGCCGAACATGACCAGTACGCTCGTCGTGCAAGCAACGGTTATTCTTCCGATTGCAATTATCGCCGAATCGAGTCTTTCGTTCCTCGGACTCGGAGTGCAGCCACCGATTCCCTCGTGGGGCGTCATGCTCACGGCTGCGCAGTCCTACATGACACAGATGCCGTGGCTGGCTATCCTGCCAGGACTGGCTATCTTTGTGGCTACCCTTTCGTTTAACCTCGTGGGCGACGGGGTGCGCGACGCCTTCGACCCCAAGGGACTCCGATAGCTTCGTGCGAAACCCGATTCGTGATTGGCGGCTGATGCCGAGGACCCACGGAGGGCTTGCCCGTTCTGATCTCGAAGATTGAGTTGTTCCCCCCCAAATGAACGTTCAAAAGGTGCGTCGCATGCCTCGAGCCCGCCTGGTCGTTGCGCTCTTCATCATCCTGCTCTCCGTTATAGCGCTCTTGACTCGCGCGCCCACGGCCCCCGCGCAGTCACCCGCAGGGGCGCCCCCGGGTCCGCCTAAGCGCGGAGGAGAACTCGTCATCTCCACGTTCGAGGACGCCGACCGCCTGGACCCCACCTTCGGTGGCACCGCGGGGGGACGAGAGATTTTCTTCAACATGTGCGAACCCCTCTACGATCTCAGCGCGGACGGCACAATCGTGCCGCGACTGGCGGCCGAGCTCCCTCGGTTCTCCGCGGACGGGCTCACAGCGACCATCCTGCTCCGACGCGATGTGCGCTTCAACGATGGGACACCAATGGACGCCCAGGCTGTGAAAATCACCCTGGACCGGTATCGCACGCTAGCAGGCTCTCGCAGGGCGAGCGAGCTCAGCGCAGTAACGGATGTGTCCGTGGTTGATCCGCGCACCGTACGCCTTACCCTTTCGCGGCCCCTGGCTCCGCTTCTCGCCACCCTGAGCGATCGGGCCGGGATGGTCATGTCTTCAACTCAACTGCAGAAACTCGGCGACAATTTCGCGGACAATCCTGTCTGCGTGGGCCCGTTTTCTTTCGTGGAGCGTGCGATCGGCGACCGCATCGTCCTGCAGCGGTCCAAGTACTACTATGATGCCAACAACGTCTACCTGGACCGTGTGATCTTCAAACCAATCCCTGACGAAAACGTCCGGTTCTTGAATCTCCGCTCAGG
>DASWFZ010000021.1:0-10265 GCA_036393975.1 bacterium | reverse complement strand
GTGACGTGCGCTTCAGACGTCGCGGCGCCCACGAGCAATGTTCCCAAAGCTGCCACGGCAGCACCGACTTTTCGACTTCTCGTTAGCGCGCGAACGATGCAGCGGACGGCCTGTGGCCGCATTCCCCTCGAGTCATGCATGATGCTTCCCTCCGGATTGGTGTTCAGAGCTTTATTAGACCAAGCCGCCTGCCTAGCCTATGGAAATGCCACGCCAGTTGCGCCTCGCCCTGATGCGGCCGCGAATTACGGAGACAACGGGAATTAGAGAAAGAGGAGCTCACTCCTCGATCGGGCGGATTCCCGCAGCGGCGACTGCCGATGCCGCCCATTGGAGCACGGCCTTCACCCGCGGATTGCCGCGCAAGTCGGAGTGGATCACCGCCCACAGCTCGCGGTGCGGGATAGGAGCACGGGGCAGGACCTCGGTGATGCCAGGCAGCCTGAGGCAAGGGAGCATCGAAGTTTACAGATCGCCGGTTATTTATCTGATCTAACTCTCGAGACCCGCTCCGACCCGCCTTGTTCCATCGTTGGTCCATGTGAAGCGCTTTGGAGGGGTCGTCGGAGTACCAGCGAGATAGTCGGAGCCCGGCTAGACCCGCAGAGAGAGCTGAGCCGCGTAGTGCGAGATATATAGGGAGGGGGGAGGGGTCCGCAGCCCGCGCCGTTACCATCAGGAGGTCGTCCGCTGTACCTCTGAGTCGTGCCGCGACGGTTGTTCCTTTCTCTTGCCGGGAGTACTTCTTCCTCGAGCGACGCGGGAGGGAAAACTGATGAAAACCGTTTTTAAAGTTTTGGTTTTGTTCGTCGGCATCACAGGTATCGGAACGAGTGCATCCTTCGCGCAGTCGGGCTGGTTCTGGCAGAACCCGCTCCCGCAGGGAAACCATCTCTGGGCTGCTGCTACCCTGGACCCGAGTACGGTCGTCACGGTGGGTGCCGCTGGAACCATTCTCCGCACAACCGACGGCGGCACCACTTGGACGCTGCAGTCCAGCGGGACGACCACGACTCTGCGCGGGGTCTCCTTCGTCGACGCCAACACCGGGACCGCAGTGGGCGACTTTGGAACCATTCTCCGCACAACCGACGGCGGCACCACTTGGACGCTGCAGTCCAGCGGGACGAGCAATTCTCTGAACGGGGTCTCCTTCGTCGACGCCGAGACCGGGACAGCAGTGGGCGCTTTTGGAACCATTCTGCGCTCGACCGACGGCGGCACCACCTGGACGCCCCAGTCCAGTGGGACGAGCAATTCTCTGAAGGGGGTCTCCTTCCTGGACGCCGGCACGGGGACGGCCGTCGGAGCCTCTGGAACCATTCTTTACACGACGGACGGAGGCGCCACCTGGACGCGCCAATCCAGCGGGACGACCAGTACTCTTATCGGGGTCGGTTTCCTAGACGCCAACAGGGGGTGCGCCGTGGGCGCAGGAGGAACAATTCTCTGCACCGCTGATGGGGGTGGCACGTGGATGCTCGAACCAAGCGCAACGACCGAAGAACTCCTAGGGGTCCGCTTTGCGGCGGACGAGACGGGGTGGGCGGTGGGTGGACGAGGAACGATTCTCCGCACCGATGACAGTGGCGCCACTTGGACGCCCCAATCCAGCGGGACGACCACCAATCTCTCCGGGGTCTCCTTCGTGGACACCAACGCCGGGTGGGCGGTCGGAGGAACGATTTTGCACACGACGGACGGAGGCGCCACTTGGACGGATCAGGGGTATGGCGGCGTCGCCGCCTCATTCGTGGACGCAAACTTGGGGTGGGTCGTGGGCGGAAACACCATTTTGCACACCGCCGACGGCGGCGCCAGCTGGACACGCCAGTCATTTCCGGCGGTGTCAGAGTGCGCCTGTTTCTTCCCCACTCAACCGTCCTTCTCTGGAGTGTCCTTCGCGGACGCCAACACCGGGGCCGTCGTGGGCAAGTGTCGCGGCATCGCCGCCCACCATTGCATAGACATAGGAGTCTTGCTCCACACCAGCGATGGTGGCAACACGTGGGCGTACTCACTCGCAGCGGAGTTTGCTGATGCCCTCCGAGCGGTCTCCTTCGCAGACGCCCAGAGCGCAATCGGGGTAGGCGACTCCAGGCAGGATCTGCAACCTTTTTTTTGGGGAAGCACAGTGAGGACGACGAACGGCGGTGCCTCGTGGCAGATCGGCAACATCTTATACCGGATGAACTACTCCCTTGTTTTGAACGGGGTGTCGTACGTGGATGCCAACACGGCAATCGCGGTGGGCTACGACAGCGACCCAGTTTCTGGAGGCGGCCTCATTATTCGTACGACGGACGGAGGGGCCACCTGGACGCGCCAATCCAGCGGGACGTCTGCGGCTCTTTACGGCGTCTCTTTCGTGGATGCCAACACGGGGACGGTGGTGGGCGCCGGCGGCCTCGTTCTTCGCACTACCGACGGTGGTGCCAACTGGACGAGCCAGTCCAGCGGGACGAGCTATTTGCTTACTGCTGTCTCTTTCGTGGACGCCAACACTGGGTGGGCGGTCGGCAGCGTGGGAACCATTCTCCACACGACAACTGGCGGCGAGTAGGGCCAGTTGCATCCTGTGCTCGATATCGAGACGGTGCCGTAGCGCTGCGCTTGAAGCCTAGGTTTCTAGGCTCGCTACAAGAAGGACGCATTACGGGTGTCAGACTTCACCGACCAAGTGATTCTATCTGAAGTAAAGCTGACCGTATGGGACATGTATCGTTTTACTCAGTGGGCCATCTGGTGGCGATTTCGGTAGCTGCTGACCATCACTTCGGCCGCGGCAGTCTGGTTTACACCGGCTATAACCGCGTGACGCTACCAGGTGCTCGGGAGCGCGCGGGCTGCCTCGGGAACACCGGTGAACGGTTCATTGTGAAAACGAACATGTTTCTCGCCCTTTTGCCCCGGGCAAAAATCTTGAAAGGCTGTCGGGTTGGTGGAGAACGTCGCTGATGTGCTGCCCAAACATGGGCTCCGACGTCACGACGCGAATCACAGAAGCTCCCATGAAGAATCGATCCATCGCCGCGCGGATCACAAAACGCGTCACAGAATGTGGACCCGCCTTTTCAGATCAGTCCGCGGCTCCACCGGAGCGGAGTTTCGCAAAACGCGTCACACAACCCGATGACCTCTGTAGCTCGAGCCCGGTGGAGCCCCTCCTGAAACGCGTCACAGAAACTTGGAAGGCATGATGCTTTGGCAGGGCCCGCCGGGCGCCGCATGCTACCTGGACCCGAGAGGGTGGGGCACAATTCCGCGTCTTTTTGACGATGTGAGAAGCGCCGCGGACTAGCGGACGGTGAATACTTTGATCGGCAGCCGGGCCCGCTCGGCGCCACTGCTCGCGATCACGTGATAAACCCCGGGGGATAGCGGAGCGGCGTAAACACCCCCACCGCTCACGCTTCCGCCCGCGGCCCCCTCCTCCACCTCCCAACGCACTGCACCGTTCTTCGCCGCGGGTCCGCTCGCATTGAGCGGCACGATTGCGCCAATGTTGACTCGGTAGGCCTCAGCGCTGACCCGCAGCGCCCCGCTTGGCGATTGCGCGGCTTCGGCTGGCCACTCTTCGGCGGCGATCGGTGCGACCTCCTCGCTCGATCTGGCGATTGGCGCCTGCCTCGACGACGAAGACGGACAGTTGACACAAGTCGAATACATCGACTGGAAAAGCATGCCCAGAGGCGGGGTCCCGGCGCCGAAGATCGGATGGGGAACGCCGTCGTCGGTGTAGAAGGTGGAGAAGTAATCTCCCACCATCCGACCTTGGTTGGTATTTGCGATCCAGCTCACCAACATCGGGCCGCCAACGTCAAACGGGTCGGACCACGAGTTACCACCGTCTTGAGAAGTGATGAACCCCGCCGTCAGTTGACACGTGGAGGCCGAGCAGTTCGCGTCTGGGTAGTAGTAGTAAACGACCGCCAGGCCAACGTTGGGCGCAAAAGTGTTTCGATCGGCGCCGAACCCCGGAAGGAAATGATCGGCAATGCTGGCAACGTCGTCGATAGGGATCCGGGTGACGTCTGACCAGGTCTCGCCGTCGCTGCTGGTGCTGAACACGATGTCATTGCTGTGACAGGAAGTACGGAACCGGCAGTCCGACCACGCCACATAGATTGTGCCGTCGCCGTCGATCGCCGCCGATGGAAGGTTCGCGTTGCGAATGCCCCCGGCCACGCCGTGCTCGTTGACGCTCGCCACCGCCCTTGAGGAGCCCCAACTGTTGCCTCCATCGTCGGAAAAGAAGGACCGAACGCCCGAGCCGCCGGCGTAGGGAACCACCAATCTGCCGCTCGGGAGCGCAAGCGGCTGACCGCCCAGGCCTCTCGCCTGGCCCGCTGTTGTCAACGCCGGCCCCCAAGTCGCGCCGCCGTCCGTCGAGGTGCTCATCAGGATGAGGTCGCCCGCGCCAGCGTCGTCCCACTCGATGTAGCAATTGCCGTAGAACGGGCTCGTGGGCCAGTTGTCACAGGTTATCCATGGCTTGTCGAAGTACGAGCCGCCGGTGGTGACGGTGACCGGATTATCCCAGTTCAAACCGTCGCCTGATCGGCTGACGAAGATTTCGTGAGGGCTGTTGTCAAACGGAAGGGTCTCGATCAGCCAAACGCCAAAGGCCTCGTTGTACGCCACCGACGGGTCGCTCACTCTCTGATATTGACCTCCGCCGCCCCAGACGGTGATTCCCGGCAGCGAGTCGGCCTGCCAGGTGAGGCCGTAGTCGGTCGAGGTTGCGAAGCCGATGTCGCTGCAGCCCCCATCAAAAACGCGGCCTTGCTGAAATACCCCGACGATGGTGGAGCCGTACGCATAAATGTGCGGCTCTACTTCGGTCATGTGTTGACTGCCCGGGTTGGTGAACGGGTCTGCGCTGATCTGCACGCTGCTGGCGGGTGCGCTGTCCGCAACGCAGAGGAGGCAAAGACCGATCAGGGAAACGCGCGCAAGGTGCAAATCGAGTCGTGGAGTCATAGGCGCGGCTAGCCGTGTAGCACCGCCCCAAATGGCCGGTCAAAGTGTTTCAACAAAATTCCCAGCAGGTTTCATGCGACTGCACCCGAACCAGCTGACTGCCCTCTAAGTGCTTGACTGCGTTAATCCCGCGACCAGCATTCGCCCGATGCTTGGAAGATTGTTTCTCACGTTGGTGACGGTCCTCAGTCTCTCTCCAACGAACGCCGCGTCTTCTTCGCTCGTGACTGACCGATAAGATCCGGCGAGCAGCCCCTCCTGACCGTGGGCTTTCGCAAACGCCGCAACCGCCTCGTAAGGAAATTCGCCAGCGACGTCGATCCCGTTGACTTCCTTTAAGCCCACTCGTTGGCCAGACGAAAGCCCACCTGAACGACTTCGTTTCGCGAGGGAGGCAGCGTTCCAGCTAGAACTTTGGCGTAGCGCTCCCGGGTCAAGTCTGCCGGCCATTCCACGGCAACCCGCGTGGGCCGGAACTTGGCGAGGGCCTCGGAAGCCAACGGCCAGGTTCATTCGCCGCCAGTGGTTGTGTGGAGAATCGTTCCTCCTTCGCCTACCGCCCACCCGGTGTTGGCGTCCACGAAGGTGACTCCGGACAGAGGAACCGTCGTCCCGCTGGATTGAAGCGTCCAGGTGGCACCCCCGTCGGTGGTGTGCAGAATGGTTCCTTCTGCGCCCACTGCGGTCCCCGTGTCGGCGTCCACGAAGGAGACCCCTAAGAGAGGACTGGTCCCCGCCAATTGGCGCGTCCAGGTAATACCTCCGTCAGTCGTGCGGAGAATCAGCCCTCCTTGGGAGTCGGCCCCCACCACTGTCGCCGTGCTGGGGTCCACGTACTGTCCACCGCGGCAGGTGTTGGCGCACGGCTCGAGAAGCGAAGTGCTCACTCGCGAAAACATCAAGACGGCGTTTTCGGCTGGAACCGAAACTGCTGCGCGGGGACGACAACTCAATTCACCTGATGTTCGGTTAGAAACCCAATCGTAACAGTTCGATGTTAAGCGGCTACCACAACAGGATGTGACGGCCGGTAGGCCGCTGGATCCGCGGAGCTTAGGGAGCTAAACGGCCGAAGACTTCGGTGAGACCTGACCCGGGCCCTGGGAGGGAAAATGATTTCATCGCCCCGCAATGCTGCGCTCTTCCTCACAACTTCCTTATGGGTGGGTTGCTCCTTCAAAGATGACGTAGCCGTTCGCAGCCTGCCCGCGCTGACTCGCCACGGAAGCAATCTCATACGAGGTAAGGCTCCGCCGACTGCGCTCGGCTATGCTCACAACCCTATCGTCTACGCGAAGGGTAGGGAGATTGAGCCCAATGAGCCCTACTCCGAGGGGGGCATGCCGACCGAGTACTCCGTCAGTCCGAGTCTTCCCGACGGACTGACGTTGAGCTCAAGCACCGGCGTTCTAACCGGAACACCCACTGCCCTCACGCCAACTCTCGACTACACCGTCGCGGCGCGAAACGCGGCTGGCTCAACCGAGACCACACTCACGCTCAAAATTTCGTCCACCGTCCCTTTCGTCGTCAATGGTCCAGTCAATGCGCTTCTGCAGATTGGCAGCACGCTCTATTTGGGCGGCGACTTCACACAGGTAGGTCCACCGGCTGGCTCGGCCGCGATGTTGGACCCGGTTACAGGAGGAAAGCCCGGGTTTGCTGCGTGGCCACTAGTCAACGGTGGCATTACCGCCGTTACTGCTGATCCCGCTCATCCTAGAACCTTCTACGTTGCCGGCGGCTTCACCCAAATAGGGTCCGTGGCAATTAACGGACTCGCGAAAATTCTTCCGAACGGGAGGCCCGACCCTAATTGGAACCCAAGGCCGAATGGGATCATTTATATGCTGATCGCGAGCGCCAACACCCTCTACGTGGGAGGATTCTTTAGCTCCATCGGAGGGCAACCACGCAATAACCTTGCTGCGCTGGATGCGTCCACCGGGCTTGCCACGGACTGGAACCCCAACCCGAATGGCGGAGGGGTGAACTCGTTCGCGCTCAACGACAACATCATCTACGTGCAAGGAAGTTTTAGCTTTATCGGAGGGCAGGAGCGCAACGGCATTGCCGCGCTGGACGTCTCCACCGGGCTTGCTACAGACTGGAACCCCTACCCGCAGGGTCCGTTAACCGCACCCGGGGACAACTCTTCCGGTGCGCTCGCGGTCCAGGGCAACACGGTCTACGTGGGAGGAGGTTTCACCTTCATCGGGGGGCAACGGCGCAGAAGCATTGCCGCGCTAGATGCCTCCACGGGCCTTGCCACTGACTGGAACCCCGACCCGAGTGGCATTCCCCCGTACCCTCCGATTGTCTATCTGATATTCGTCAGCGGTAACACGGTCTATGCGGGAGGCCTCTTCAGCGCGATCGGAGGGCAACCACGCTATAACCTCGCGGCGCTGGATGTCTCCACTGGTCTTGCCACGGACTGGAACCCGCACGCGATTGGGAGCGTCTACTCGCTAGCAATCAACGGCAAAACCCTCTATGCGGCAGGAGCTTTCAACTCGATTGGAGGACAACCACGCAGTGGCATTGCGGCGCTGGATGCGTCCACTGGTCTTGCAACTGACTGGAACCCCAATCCGAATACCGGGATCACCAGGCTAGCGATCAACGGTGATGCTGTTTATGCGGGAGGAGGTTTCACCAGTCTAGGAGGCCAGAATCGAAATCTCCTTGCGGCGGTGGATCCTTCCACGGGCCGCGCGACCGACTGGAACCCCAACCCCGAGCCCGGTCATGAGGGGCTCCAGTATCCAATCATCAGTTCGCTCGCGTTGAGCGGGAGCACCATCTACGTAGGAGGGTTCTTCGCCTCTGTCGGGGGGCAATCGCGCAACAACATTGCGGCGCTGGATGCTTCAAGCGGCCTCGCCACGGACTGGAGCCCAAACGCGAATCAGTGGGTGCAGTCGCTCGCGGTTAGCGGCGACACCGTTTACGCGGGAGGATATTTCACTTCCGTCGGGGGACAACCGCGCAATCGCATTGCCGCGCTGGATGCCTCGAGTGGTCTTGCCAGGGACTTTAATCCAAACGCGGATGACATTGTCTCTTCTATCGTGGTCAACGGCGACATCGTTTATGCGATAGGAAACTTCAGGCTCATCGGGGGACAACCACGCAATCGCCTTGCTGCGCTGGACGCTTCCACCGGCCTTGCTACCGGCTGGAACCCCAACCCAAGTTATGTTGTCACTTCGCTTGTGGTGAGCGGCGATACTGTCTACGTGGGAGGAGGTTTCAACTTCATCGGTGGGCAACCGCGCATTGGCGTTGCGGCGTTGGATGCTTCAACCGGCCTTGCCACCGACTGGAATCCCAACCCGAATGAATGGGGATATTCGCTCCTGGTCAGCGGCAACACGCTTTATGCTGGAGGAGGCTTCACCTTCATCGGAGGGCAGTCGCGCAATTACTTCGCGGCAGTGGATACCTCGACCGGTCTTGCCACAGACTGGAACCCCAACCCGAACGGTAGTATCGGTCTCATTGCGATCAACGGCGACACGATCTATGCCGCAGGAGGCTTCAGCTTCATCGGAGGGGAATTTCGGTCCTACTTTGCTGTATTCCCCGATGGGTCTGACCGGGCAGACTAGCGACTAAGTAGCGACGATTACCCGCAGGAAGTAGCGCCATCAAAGCCGCGACGATCGGGAAGACCCAGACCTCGTCCATACGCCTTGAATTCCCCTGCGAGGCCGGTGCGTAGCGCGGCCGCAGGGCCTGCCACGACAGTTCCGGTGAGGCAAGGGAGCATCGAAGTTTACAGATCGCCGATTATCTGACCTTCTGTCCTGGTCCGCCTCTTGCCCCTGCCCGCTTTAACGCGGGATCGGACGGTGCCTGGCAAGACGACGTGCCCGCGGCGCCGACGCGCTTGCCGACATCCCTGAGGTCCTGGTAAACGGCCGCTTTGATTTTCAAGCTCCCCTTGCAAGCGTATGGGAGCTCAAGAGAGTCTGGCCGCGCGCTGATCTCGTGGTCGTTGACGAGGCGGGCCACGCCGTCAACGCGAACCTCAGCCGGGAGCTGATCCGAGCCACCAAGCGATTCGCAGTCGACCCCGACGCTATGGCCTAGACGATGAGTCTCGTGCGCGGTCCGAAGATAGGGCCGGAATTGGCCGGTGGTCACGCTGCATAACGCACAACTTGCGCGCGGGCTATGGCAGCGGCCGGGGCGATCGTGGACCACCCGTGGCAGCGGCGATTCTATTTTTACCTCGACGCCTTCCCGGGAGAAGTCGAGGGGGCTGAGGCCTCACCGAAGAAACGGCGAGGGCTTCACCCACCCGGGGAAGGTGGCGACCCGGGAGTGCCAACCAGCCACCCAAAAGGGGAGCGAAGATGGAAACCCAGGCAAGAAGCAGTCCGATGAAAGCCAAGAAGCTCAATGCAAAAATGAGGGAGCGGATAGTGAAAAATTTGAAAGACGACCTCGACCACACGCGGGACGATCTCGACCACGCACGGTTCGAGGTCGCAGAGACCATCGAGCTGATTGATGTCATCCAAGACAAAGTATGCGACTCGACTCCACGCATCGCGAAAGCGGCGCTCGAAATGATCAAGGGCAAGCTTTTCGTCGCTTTGGATGACTCCAACACTTAGCCCGAGGGAATGGCCCATCTGCCAGATTGCCCTCCTGTTGTTCCATTGTTTTTAACAACACGATGCGATTCCGCTCGGATGCACAGTGCCAAGAATCTCTACTAACCCAACGCCGGTGTTGGTGATCTGGAGTGGCGGGCGCGGGCGTCAGCAGAAAGCGCCCGACACCGTACACAGCACTGTATGCCTGGCCGACCTGTCGGAACCCTCCGGTTTTGATTCTTTGATTTAAAAGCCCCGGAAAACAAATTGCAGCCTGGATCGGGCTTTGCTTTAGCGGAGCGCCAGTCGTGGAGGAGTCGCTCACACTGCCGATCCGTTAAGCTTCCGAACTAGGCCAGGAGCCTCGACAATAACTCCTCGCGCGTTATTCCCTTCAGCGCCTCTGTTGACCAGGAGCTCAGCCACTCGTGAAACGAGCCTCTCGAGCTTCAGATCATAACGGGATCGGCCGTCGATCTTTCAACCGACGGCCGACCGAATGCGATCGAACCTCGCCTACTTAGCTCCCACCGGGTGTGGGATGCGTCCTAATCGTCATCGTCGTGCTCATGGTCCGGCAGGTCGTAGAAACCAAGGCTGGTACCGGGGCCCGTGACCGGCTCGCGCGGGTAGATCCCGATGAAGGCGGGAGGAGGCGCTCCACGCCTCCCG
>DASWFZ010000020.1:0-34135 GCA_036393975.1 bacterium | reverse complement strand
GAAGTTCAGGGCCTCGTGCCAGTCCCCTTCACTCGTGCCGCCCTCTCCCACGCTCACCATCGTCACTTCCCCGGTCTTGCGGAGTTTGGCAGCATAGGCGATCCCCACCGCATGCGGGTACTGCGTTCCAACCGGGCTGCTAGTAGACAGAATCTTCCACCGCGGGTGGCCGTAATGGCCGGGCATTTGCCGTCCCCCGCTGCTGGGATCGGTCGCCCGGGCAAACAGACCCAGCAAGAGATCCGCCGGAGACATTCCCTTCACCAGGCAGGCTGCGACGGAACGGTAGAAGGGCACGAGCCAGTCGCGCCGCTTGTCCAACGGCCACATCGCCGCCACCTGGCACCCTTCGTGGCCGGCCCCGGAGATCACGAACATCGCCTTGCCCGCGCGTTGGAGCACCCACATGCGGTCATCCAGTGCCCGGGCCAGCACGATGTAGTAGTACATGTCCTGGACATCCTGATCGGACAGCCCCAGTCCGCGGTGGCGGGCTGTCACGGTGGCCTTGGTCTCTGCGCTCATCGCACCGCCTCCCCCAAACCGCCCATCACATGTGAATGACGCGTCCCATCGCATCCAGCGCGGCCTCTTTGACCGCTTCCGACAACGTCGGGTGCGAGTGGACGGGGGCGCCAAGTTCGGTCACCGTCGCCTCCAAGTACTTGAGAGCGACCGCTTCGGCCAGCAGCTCTGTAACGCTGGGCCCGATCATATGAATACCCAATAGCTCCCCAATCTTCGCGTCGGTGACGACCTTCACAAATCCCTCGCGTGACCCCTCGACCACGGCCTTGGCGTTGGCCTGGAAACTGAAACGCCCCACTTTTACGTCGTGGCCTTGTTCTTTGGCCTGCCGTTCGCTCAGCCCGACGGTCGCAACTTGAGGGATCGAGTACGTCGGCCGCGGCACCGTGTCGTAGTTCACAGGATGCCCGCTGTGGCCGGCAATCGTCTCGACGGCTGCGATTGCCTCATCGCTCGCGACGTGGGCCAACCGGAACGGCACGAGCCCGGTGAGCACATCGCCGATGGCGTAGATGTGCGGCACTATCGTACGCAGTTGACCATCGACCTTCACGGCGCCTCTTTCCAGCATGACGCCGGCCTCCGCAGGAGCGAGACCGTCGGTCACCGCACTGCGTCCGACGGCAACAAGCAGGTAGTCCGCCTCTACGACGGATGTTTGGTCGCCTTTTGCCACGGAAATCTTGACCCGAGGCCCGGTCGCATCCACGGACTTGGCCGTTGCCTGCGTGAGGACCTTGATCCCCCGGCGCGTGAAGGACCGCTCCAGCGCCTGCCCGATCTCTTCATCTTCGAGAGGCAAAAGAGTCGGCAGCAGCTCGATGAGGGTCACCTCGCTGCCAAAAGCGCAGAAGAGGCTGGCAAATTCCACCCCCACCGGGCCGGCCCCCAAGATGGCGATGGCGCGGGGCACGGTGGAGAGGTTGAGGGCGTCGGTGCTATCAATAATCTTTACGTGGTCAAAAGCAATCCCCGGCACGCTGCGCGGGGCAGACCCAGTGGCGATCATGATGTGCCGGGCATTGAGCTCGGTTTCTGAACCGTCCGATAGAGCAACACCAACCTTGGTGGCGCCCAAGAAGCGGCCTTCCCCCAAGAAGACGTCGATCTTGTTCTTGCGCATCAGGAACTGGGTCCCCTTGTAGAGCTGGTCCACGACTCGCGCCTTGCGCGCGAGCGCCGCGGCCAAGTCGACGGCCACGTGGTCGACGGCCAGCCCCTCCTCTTTCGGATCGCGCAGCTGATCCAATAGCTCAGCGGTGTGAAGCAACGCCTTGGTGGGGATGCAGCCGATGTGCAGACAAGTCCCGCCGACTTTTTCCCGCTCCACGAGGGCGACCTTCAGACCGAGCTGGGTGGCGCGAATTGCGCCGACGTAGCCGCCGGGACCGCTGCCGATAATGAGCACATCATAAAGATCAGACATCGCCAGTACGTCCTCCGTCGTCGCGCAATGCGTTCGGGGCTCGGCCGCGCCTCACGTGACAACCTAGTGCATGACGTGGCCCGGCCGAGTGCTGAGCGGTTTGCGGCCCGCAAACCCTTCGTCGAGTCCGTGCCAGGAACCGATGGCCTCCTCCCCCAGATGCCAGCAGAGGTAGAATTCCGCCCCGTTGGCGTGCGCTGGAAAATCCACAAGCCCCCTCTGCGTATCGCGCACGACGCAGCCCATCTCTTCCAACTGCTGGAGGATCTGGTCCGCGTCGTGTGAGCGCGCGTCCAGTTGCTTTTGAAGCGTGGCGATCTCGTCTAGAACCTGATCGCCGGCGTCGAGACGACGCCACAATGCCTCCAGGCGGCTTGCCAGGGGAAGGGCCGAAGCGTGCAGATCCTTCAAGCGTTCGAGCAGGGGCGCCAAGTGAGCTAACGCCTGGGTGGCTTCGTCCAGAGAGAAGTGGCGGGAGTGCCGCATCCGTGAGCTCAAAACCCCTTACGCAAGGGTGGGTGATCGGGTGATGGTTTCGTTCACGCACGCGTAGGCTTTCAAGCGGGTCTCATTTCGCTCGGGGTCGCGCGTGCCCTCCACGACTGCGATCACATTGTTGAGCCATCGGTACTTCGCCTCCGAGGAACTGAAGGTGCAGGTTGCCACCACGGAGCCCCTCTCCCCCGAGACCTTCGCGGGGATGTTGTAGCCGCGCATGGTCATGAGGATTTGTGCCCCGTCGTCGGTCGTCACGACCCCGTGCGCGTCTGGACACCAGACGCCGTCCTCGCGCTGCCGCGAGTGGTTCGCCCACCGCAACCGACCGGTGAGTCGGGGCCCGCGGATAGCCCCCTCCAGCACGCCGAACCACTCACCGATCCCGTCGCCATGGGGACGCAGGTCCACGGTCTCGCCGACATACCTCATATCGATGTCGAAGAGATAGTCGAGCCGCACCGCACCCTCGGGAACCCGCAGCCTCTCAGCGCACACGTCATCACTTCCGGCGGGTCTGCCAATCACTATAGGCGGCGCTCCGCGCGAGCGTCAAGCAACGCCTCCTCATCATCTCACCCGCACGCGTACGGTGTGATAACCGGACGCGCCATCAGGCAGGGTGTCCGCATGGTCGGAGGTCTGCAGCACCCCTACCCCGTCGCGCGCTCTCACCTTCAACGTGTACTCCCCGGGCGCAGTTGGTCTCCACAACGCGGCCCACAAGACCCAGGTAAACGGACCCAACGACGGCTTCACTTCTGCCGGGTGCCACGTTCTCCCATCATCGGCGCTGTACTCGACCGCTTTGATCCCTCGATCCCCGCCGTACGCGACCCCGCCGATCGCGAGCTCTCCCGCAGGCGCCGACCGCGGCACGCCTGTGAATTCCGACATCGTCTTCACCACAGCCTCCTCGCTCCAGCCGGAGGCCTCCCAGTATCCACGGAGATCGTAGTCGACCGCCTCGATCGTGGTAATCCACTTGGGGTTCTTCATCCCGAACAGCCCCGGCACAAGCAAGCGCACAGGGAAGCCATGTTTGGCTGGGAGAGGCTCGCCGTTCATTTCATAAGCGAGAAGCGTCGCCGGATGGACGGCGTCGGCGATGGGCAGTGATTCCTTGTACCCGTCCGCGCACCGGAAGACCACCTTGATCGCCGTTGGCTGTAGGCCGCCTGCGCGCTGCAGCACATCTCGCAACCGCACGCCCTTCCATCGGGCGGTGCTGATGAGATCCCCTCCCACCGCGTTGCTGATGCACTCGAGAGTCTGCACTTGCTCGGTTGCCGGCATGGCCTTCAGCTCGTCGTAGGTCAGGCGAGCAGCGGTCGCCACCAACCCGGTGAGTTGCAGCGCCCATCGGTCAGCACCGACGATCGGGTCAAACCCTGGCGGATTCTTGCTGACGACGTAAAACTGGTCGTTCGGCGTGACCTCAGGGGGAAGCCCTTCGATCCGGGCGAACAGACTCTGCGCCGCCACCGTGGCGCTCCGCAACGAGGACACCAGCCACTGCGCGGCGGCGCCGCCGGCCGCGGACGCGAGCACGATGGTGACCGCCCGGGACACGAGAGCCCGGCGGGTCACCCCCTCCGGAGTCGTCGGCCGAGACTCGGGGGGACGAAGCAGGATGAGGACGAGGGCGGTGAAGAGCACGGCAAACACGGCGCCGTAGCCTCCCAAGGCGAGCGGGATGATCAGGCCACTGGCGGTCGTGCCTGCGGCGGCCAACCGTTCGGCCAAATAGTCTGACGCGGGGCGGAAGGTAAGGAGGGCCAAGAATCCGGTCACGACCAGCCACGCCCCAGCGACCAGGCGTCCGGGACGCCGTCCGGCCCATCGCGCCACAACGGCGCCGACGACGCCGAGGAGCAGGACGAAGACCGCCAGCATCCCCCAGAACGCCGCGGGCTTGGCCGCAAACTTCAGCCGCACGATCAAAAACGAGAACAACTGCATGGGGATGAGGCGCATCTGACGGTCCCACAGGGCGAGTGCCACCACTGGGATGCGGTTCGTAAACCATCCAGAGTAGATCGCGGTGGCGGTGAGGAATCCCGCCACCAGCCCAGCCCACCACCCTGATCGCTCAGCGGACATCGGTACCCTGAGTATACCGCGACGCATGTCGCGACAATGTCGCCCGGTTCGTGCCCCTCAGGCTGTGAGCTCGGCCCAAGGGTGCATAAACGACGCGAGGGAGAGCAATATGCTCTCCCTCGCTCGTGTCGATAGGGTCCGGCTATTTAAAGTTATCAATCGCCAACTGCAGGGCGTCCTTGGCCACCGCCGCCGCCGCGTGTGCGCGACCGATGTCCTTGTTCATTGTCTGCTGGATTCCCCACAACGCCACCTGGTCGGCGATTTCCGCGTAGGGGGAGGCGTGCCCGCCGGCCATTCCCGAGGCCTTGAGGTCCACAAGAATCCCAGTGCCCTGGCCCATGCACGGGTTACCCGCTTCCTTGTTGTAATTCTTGCCGTTCTCCCCCTCCAGGCAGTTCACGACGTGGTGGAGGTGTTGTTCCACTTCCGCGACGGCCGTGTAACTGGCCGCGAATCCCGCGTGCGTCGACGCGGTCTTCAGCGCATTACTCGCGGCCATCATCATGTCTGCTCCCTGGGTCGTGGAGACAGGCAGTAGTGCCAGCACTGCAATTCCCAGAACGAAACCTAAGCGTCTCATCGCCTCATCCTCCTTAGAGAATGTGAATCTCGCAAGGCCTCTCTCGTGCTTGCGCGGTCTCACCGCCCCCGTGCGTTGGTCACTTGGATACCCTGAGCCCAATCCGATGGTACCCACTAGCTCCATCAGGCAGCGTCGTCACCTCATCTTTGACCTGCAGTTGACCCGCGCCGTTCGTCGCCCGCGCTCGGAGTGCGTAATCACCGGGGGTGCTCGGCGTCCAGACCATTGCCCACAGCACCCACGTGTATGGCCCTAGAGGTGGCTTGAGCTGTGCGGGCTGCCAGGTCTTCCCATCGTCGACGGATACCTCGACCGCCTTGATGCCGCGGTCGCCGGCATAAGCGACGCCTCCCAGCGCGATTTCCTCGCCCACGCGGTACATCATGTGACGCCCCTCAGGGCTGGTGAATTTGGACATCGTCTTGACGACCGCTTGCTGGTTCCAACCGGATCGCTCCCAGTACCCCAAGACGTTGTGGTCCACCGCCTCAATTTTGGTAATCCACTTCGGGTTCTTCATGCCAAAGTGCCCCGGCACGAGCAGGCGGACCGGGAATCCGTGTTTAGGCGTCAGCGGCGCACCGTTCATCTCGTAGGCCAGCAGTGTGTCAGGGTGCACCGCTTCGGCTACCGGGAGCGACTCGGTATATCCGTCCGCGCAGGAGAACGCGAGCTGGATCGCCTTCGTCCCCACCCCACCAGCTTGGTCGAGGATGTCTTTGAGTCGGGCTCCGCGCCAGTTCGCGTTGCTGATCAGGTCACCGCCCACATCGTTACTGATGCACTCCAGGGTGTGCGGGCGGGTGACCGGTTGCAGCGCTCGAATCGCCTCGAGTGTGAGGGTCGCCGGCTTGTTTACCAGTCCCCCGAGCTCCAAGTGCCACCGACTTGCGTCGACGACCGGATCGAAACCCGGGGGGTTCTTGCTGACGACGTAAAAGTCGGAGGTGGGCGTGATCTCGGGGGGAAGCCCTTTGACCCGGTCAAAGAGCGACTGCGCGAAGGCGACCGTGGCCTGTCCGGTGGCTGCCACCCAGCGGAGCAATCCGACTCCGCCGGTTGCTCCGAGCGCGACGACAACAGCGCGGTGCAGCATTTCGCGCCGCGTCAACCCCTCGCGATCGACCGCAACGGCAGACGAGGGCGCGCCCCCAGGCTGCCGGAACCGGCTCAGGAACGCATACAGAACGCAGAAGACGGCTGCATAGACGGCAACCGCCGCGACCACCTGCACGGATAAGGCTCCCGGCGACACCGGGACTCCACCGGCCTCATACCGGGCGCCAAGCAAGGTGGTGGCCGGTCCCACGACGAGTACTCCCAGCGGGATGAAGATGAGCGCGAACGCTACCCCAACGGTACGCCACAAGCGAGCTCGCACCCACGGCCAACGAGCTAACACGGCTCCGGCCAGCGCCGTGCCGACGACGAGAGTTCCGATCATGCCCCAAAACGCGAGCGGCTTGGCCGCGAACTTGAACCGGACAATGAAAAAGCTGAATACCTGCAGAGGAATTAACCTGCTCGCTTGCTCCCACAATGCTTGGGCCACGATGGGCAGCCCTGCGGTAAGAAAGCGGACCCCGCGGACCATCAGGACGACCATCAGGGTGCCCGCGAGCCCGCCAGCGATCAGTCCTCGCATCGGCTCTCTCATTTCGCTCTCCTCCGTCGCGACACAGGGCGGAGAGTTTGATCCCGCCCCCCGCTCAGGCTGTGCCTTGCGCCACCCGGCCCACGTATTTGACGCTACACCGGAATGGTAAAGTTCCCACAAGCGTCGTGTAACAAATTCATGAAGGTGCCATCCTCCCAAGGGGGCCTGGACAGTGAGTTGGGGAATCCGGGGAGGCGTCAGCCCCGGACGCCTCCAAAGATCATCGGAAGCGGGTTCCTCTGCGCTATTCCCAGGGCGATGAGTAGCGTTCTTCCTTCCAGGGATCGGCGTGATTGTGATACCCATTGCGCTCCCAGAAGCCCCGGCGGTCCTTTCCCATCAGTTCGAGGCCGCGGATCCACTTCGCGCTCTTCCAGAAGTACAGGCGCGGGACGACTAGCCGAAGCGGCCAGCCGTGCTCGGGAGTCAGGTTCTGCCCGTCGGCCCGGGATGCGAGGAGCGCGTCGTCGGCCAACAGGTATTCCAGAGGCAGATTGGTCTCGTATCCCTGTTCGGAATGCGCCATGACAAAGTGCGCCTCGGGCAGGGGCTTGGCCTGCGCGAGCAGCGTCTTCACGGAAACACCCTCAAAGTCCACATCTAGCTTGCTCCACGCGGTGACGCAGTGAATATCGCGCTTGAGGTGGACGGTCGGCAGCGCGGAGAACTCGGCGGAGCTCAGGCGGATCGGCTGCTCCACCAACCCCCAAATCTTGAAGTCCCAGGTGGCGGCGTCAAAACGAGGCACGGTCCCGGCATGCAGCACGGGCCACTTCTCGGTCAGGTACTGTCCCGGCGGCAGCCGATCGCGCACATCCTGGCGTGTCGTGCGTTCTCTCATTCAGAGCTCCTCAGTACAGAGTTATTGGCACAGTGAACACGCCGACGACTGGGACCACTAATCCTCATGGTACACCACCGACGGTGCCCCTCGTCGTTCGCATCTCTGCCGCCACGGTCAGCCACACGATCGTCCGCCCCCCATCGCTACTCGCTCCCACGGTCCCGCCGTGGGCACCCGCGACCTCTTTGACGATCGCCAACCCGATGCCCGCCCCTCCTGATTCCCGCGAGCGCGATTTCTCGCCGCGATAGAATCTCTCGAAAATGAACGGCAGATCGTCTGGGGGGATTCCCTCCCCGGTGTTGGCGACTGCCACCCGCACTGCACCATCGGCCGGTGCGACCTCCACTGCCACATCGCCCCCTGTCGGCGTATACTTTGCGGCGTTATCGAGTAGGTTCCCGAGGGCTTGCGCGAGCAGGTCGGGATCGGCCCGCACCGGTCCGGGCACAGTCGTGGCGACGCGGACAACGATCCGCTTTCCGTCAAACTCCGGGCGGCGAACCGTCAGCACCCGGCGCACCAACTCGCCCAGATCCACAGCCTGCAGATGCACGTGAGGTAGGCGGGCGTCAAACTGCGACAGGTCGTGCAGACCGTCCACGAGGCGGACCAGCCGCATGGTCTCTTCATGCAGGGAGGTAATCACCTCACCCGAGGCCGGTGTAACGCCCTCCCGCACTGCCTCGAGATACCCGCGCAGATTTGTCAGAGGGGTCCGCAACTCGTGCGCCACGTTCGCGACCAAGTCCTTGCGCAGCCGCTCCAGATTCGCGAGCGACTCCGCCATGCGATCCAGCGATTCGGCCAACGACCCCAGCTCTGCGGATGACGCCTTCCCGACGCGCGCCCCGTAATCCCCGCCTGCGATCCGTCCGGCCATCGTCATCATCCCGCGGACGGGCCGGATGACCTGCACAAAGAGAACGATGCTGAGCAGCACTCCCGCCCCTACCGCCGCCAGGCTGGCGAACACCAACGAGCGCCAGAGGGCGGCAGTGAACAACTCGTGGAGCACATCGGTCGGGATGTTGAACTCCTGCATCAGGCTGGCGAAGATCGCATCGGCGAGGCGGCCGACGAGGACCGCAGTCGTGCCCACCGCCACGCCCACGACCAGCAGGTTGATCCCCAACAGGGTCCAAAAGAGGCTGCGCCGCATCAGAGCAGTTTGTACCCGACCCCGCGGACCGTGGCGATGTAGCGGGGATGATCCGGGTCGTCTCCGAGCTTTTGCCGCAGATTCCCGACGTGCACGTCGATGGTCCGATCGACCACCGCCGACTCTTGGTGAGCGTAGATCTGATTGAGCAGCTGTTCGCGCGTGAACGCGCGTTCCGGGGAGGCGAGCATCGTCTGCAGCAACCTGAATTCGACCGGGGTCAGCGGCACTTCGCGACTGTGCACCGTCACCCGGTGCCGATCGGCATCGAGCTCTAACGATCCCCGGCGAAGCACGCGCAGGGGCCGCTCCCGCGCCGTGCGGCGGAGGATCGTTTTGACGCGGGCGACGACCTCGCGCGGGCTAAACGGCTTCGTCACATAGTCGTCCGCCCCCAACGACAGTCCCACGAGCTTGTCCAGTTCGTCGACCCGCGCCGTCAGAATGAGGATCGGGACATCGGAACTCGCCCGCAGGCGTCGGCACACCTCCAGCCCGTCGACATGCGGCAACATCAGGTCCAAGATGATGAGACTGGGATGGACGCGCCCACTCGCGTCCAATGCGTCGCGGCCATCGGCGGCTGTGGCGACCCCATACCCCTCCCGCTCCAGGTACATGCGCAAGAGGTGCACGATCTTCGGGTCGTCTTCGACGACAAGGATCGTCTGGCTCATATCGTCTTTACAAGGCTAGGGAGAATGTGTGAAGGTTCAATAACGGTCGGGCGGCAAAATGATGCTGGAGTGCTGGGTATTCGGGCGTGCCCGGGAAGACGGCCTACTAGGACCGCTCCCCCAGCCCAAAGCCTTCGGCATCTTTCTGCCGTTCTTTCGCGACTTCGGTCAGCCAGCGCGGGTCCTCATAGACGTAGTCCTTGCGCAGCGGGTGCCCGGCCCAATCATCAGTCATCATGATACGGCGCAGGTTGGGATGGCCCTCAAAGACGACACCCAAGAGGTCGTAGGCTTCCCGCTCATGCCAGTTGGCGCCATCCCAGATGCCGGTCACCGACGGCACGCGCGCGTCGTCGCGGGGCACGCGGACTTTCAGGGCAAGTTCTTCGCCTGATGCGTGGGAGTACAGATGGTAGAGAATTTCGAGCTCACCACGGTCAGGCCAGTCGATCGCGCTGACGAAGGACAGGTACGTGAGGGCAAACGCCGGATCCGTGGCCAACACCTGGCAGATTTCCAACACGCGGTCGCGCGGCACGTACACCCCAGGGGTCAGGTACTGTGCAGGTTGCTCATGAGCCGGCCGCCGAGCTATCACCGCTGCGCCTTCAGCCGATGGTTCGCCTTCCGGTGCGGCCGCCGGCGCGTCCGCGGGGCGCGGAAAGAGCTCGACCTCTGGGAATCTCGCTTTCAGTTTGCTCGCGAGCTCCCAGCTCATCGTTGGGCCTCCGGGCGGCGCACTTTCACGACCCCGGTCGCGATCGGCTCCTTGGGCGCGGCGCGGTGGAGGTCGTCGAGGTCATAGAGCAAGTTGGCGCGGTTGTAGGTGCTGGCCTCGTAGTGGGGCACGAAAACGATGGCCTCGGTAGGGCAGACTTCCACGCACAGCCCACAGTAGCAACACTTGTCCATCTCGATGTCAAACCGCGTCAGGATCCGATCCTTCGCCTTCCCGGTGGCCTCGATGTGGATGCACCGGTCGGGGCAGACGCGTTCACACTGGAAACAGATGATGCAGCGATCGTTGTCCGTCTCCTGGTCGATCGGCAGCGCGAGCAGTCCGTGCCAGCGCGAGGACACGTTCACTTTCTGGACCGGGTACGACACGGTCACCTTGGGCTCGAACATCGTGCGCAAGGTGGCTCTGAGCCCGGTAACCAAACCTACGAGGCCCAGCCACGCCTGTTCCGCGCGGGACTTGTGGCCGTTGGAGTAGATCGGCATACTCATCGGCGATATGTCCTCAGCGGTCGACATCGGACAGCACGATGTCGATGCTCCCCAGAATGGCAATCACGTCTGCGATTTTCCACCCGCGCATCATTTCCGTCAGCGCATACAGGTTGGTGAACGCCGGCGCGCGGATCTTGACGCGGTAGGCCTTGTCCGTGCCCTCGCTAACGAGGTAAATCCCGAGATCCCCCCGAGGGGACTCGGTTCGGGCGTACACTTCACCTTTGGGCAGGCGCAGCGTGACTGCAACCTTCGACCGGATCTCGCCTGCGGGGAGCTGTTCCAGGCATTGGCGGATGATGCGCACGCTTTGCCGCATCTCTTCCAATCGCACGAGGTAGCGGGCAAAGCAATCCCCCTCGGTGCGCACCGGTATGTCAAACTGTATCCGCTCATACACCTCGTAGGGATGCGCCTTCCGCACATCGTAGGCCACCCCGGACGCCCGGGCGACCGGCCCGGACGCGCCCATGGCGATGGCCTTCTCTCGTGGCAGCACGCCCACCCCCTGTGTGCGGGCTAGGAAGATGGGGTTCCCTGTCAATAGCTCGTCGTATTCTGGCAACCGCGACTCAAAGTCGTCGCAGAACGTCTCACAGCGGTCCGTCCACTCCGCCGGGAGATCATCGAACACCCCGCCGATGCGGAAGTACACATGGTGCAGGCGGCCGCCGGTCGCGGCTTCAAAGAGGTCCATGATGCGTTCCCGCTCGCGCATGCACCACAGAAACGCCGTGAACGCGCCTAGGTCAATGCCAAACGTGCCCAACCAGATGAGGTGGCTGCTGAGGCGCTGGAGTTCCAGCATAAGGGTGCGGATGTACCGGGCGCGCTCGGGGACGTCGACCTTGCCCAACCGTTCCACGGCTAGCACCCACACTTCCTCGTTGGCCATCGCGGTCAGGTAATCCATTCCCCGGTCCACGAGCGCGATGTTCTGCAGGTAGGTGCGGTACTCCATCATCTTCTCGACCGACGAGTGCAGGTAGCCGATGTCCGGCATCACGTCGACGATGTTCTCGCCGTCGAGGGTCACAACCAGGCGCAACACGCCGTGGGTGCTCGGGTGCTGCGGCCCCATGTTGAGCATCAACTCTTCGGTGCGTAAGGCCATCCCGCTAACTCTCCTCGACCCCGGCCGCGGCGGCCCGCTGGATGCGCCGCCGCAGGAACGGTTCCTTTTTGATCTTGTCCTGCAGCTTGAGGAAGCCCTCGATCAAGGCTTCAGGTCGGGGCGGGCAGCCCGGCACGTACACATCAACGGGGATCACCTGGTCAATGCCTTTGAGAATCGAGTAGTTATCGTAGTAGAAGGGCCCGCCGCACGTCGCACAAGAGCCCATGGAGATGACGTATTTGGGCTCGGGCATCTGCTCCCACAAACGGCGGACGATGGGCGCAATCTTCAGGGTGGCGCGCCCAGCCACGATAATGCAGTCGGCTTGCCGCGGGGTCGCACGCGGGATGATACCCATGCGGTCCATATCAAACCGCGTAGCGTAAGCCTGCATCATCTCGATCGCACAGCAGGCCAAGCCGAAGGTCAGCGGCCACACCGAGGCAGCCCGCCCCCAGTTCAAAACCTCTTCCACTTTGGTCAGGATGACGCCGCCACCCGGGAGGGCATCGATAACTTCGAGAGCCTTGTCGAACGGGAGCGCCTGACTGCGGGGGACGTACTTTGGGTCAGTAGCCACAGGCATCCTCCAGGACACGCCGCGAGACGGGGGAATGACAACGGTCCCTAGACGATAATGTCCTTTGCACCGCTCGGCGTGCCCCTTCCGTATTCATCATAGGCGAACGAGGGACGGACCGTCAAACGGGGCGGGCACGGGGCAGAATCTTAAGTTGAGCACGAACACGTAAGAAAATATCGGAGCGGGCGCCTCCCCCGCCCAGATTGTCAATTCTCGGGTGTCGACGACGGCTCCGCGCCGATCCGCCCCGCCGATTAGCGCCCGCCGACTCGAGCGGGTCCTCTTTCTGCGATCATCGCTCGCACCGCGTTGGCGATGTGCCGGGCGCTGATGCCAGCGGCCTCGATGAGTTCATCTGGCGTCCCCGAACCGGGCAACTCCTTCACCCCCAGGACGCGGGCTCGCGGTGCAGACTCCTCCCCCGCCAGCGCGGCTAGGACGGCCTCGCCCAACCCGCCTTCAGGCCAATGATCTTCCACGGTAATGATGATGCCGGTCTCCCGCGCCGCTTGGCGGAGCGTAGCCGCGTCAATGGGTTTGACGGAGTAGGCGTCGATGATCCGGACCGCAATCCCCTCCGTCGCCAGCTGCTGGTGTGCTCGGACCGCCTCATGGACGGTGATCCCAGCCGCCACGACCGTCGCCACGTCGTGGTCAGACCGACGGAGGACCTTGCTGCCCCCAATCGGGAAGGTCTCGCTCGGGTCGTAGAGCACCGCTGTCTTCTCGCGCGTGGTGCGGAGATAAACAATGCCTGGGCGGTCGACCATCTGGGCGACAAGGCGGGAGGTCTGGTTTGCGTCGCACGGATACAGGACGGTACTCCCGCCCACCGCCCGCATCATCGCGATGTCTTCCAGTCCCATTTGCGATGGGCCATCCCCGCCGATGGATACTCCGGCGTGGGAGCCGACAAGGTTAATGTGGGCGCGGGACACGGCGCCCATCCGGATGAAGTCGTACGCCCGCGTGAAGAATGTCGCAAACGACGAGGCAAACGGGACGTACCCGCGGACTTGGAGGCCGACGGATGCGGCTACCATCTGCTGCTCGGCGATGTACATCTCGAAGTAGCGATCAGGGTAGGCGCGCGCAAAGTCCTCCGCGTAGGTGGAATTACTCACCTCACCATCCAGCGCGACTACTTTCGGATGCGCCGCCCCCAGCGCTTTCAGCGCATCGCCATATGCGCGGCGCGTCGCGACGCTATCCCCGACTTTGTACGTGGGGAGTTGGAGGGGCTGCGCCGGCGGAGTCGCCGCCGGGCGCACGGGATCCGGCCGCCTCACTTGTACTGTGAGGTGCCGTTCGCCCCCGAGCTCGGCGATCGCCTGAGCGGCCTGCTCACGGGACAACGCCTTGCCGTGCCACCCGTCCTGATTCTCGACCAGCTTGGCACCCTTTCCTTTGATCGTCCGCGCCACAATCATGGTCGGCTGATCGGATGACGCCACGACTTCGGCGTGCGTGTACGCGCGGTCGATGTCATCGAGGCTATGGCCGTCGATCTCGATCGTCCGCCATCCGAACGCCGTCGCGCGCTGGACAAAGGCGTGGGTGTTCCAGCCCAACATCGTTTCCCCACGCTGGCCCAGCCGGTTAACGTCAACAATGCAAATCAACTGGCCCAGCTTGTAGTGCGCGGCGTGCTCAATGCCTTCCCACACGGACCCTTCGGCCATCTCGCTGTCGCCGCTGAGCACCCACACACGGTACGGGATCCGGTCCAGGTATTTTCCTGCGAGGGCGAGGCCCACGCCAATGGGGAGTCCTTGTCCCAGCGACCCAGTCGCCACGTCCACCCACGGCAGCACGGGGGTGGGATGCCCTTCCAGGCGGCTGCCGAACGTTCGGAGCGTCAACAACTCCGCATCCGTGATCGCGCCTGCGGCCTTGAAGAGCGCGTACAGCAGTGGGGAGGCATGGCCCTTGGAGAAAATGAGGTGGTCGTTAGCGGGATGTTTGGGATCGGCGAAGTCGTAGCGCAGGTGACCGGCGAGCAGGACGGCCATGAGGTCGGCCGCCGACATGGACGAGGTGGGGTGCCCCGATCCCGCCGCGGTCGTCGCACGGATGCTATCAACCCGCAACTGCGCCGCAAGCTGACGCCACTGCTCTAGCGGCATGCTCGTGACTCCTTCTCGCAAGATCCCGCGCGGGCCGGAGTGGCCCGACAACAGAAAGGGGGGCACCAGCCCGCCCCCCGGTCCCTCGTCGCGCACGGTTACTTGTCGCTGCTTGCCTTCGCTTCCACCTTACCCCGGGTGGCTTGGAACTCCTCCACACCTTGATCCAAGGCGACCCAGGCCAGTGTCGCGCACTTGATGCGGACCGGGAACTTGCGGACACCCTGCAACGCCATCAGCTCGCCGAGGTCGTCCTCCGAGGCGGCGCCACCGTGCATCATCGCCCGGAACTGTTCCACCAAGGCGTGCACTTGTGTCAGCGTCTTCCCTTTGATCATCTCGGTCATCATCGACGCGGAAGCCTGACTAATCGAACACCCCCGCCCCTCAAATCGCACGGAGGCCACTTTCCCGTCGGCGAGGTGGACGTAGATACCCAGCTCATCGCCGCACAGGGGATTGGCCCCCTCGACTTTGATCTCCGCATCGGCGAGGGTCCCCTTGTTGCGCGGATGCGTGTAGTGGTCGAGGATAACTTCGCGGTACAGGTCGTCAAGTGCCATGGGTCGTAGGCGCCATCCTCTAGGCTTGATGCACCGGCGTCGGTCTGGGGGAAAATAGCTTGCGCACAGCGTGCAAACCCCGCACCAGCGCGTCGATGTCTCTTTCCGTATTGTACAGGTACACACTCGCCCGGCTCGTCGCCGACACCCCCAGCCGACGGTGCAACGGCTGGGTGCAGTGGTGCCCCGCACGCACAGCCACGCCTTCCTGGTCTAAGACCTGGGCGACATCGTGCGCGTGCGCAACATCGAGCGTGAAGGAGATCACCCCGCCGCGGCGGGTCAGGTCGCGCGGGCCGTACACCACGAGCCCCGGCACCTCGGACAGGCGCTCTAACGTGTACGACGTCAGGTACACCTCGTGAGCGCGGATCGCGTCCAAGCCGATCGCCTGCAAGTAGTCGACAGCTTCGCCCCACGCGATGCAGTCCCCGATGTTCGGCGTGCCGGCCTCAAACTTGTGCGGCGGATCTTTGTACGTCGAGGATTCGAGCTGCACCAGCATGATCATCTCGCCGCCCCCGTGAAAGGGGGGCATCGCCTCTAAGATCTCGTAGCGCGCCCACAGCGCCCCACTGCCTGTCGGCCCGCACATCTTGTGTCCCGAGAAGGCAAAGAAATCGACCCCCAGATCGGCGACGTTCACCGGCATGTGCGGGGCACTCTGGGCGCCGTCGATCAATACCTTCGCGCCTGCTGCATGCGCACGGGCAGCGATCTCTCGAACCGGGTTGATCGTCCCGAGGACGTTGGACACGTGGGTGAGTGCCACGAGCTTCGTCCGTTCCGACAGCTGCCGCTCGAACGCGTCCAGTTGCAGCACGCCCTGGCCGTCGAACGGGATGAACTTGAGCGCGGCGCCGGTCTGCGCGGCCAGCAATTGCCAGGGCACCAGGTTACTGTGGTGCTCCATTTCGGTGAGCACGATCTCATCGCCGGGGTGGACGTTGGCGCGTCCCCAGGCGTACGCGACGAGGTTGATGGCTTCCGTCGTACCGCGAGTGAACACGAGTTCTTCAGGTCTCCGCGCACCGACGAACGCCGCTACCTTCGCACGCGACTCCTCATAGCGACGGGTGGCCTCTTCGGCGATGGCGTAGATGCCCCGGTGGACGTTCGCGTTGTAGTCGGAGTAGTAGCGGACCAGCGCGTCGATGACCCGGCGGGGCTTCTGGGACGTCGCCGCGTTGTCCAAGTACACGAGCGGTTTGCCGTGCACGCTGCGGCTCAGGAGAGGAAAATCCGCACGCAGGGTGTCCGCCAGCATGGTCGCCCGCTCCTGTCTTGTCGTCTTTGGGTCGCTCATCCGCATCTCACGCTTTGTGGGGCATCCCCCGCCCGCGATGCGGTACGGGGAGCACTAGCACCCGACCCGCCTCGACCTTCACTTGGTACGTGTTGAGAGGAACGACCGCGGGGAGCGACAGGACACGGCCGGTGGGAATGTGGAAGCGCGACCCGTGCTTCGGACACGCCACAACCTCGCCGTGCACCGCACCGGTCCCCAGGGAGGCTTCCTCGTGCGTGCAGGTGTCGTCGATCGCGTAGAAGGTGCCGTTCACGTTAAACAACGCGAGGCGCCGTCCCTCGACCGTAATGACCTTCGACGTTCCGGGCGGGACCTCTTCCACAGTCGCTGCCGGGATGAACTCCGTTGTCGTCTCTGTCATATCGTCTCGGTCGCCTCGCCCTTCGCGTCTACCGGGCCATCCGCGCTTCGATATCCTGCTGCAACCGCTGCCGGAGGCGGTCTAGCGGAACTCGGTCCAATAACTCGGCAAAAAATCCCTCGACGACCGCTCGCACCGCCTGCCCGCGGGTGAGCCCGCGGCTCATGAGGTAGAACAGGTGCTCTTCGTTGAGGTGACTGGTCGCTGACCCGTGGGTGCACCGTAAATCATTGGCCATGATCTCCAAGTTGGGAATCGAATCGGCCCTCGCGCCTTCCGAGAGGATCAAGTTGCGGTTGGCCTGAAATGCATTGGTCTTCTGGGCCCCGTAGTGCACACGGATCATCCCAGAAAACACGCTGCGGGCGCGATCCTTGACGGCGTTCTTATATAGCAGATCCGACAGCGTGTGGGGCGCGCGGTGCTCCTGCAGCGTGTGCAGGTCAACGTGCTGCGTCCCATCGCCGAAAACGAGCCCCAACATCTCGGAGGTGGCTCCCTGTCCGGCCAAGATGGACTCGATGTTCATCTTGGTGACTTTCCCCCCTAAACTTACGACCAAACTGTGGAAGGTGGCGTCGCGGGCGAGAGTGGAGCGGACGATGCCCACCTCGACGACGTTGCGCCCCCACTCCTGCAGCGTGACCACTCGGACCTGAGCGCCGTCGAGGGCGATGACCTCGGTTACAGTATCAGCAAACGCGGGCCATTCTCCCGCCGCCGATCCGGTCCCGGTAATCAGGGTGAAGCGGCTGCCCCGCCCGGCGATCACTAGGGTGTGGGGAAAGACCCCTATGCGATCGGCATCGATCCACGTGAGAGAGAGCAGAGGTCGAGTAAGCTCCACCCCATCAGGGACGTAAAGGAAGGCCCCCCCACTCCACAGTGCGCCGTGCAAGGCCCGAAACTTCGTCTCCTCGGGGCGCACGCCCGCGGTCATGAAATGGTCCCGCATCAGATCAGGCCTCTTGCCGAGCGCGGTGTGGGGATCCGTGAAGATGACGCCCGGGGCGGCTTGGTCATCGAGCATCCCGCGGACGGTCTGGGAGTTGCGCTGCACCAGCACTCCCAGCGGGGCGTCCCACGCCGCGATCGCCTGCTGAACTTCCGACGGAAGCGCACCGGCAGGGGCGTCCACATAGGGGCGGATGCCGTCGAGGTTGAAAACGGCCGGATCGGTACGCCGCCACTCCTCGTCCTTCGGAGAGGGCCAGGGCAACCGCTCGGCAGCGGTCCACGCGGCGAGGCGGAACTCGCGCATCCACGCCGGTTCGTCGTACCGCTGCGACAGAGCCAACACGGCGTCGCGGGTCAGCCCGCCGAGATGGAGCGCCTGGGTGGTCTGCTCAGCCGTCATCGCGTCTGCACCAGTCGTCGTCCTGTCCACCTACGTCACCAAAATGCTGAAGGTTGAAGGCTGAAGGTAGACCCCTTCAACCTCCAACCTTTCGACTGCGTCTGCCTAAATGGTCTCGCTCTGTGCCTAGCCGACGGATCCTTCCATCTCCAGCGCAATGAGCCGGTTGAGTTCCACGGCGTACTCGAGTGGCAGCTCCTTCACGATGGGCTCGACGAAGCCACGGACGATCATGTTCATGGCCTCGTCTCCGCGCACCCCCCGACTCATCAGGTAGAACAGCTGCTCATCGGAGACCTTGGAGACCGTCGCCTCGTGCGTGATCGACACATCTTCTTCGTCGATTTCCATCGTCGGGTAGGTGTCGCTGCGGCTCTGGTCATCGAGGATCAGTGCATCGCAGCGCACGGCCGACTTGCTCCCCTTGGCCCCGGAGTAGATCTTCACCAGCCCCCGGTAGCCCGCGCGCCCTCCGTCTTTCGCAATCGACTTGCTCACGACGACCGACTGGGTGTGCGGCGCGGCATGGATAACCTTGCCCCCGGGATCCTGGTGCTGCCCCTTCCCGGCAAACGCGACCGAGAGAATTTCGCCCTTCGCACCAGGCTCCACCATGAAGACGCTGGGGTACTTGACAGTGAGCTTGCTCCCTAAATTCCCGTCAATCCACTCCATTGTCGCATCGCGGTATGCCACGGCGCGCTTCGTGACCAAGTTGTACGTGTTGGTCGACCAATTCTGGATGGTCGTGTACCGACAGCGGGCCCCTTCCTTCACGATGATCTCTACCACCGCCGCGTGCAGCGAGTCGGTGGTGTAGATGGGCGCGGTACACCCTTCCACATAGTGCACGTAGGAGCCCGGTTCGCAGATAATGAGCGTGCGCTCGAACTGCCCCATGTTCTGGGCATTGATGCGGAAGTATGCCTGCAGCGGGATGTCGACGTGCACGCCGGCGGGCACGTAGACGAAAGATCCCCCGGACCACACTGCGGAGTTCAGCGCCGCTAGCTTATTGTCCTCAGGCGGCACGACCGTGCCAAAATACTCGCGCACGAGGTCGGGGTGCTCCCGCAACGCGGAATCGGTGTCGAGGAAAATGACTCCGAGCTTCTCCCACTCCTCCTTGAGGTTGTGGTAGACGGACTCCGAGTCATACTGGGCCCCGGCCCCGGCGAGGAACTTGCGCTCTGCTTCGGGGATCCCGAGCTTTTCGAACGTGTTCTTGATCGTCTCGGGGACCTCGTCCCAGCTCCGTTCCTTCTTCTCCGTCGGCTTGAGGTAGTAGAAGACGTCGTCAAAGTTGATCTGGGTGAGATCGGCCCCCCACTTCGGCATGGGCCGCTGCTGGAAATGCTCCAGCGAGTGGAGTCGGTACGCCCGCATCCACTCCGGCTCACTCTTCATGGAGGAGATCATCTCCACGACCTCGCGGTTCAGTCCCTTGCGCGACTTGTAGACGTACTTCTCGGGATCGTGGAATCCCCACTTGTACTTGTCGAGATCGATGCCTAGCTGGTTAGTGACTGCCACGGTATCCTCCTAGTGCGCGACCCAGAACACCTTGCCGGCGCGGCGGACGGCGCCTTCGTTCTTGACCTCCGCCGCGATCACCTCGACTTGCGATTTGATTCCCTCGTACCCGCTTTGCTCGAGTTCTTCTGCTAGATCCGGACCGCCCGAGACGACAAACCGACCGTCGAACATGACGTGCACGGCGGAGGGCTTGATGTAGTGGAGGATCCGTGAGTAGTGCGTGATGAGCAGAATCCCCAACTTCCCCTGCGCCTGCTCGTACATGCGACTCACGCCGTCAGCGACAACCTTGACCGAGTCGATATCCAATCCGGAGTCGGTCTCGTCCATGATGGCGATCTCTGGCTCCAACAGTGCCATTTGCAAGATTTCCGCGCGCTTTTTCTCGCCGCCTGAAAATCCTTCATTCACGTAGCGCGCCACAATGGCCGGCTCGATCCGCAGTTCGCTCATCTTTTGCTTCAACAATTTCTGGAAGTCTCCCACCGGCATGAGCTCTTTGTCGTACCCGCGGCGCGCTGACACCGCGGTACGCAGGAAGCTGCTCATCGTCACCCCCGGAATGCTTACCGGGTATTGGAAGGCGATGAACAACCCCTTGCGCGCACGCTCATCAGGGGCCATCGCCAGCAGATCCTCTCCTTTATAGAGGACCTCACCCTTGACGACTTGGTAAAAGGGATTCCCCATCAAGACGTTCGCGAGAGTGGATTTCCCCGAACCGTTGGGGCCCATTAGGGCGTGGATTTCGCCCTTGTTGAGGGACAGGTTGGCGCCCTTGAGGATGACCTTCTCCTCGACCTGCACACCAAGATCTTTGATCTCGAGGTCGGCCATGACCCCTCTTCTACCCGCCCTGATGGCGGGGAAAATTCTGGACTAAATCACTCAACAACTGAGTTCAGGTTCATTGTGTCATGAGCCCCCTAGGCTGTCAAGGAAGGGCCGATGGCGCGGAAAAGGCCGCGCGCGAGGCGGTGTCGACCAACGCGCGCACCTCATCGGAGGTGAGCGCAAACGTTCTTGCCACGATCTCTAGCTCACGTGAGATGTCGGTGCCCAAGAGCACCGGATCGTCGCTGTTGACTGTCACCGACACCCCCGCCGCCATGAGTTGGCGGATAGGCAACGCCTCCATCGAGTCACACAATCCCAGGCGCAGGTTCGATGTGGGACATAGCTCGAGTGTGACCCCGCGCTCACGCAGGCGGTAGAGTAACTCGGGGTCCTCGGCGGCGCGAATGCCGTGGCCGAGGCGCCGCGCGCCAAGCTGGTAGACGGCCGTCCAGATACTGGCCGGACCCGCAAACTCCCCCGCGTGCACGGTGATGCCCAAGCCAGCCTCGCGCGCGAGATCCATGGCGCGGGCAAAGAGTGCGGGTGGGTAATTTTGTTCATCGCCGGCCAGATCCACGCCCACCACACCGCAATCGCGGCAGGCGATCGCCTCGCGCACGCGCTGTTCTGCTTCCTCGGGTCCGCGCTCGCGCACCAGCGTGATGAGAAACCCACTTGTGATCCCCTGCTCCCGCTCAGCTCGCCCTCGGGCGCGCGCCATCGCCTCGAGCATGCGGCGCGTGCCGAGGAGCGCAAAGCCGCGCCGCCCTCCCACGCGGACTTCCACGTGGCGCACGCGCTGCGCGGCTGCTTCCGCGAGGAGTTCTAACGTGATCTGCTCGATGTTCTCAGACGAGTAGAAGGAATCAGGAATCTTTCCGGCGCGACTGAGGTACCGCAGGCGCCGGAGCCGATCGTACCCCGTAAACTTCTCCGGGTCGGCGACTCCGGACCCTTCGCCCCCCGCCGGCGCACGCGCACCACTCCCCGGAGGATCACCATCCGGACGGTGCTGGCGTTCGACGAGACGGTGCAGGCGCAACGAAGTTTCGAGGTGCAGGTGGAGCTCGACTTTCGGAAGATCCCGGATGAACTCAAGCGTGGAGCGGGCACTCACAGTGGTGCGATTATACCGGGTTCTGCGACCCCCGTCAGTGATTCACTCCGCAATGATCTCGCGAATCCGGCGGTCGAGTGAGTCGAGGGCCTCGCGCAGGCGCTTGTACTCGCCACGCTGGTCGTCAGGGAGAAAAGGCGCCGTCCGCTCAAGCACCCGGCGCATTTCATCGAGGTGCGCAAGCAGCCGGGCGCGGAGTTCGGCGGGCGAGGGGGTCGGTAGAAGCGTCATCGCGACAGGGATGAAAGGCGATTATCCCTCGATGTAGGGTGGGGACTTGTCGCTGCCCTTGCGGACGCGACCATCGGCGCATCGCCACGCGCCCAGGCACGAATGTTCCGTGCCGCGATGACGTCGGCCGGCCCAGCGTGCCCGCACCGACGACAGCTGAATTCGGCTTGCGAGCGGCGGTTCCGCTTCTCCACATGACCACAGGCCGGGCAGCTGCGACTCGTGTTGGCCGGATCCACGAAGACGACCGGGACCCCGGCTTGAGCGGCCTTGTAGACAATGAACTCCCGCAGTTGTCCGAAAGCCCAGTTGTGCAGTCGGGCCCGCTGGCGGCGCCTGGCCTTTATCCTGTCGCGGATGCCCTGCAGGTCTTCCAGGGCGATCCCACAGCAGAGCCGTTGCGCCTTAGCTACCGCCCGCTTGGCGATCCCGTGGTTGACATCCCGCTGGTATCGCCGCTGGCGTCCGGACAGTGCTCTGAGTTTCCGGCGGGCCGCCCGCGTGCCCCGTTTCTGCATGCGCGCGCGCCGGTGGATGTAAATCCGCCGTTTTTCTTCCACCGCCTGACCGCTGTAGGTCTCCCCCTCGCTGTCCGTGAGCAGGTTCACCATCCCCAGGTCGCAGCCCAGGTACTCCTGCACGGGAGCGGGAACCGGGACGTCCACCTCCACTACCTGATGCAGGATGAACTTGCCCCGCCGATAGCACAGAACCGCCTGGTGGCGACTAGATAACCCTGCCTGCGGACGCGCGGTGAACGGGATCCGAAAGCCATACAAGGACACCGTGCCGTCGCGTTTGTACCGATGCTTGTACACGGGGATAGCCCCGCGCCGCCGAAAGGTGGCTTGGTGCTGTCGGCGCTGTGTGTTGCGGTACGCGTAGGCGACCTTGCGGATGACCACCACGGTCGCGGCCGCAGGCAAGTGAAACTTCTCTCGCACTTCCCGATAGGTCCGGCGCTGGAGGGGCAACCAATGCCAGAGGCGTTCTCGGAACGCGACGCCAGACAGCCAGTTCGCCGCCGCATTGAACTGCTCGAGCCACGCGAGCACCGGGGCGGGGTCAGGCGGGTGCAGACGGACGGTCTCAACACGGTTCATCAGTATATAAGCAGTATATTCCTAAAATGCCGACCGTGGCAACTACAAACGTCAATGGGATAATTGTCGGATGAAATTTATGATATTATGGGCGCCGACGCAATGAAACCCACCCGCCAAGGAACCCGTGGGATGACCGGTTCCGCAGGCTCTGCCGGATCACGCACGGTGGGAACCTCCGCGCCCCCGCAGCTCAGCTCCGACGAGCTTGCCGCTGCCCTGGACTGGTACGCCAAGATGGTCCTGGCGCGCCGGTTCGAGGAAGAAGCGGAACGGCAGTTCCGCCGCGGCAAGATCGGCGGCTACCTGCACGTCTACAGCGGCCAGGAGGCCGTCGCCACCGGGTTTCTGTCCGTGCTGCGCAGCGACGACATCTTCTTCACGTCTTATCGCGATCATGCCCATGCGCTGTTTCGAGGGGTCCCCCCTGGGGCGGTCATGGCTGAACTGTATGGAAAAGCCACCGGCGTGGCCAAGGGGAAGGGTGGCTCGATGCACCTCTTTGACGTCAGCCGCGGCTTCTACGGCGGCTACGGCATCGTGGGCGGTCACATCCCCCTCGCCACCGGCGCTGCCTATGCCCTGCGGTATCGGGAAACGGACCGGATCTGCATCTGCTTTCTGGGAGACGGGGCGATGAATAGCGGGTCGTTCCACGAGCCCGTCAATATGGCCGCCTTGTGGGGCCAGCAGAAGATGTGCCCGATCGTGTATGTGGTGGAGAACAACCAATACGCCATGGGCACGCCGGTCGCCCGCTCCTCAGCGGTCACCAACCTGGCCGCGCGCTTCGCCGCCTACGACATTGAAGCAGAGCGCATGGACGGGATGGATTTCATCGAGGTGCGCCGGGTGGCCGATCGGGTGGTCCGACTAGCGCGCGAGAACGGACGGCCGTACGCCGTGGAACTGCTGACTTACCGGTTTGCCGGTCATGGCGCCGCGGATCTGTTTCAGCCGTACCGCACCAAGGACGAAGTCGCTCAAGCCCGCAAGCGCGACCCCATCACCCTCCTCGAGGACCGGCTGCGGGCTGCGGGCGGCCTGACGGATGCGCAGGTGGAAGAGATCTCCCAAACCGCGCAGCGCACCGTGGAAGACGCGGTCCGCTTTGCCGAGGAGAGCCCACCCCCGCCACCTGACGAACTCTATCGGGACGTCTACGGGACGCCCTCGTAGGGACGAAACCGGGTCTGGTGTAACCTCATGGCCGAATTGACCTACCGCGACGCACTACGATCCACTCTTATCGCCGAGATGGATCGAGATCCGAACGTCCTCCTGCTGGGCGAAGACATTGGGCTCTACCAAGGGACCTTTCGCGTCACCGCTGACTTGCTCGCTCGGTATGGTCCCACACGCGTCATGGACACGCCCATCTCCGAGCTGGGGTTTGTCGGGGCGGCCATCGGGATGGCGATGCTCGGGTTGCGACCAGTCGTGGAGGTCATGACGTGGAACTTCGCCTTCCTGGCCTTGGACCAAATTATCAATAACGCGGCAAAGGTGCGCTACTTTTCCGGTGGGCAAGTCGACGTGCCATTGGTCATCCGCGGCCCCAACGGAGCCGGCGTGCAGCTCTCCGCCCAGCACTCCCAGAGTCTAGAAGCCACGTACGCCCATTTTCCCGGCCTGTACGTGGTCGCCCCCGCCACCCCATCGGACGCGGCCGGGCTGCTGCGGACGGCCATTCGGGGGAAGGACCCCGTCATCTTCCTGGAAAACGCTGCGCTGTACGGCATGAAAGGCGACGTGCCCGACTCTGACTTTGCGCTTCCCTTCGGCGCGGCGGCAATCGCCCGGCGCGGCCGCGATGCGACAGTCATCGCGTACAGTCGAATGCTGCACGTGGCGCTAGCCGCATCCGACCAGCTGGCGAAAGAGGGGATCGAGACCGAGGTCGTCAACCTGCGCACGCTGCGCCCGCTGGATGTCGGCACGATGGTGGAGTCCGTGGCCCGGACCCATCACGCGGTCGTGCTGCAAGAACAATGGAAACCCTTCGGGGCGGCGGCCGAGATCTCGATGCGTATCTACGAAGAAGCCTTCGACCAGCTGGATGCTCCGATCGAACGCGTCACTGGCGCGGACGTACCGATGCCGTACGCCCGGACACTCGAACTCGCCGCCGTGCCGCACGAGGCCGCAGTCATTGAGGCCGTGAAGAAAATACTTGGCCGGAAGTGAAAAGAGACCCAGGAATCCTAAGCGTACGAACGGTGCAGTGAGGCCCCAGGCCTTGTGAGGCCTGAGGCGGGAGGGTGCGGCGGTGGCCGACGTCATCATGCCCAAGATGGGCGACGCAATGGAAGAGGGCAAGATCCTTAAGTGGAAGAAACGTCCCGGTGATCCCGTGGCCAAGGGTGAGCCGATTGCCGAGATCGAGACCGATAAGGTCAACGTCGACATCGAGGCCGAAGACTCCGGGGTACTCCTAACCATACTCGTCCCCGAAGGCCAGACAGTGGCGGTCGGGACGAACATCGCCATGATCGGCGCCCCCGGCCAGAAAGTCTCCCCCGCACCCGCCCCCAGCCCGGGCCTCGCCGCGAAGCCAACCACCCCCTCCCCTTCCCCCAGCGCTCCCCCGCGACCCTCCGAACCCCCTGTGACCCGGACGGATATGACCGACCGGGTGAAAGCCTCCCCCCTTGCGCGGAATCTAGCGGCGGAGCATGGGATCGATTTGGCTACCGTCCGCGGGACGGGCCCAGAAGGCCGCATTACTAAGGAAGACATAGAAGCCCTCGTCGCCACTGCGACCCGGCCGACTCCGGCCGCGGCCGCGCCCCCGGCGGGGGCGGAGGGCGAGTTTGACGCGGTCCCCCTCACCAAGATGCGGCAGACGATTGCCCGGAGGATGAGCCAAAGCAAGCAGCAGGCGGCCCACTTCTACGTCACGGTGGAAGTGGACATGGATGCCGCGCTGCGCACGCGGCAACAACTGAACGCAGCACAAACCGGGGGCAAGGTGTCGGTCAATGACTTGGTCGTGAAAGCGGCCGCCCTGGCGCTGCGCAAATTCCCCAATCTGAACAGCGCCCTGATCGACGGCACGATCCGCCGGTACCGGCGGATCAATGTGGCGATCGCCGTCGCGTTGCCGGAGGGGTTGATCGCCCCGGTGGTGCACGACTCTGACCGACTCCCGCTCGCGGAGCTCGCGGGCAAGATCCACGATCTAGGCGAGCGTGCGCGTGCGGGCCATCTGCACCCCGAAGATTACAACGGCGGGACGTTCACGGTCAGCAACCTGGGAATGTTCGGCGACGTCGACAACTTCATCGCGATCATCAATCCTCCCCAGACCGCCATCTTAGCCGTCGGCAAAGCGCTGCCACGGGCGGTGGTGCGCGCGGGACAGATCGTGGCGGCGACCACGATGAAACTGACGCTGTCCGCCGATCACCGCGTCACCGACGGCGCAGAGGCGGCGCAGTATCTTCAGGAAGTGAAACGCCTGCTGGAAACGCCGGATCTCGTCGTGCGAGAGAAACCGGCCACGTAGGATTCAGCCCTGTGGCGCAAAGTGCCGCGTGATGACGGCCTCGGCCTGCGCGGCAAGCACCTCCCATGACGCGGATGGATCACGCGTCACCGTAATAAAGTCGTTGAGGAAAAAGACTTGGACCACACCTGGAATGGCAAGCAGCGCCGCCGCCAGCGGGGATGCACTCGCCTCAGTCGGCGGCCGGAAGGTTTGACTCTTGCCCTCAGTGAGGCGGCGGTTGAGCACGAACTTTAACGCATTGACGTTGGGCGTAGGTTGCACGGTCACAGTCACGCTATCGGCCATCGGACACTCCTGAGACGCTTCGTTCGTGGGTGTGCTATCCAGTATTCAAAGTCACAGCACGTGACCCTTTTGGGCATAGGGAGTGGTTCCGCGCGTAACTTCCCGGCGAGGACATCGACCCGCAAATTTGTGTGATGCTGCACAGCAAACACCGTGAAGTAAATGAACAAATCCTTGGCGCGAGAGAGAATGAGGGGCTAGCCCAACCCAGGTGTAATGCGTACGACCTTCGTGCGATCTCCTGCGGGGGCATCCGCGTTGGTACTCGCCGGGGCGGCGCGGCGCGGTTCTCCTCGAAGAGCCGCTCCCAAATCGTCCACAAAGCGCAGCAGGGTCAGCCGCAACGTCCCCAACTGCGATGCGGAACCGATCAGCACCGCCATGGCCGGCCCCAGGGGAGCCATCGCCACGGCCCGAGAGGGAAAAACGACCATCACCGCTTCGGGGGATCCAAATGAGGCACTTTCGCCCAGTCGCTCACACACCATCACGCTGCTCGCCGCATATGCGGCGAGAGTATCCAGATCGGCCTGTGCATCACCGACGGATTCCAGCACCACTCCGTCGCCAGACAACAGCATCGCGGCCTGAGCCGCAGACTGCCGTCGGGCCTCAGTGAGAATGGTCTTGAGTTGCTCGCGGTCCACGGTCATGTTGTGCCCCAGGAACTGGCCCGGTAGCCCTTGGGCCGCCTGGGTGCCGGCCTCCGTCTGACCCTGCGCTATCCCACCACGTCCGTAGCGCCAGGTGAGTCCGGAGACCCTGGAGAGCCTCGCTGCGCATCTGACTTATGCGCGACTCGGTGACGCGCAGCACACGACCGATCGCCCCCAACGTGAGTCCCTCACAATAGTACAAACCAATCACAACTTTGTGCCGGACCGGCAGCAAATCGATAGCCTGCCACAACGCAGCATCCCGCCCCTGCTGCTCGACGAGGCCGGAGACATCGCCTCCGGCGTCGCGCGCGAGGGCCTCGGGGAGACGATCGCTGTCGTTGAACTCGTCTAAGGATAGTGGGGTGCCAGCGTGCGCGTCTGTGCGCGCTCGGGCCAGGGATGCGGCGTTCATGCCCGTCGCCTCCGCCAGTTCACGATCGGTCGGGGCGCGGCCCAGCCGGCGGGCCAAAAAATGTTCTTGGGCCTGCACCTGATGCACGTGCTGTCGCGCCAGTCGCGGCAGGAGATCAAGCGTCCGCAAGTAGTCATAGATCGCGCCGCGCACGCGGAGCCGGGCAAACGCCTCAAACGGAATTCCGCGGTCGGGATCAAACCGATCGATCGCCTCGAGCAGACCGATCATCCCGTAGCCTTCCAGATCTTCGCTCTTGACCGAGGCCGGGACTCGACCGGCCATCTGCCGGGCCTGTGTACGGACCAGGGGGAGGTAAGCGACGGCCAAGCGCTCGCGGACGGCAGCGGTGCGCTGCTCCTTGTAACGTTCCCACAGCGCGGCCACAGATTTGGCGGCATCGGTCATGGGACCAGCCTCATGCGATATCGGCCATGGCCGCAGCCGCGTGCTGCAGCAACGCGCTCGGAGAAGTCTGCAGTTCACTACCCGTAGCGAGGCCTACGCGCAGTCGCAGTGCGGCCCCGGATACGGGACGTAACTCGCGCGCGACAATCTCAGCGAAGCGGTCTACGATGGCTCCCGCCGTCTCACGGTTCACCCCGGCCAAGAGAACGCCAAATCGTCCCTCGCCCAGGTGGGCCACGAGATCGCAACTGCGAATCACTTCGCGGAGACGCCGCGTGAAGCGCTGCACGAGCGGGGCACGCTCTGCACTAGGAGGCATTTGCAGTTCCAGCAGAACGAGAGCAAACTCCGCGGCGCGCTGGAGTTCTTCTTCTAGGCGTGCCAGAAAGTGATGGTCGCTACTCAGCCCCGTTTCTGCATCGAGGGAGATCAACTCCCGCATCTGCGTTTCCCGCCGCATTGTGGACAGCGTCCGTGCCAGTGGGGCGGCTAACTGGGCCAGGCGATCAAACTCGTCTTCTGCGAAGGTGTCATCCGTGCGGGTCAGGGCCACGACCCCAGACACAACTCCCTGTTGGACCAGCGGGAATGCGAGGAAAGCACGCAAGGTTTCGTCGGCAAACACCGTCCGCTCCTCGCGCGCGGCTGGATCGGGGATCACGACTGCTCGGCCTTCTTGCGCGACCCACGCCGAGAGCCCCCGGCCCCGGGCAAACCGGATCCGATCGGCCAACTCGACGCGATTGCCGCGGACGGCGACCGGGGAGAGCTTGCCACTGGTCCACTCCGCGACGTAGAGCGTGCCGTGCGCAAAGGGTACGACGCGATGCACGAGATCAAGGAATCGCTCGTAGGCGACCCTCAAGGGCAACTCTTCTTCGGCGAGTTTGGCGCACTCCGCCTGCAGTGCCACCACCGCCGCGTCTGCCCGGGATGACTCCTCGGGGCGAGACGTCGGATGGGCCACGGGGTACGGTCGGCTGCGTCGACGTCGTGACATACCGTCCTCCAGAACCAGAAGGGTACGAGGTAGAGTGAGATAACTCTCCTGCTTCAAAACGGGAGCAAGGTGCGTGCCAAGCATGCGCTAGGAGCGGCCAGGACCCACGCGCCCGATGATCCAATGGACGAAACGCTGAGGCTGCTCTGAGAGGAAAGAGGGACCGGGACTGTCGCGGAGGCTAGGAGCTGGCCGCCATGGGCCCGCGGGAGGTGGACGGCGGAATGTTCATTTCCTCCCGGTATTTGGTCACTGTTCGTCGTGCGATCTTGACCCCTTCGGAGGTCAACAGGGCGGCAATCTCCTCGTCAGTGAGCGGGCGAGTCTCGGCAGCGACGATCTCGCGGATCCGGTCTTTCGTCGGCAACGACTGATCGAAGAAGAGGTCAAAACTCACCACGCGCCCGGTGGGCAGCTGCACGAACTTCGCATCAAGCGCCCGGCTCACCGTGGATTCGCTGACTCCCAGCTCGGCGGCGATCATCGCCTTGGTCAATGGTTTCAAGTGGGCATCCCCGCGCTCGATATACTCCCACTGTGTGCGCACGATAGCCTGCACGATATTGGCAAAAGTCCAGTTCCGGCGGTGGAGGGCGTCGATGAACAGCTTGGCCCGGTTGACGTAATCCCGCACATGCCCGCGGGATTCGTCGGAGTAGCCCGCAGACGCGCGGCGCATTTGCCGGCGCAAGTCATCGTAGAACGCGTTCACGCGCAGGGCGAAGGCATTTTGGCGGCACAACTCAATCGCAAATCCATCGTCGGTGCGGCGCACGATGGCATCCGGCCGGGCGATCTCGGCGGGTCGGACCCGTCCGCCGTCCTGATCGCTGCGGTATCGCTCCCCGGGATACGGGTAGCAGCTCGCTTTCACAAACTCGTGAGCGTCTTTGACCTCGGTCACGGTCGCGTCCACCGCCTTGGCCACTTTGTCAAACCGATGGGCGGCGAGGTCGGGCAGGTACGTCTCCACAATGCGCTGGGCGAGACGATTGACCGAGGTCGGTTCCATGACGCGCAGCTGCAAGAGTAAGCACTCTTCCACATTGCGGGCTCCGACACCCACGGGCTCAAAGCGCTGGATGCGGCCCAAGACGGCCTCGACTTCCTCCACTTCCGCGTTGAGCTCCTGAGCGACCTGTGCGGTGGACGCCTCCAGGTATCCGTTCTCGTTGATATAGCCGAGGAGCCGCTCGCCGATGGCGTGGTCGCGTGCAGACAGCCCTTGCGCCTGCAAGGTCATCAGCAAATGCTCCTGCAACGATACTGGGGCGGCCATCCGCGAGAAGGGATCGAACTCTTCCTCATCGGGGGTCCAGCTCGTGAGCGACTGCCCGCCCTCCCCCGGCGTCCAATCTGGCTCTGGGGAGGTGGGTTTTTCGTCCAGTTCCAAAGCGGGGTTCTCGGACAGTTCCTGCTCGATGCGGGCGACCAATTGGTTCAGCGGCAGGACCAACAGGGCATTCACCATCATCAACTTCGGCACCATGCGCTGGTGCAGTCCGGTGGTGACACCCACCGAGGTGTGGAGGCGCGGGGTCGTCGACACGGTCGTCCCTAAGCCGACTCCGGCACAGACATCGGCACGGTGTCGTCTGGCGTCAGCGGCTGGAGATCGCCCGCGTGCAAACAGGCGAGCAGGGTATCGATGACTTGGGGATCGAACTGCGTCCCTCGGCCGGCGGCGAGTTCCGTCACCGCCTGGCGCACGGGCATAGCGCCACGGTAGGAGCGCGTGCTGGTCATGCTCTCCAAGGCATCGGCGCCTGCGAGAATGCGCGCCTCGATCGGGATCTGGTCTCCGCGCAGTCCCAACGGGTACCCTGATCCGTCCACGCGTTCGTGATGGAATAAGACCGCCTCCATCACCCGCGAGGGGAAGTCGATCATCGCCAGAATCTTTGCTCCCATGAGTGTATGAGTCTTCATCCAGTCATATTCCTCAACTGTGAGGTCTCCAGGCTTCCGCAAGACCACATCATCGATGCCAATCTTGCCGATATCGTGCAACAGAGCGGCCATCTTCAGATCTTCCACCCGGTCAGCCCGGAGGCCGAGTCGCGTGCCGATGGCCACGGCGTATTGGGCCAGCCGATCAGAGTGGCCGCCCGTGGGATGGTCCCGCAAATCCACGGTCGCGGCCAAGCCGTATGCGGTTTTCCAGCGCCACCGTTGGAGCTGTTGGGACAGGCGGATGTTTTCAATCTTCATCGAGCCTTGCGCGGCTATGAGGCGAAGCACATCGCGGTCGGTGCTACTAAACTTCTCGCCTGAGACCGTGAGCACCCCAACAACGCCCCCCCCCACTTGGAGGGGGATCGAGAGGGTTCCGCTGTCGTCGGCCACGGCTTCGGGGATACCGGTAGTGGTCAACAGGTCGCCAGGAGCAATCTTCCAGGTGGAGGATTTGGCGCGGTCCACCGGGCCTGTCGTCGTGACTGTCTCATCTCCCGCCGCCGACGACGTCGTCACCGTCAGCTCCTGTCCGTCCTCGGCCAGGGCGACGAGGCTGACTGTCGTGGCATCTAGCTCGTCCAGCGCGGTCTCTGTGATGAGCTGGAACACGCGGCCGTGATCGCTTTCGTCGAGTTTGTCGCTGCGCAGCTCCAACAGGGGGCGCAGCGCGCGCAATCGCGTGTTGCGCTTGAAGTGCAATCCCTTGCGCAGGCCTTCCCCGACGGTCTTGAGGAGGTCGTCAGGCGTGAAGGGCTTCATCAGGAAGCCGTTCACACCCAGCTTCACCGTCTCCCGGAGATTGTCGAAATCGTTGAACCCAGTCATCACGACCACAGAGACATCGGGGGTTTCGGCAATAATCTGGCGGGCGGCCTCTAGTCCACTGATGCCAGGCATCCGAATGTCTGTGAGGACAAGATCGGGGACTTGGGCACGGGCCATTGCCAGGGCCGTCGGACCATCACCCGCGACGGCCACGGTGTACGTCCGGCCCAGGATTCGGCTGCACAGTTCGCGGATGGACGCTTCGTCGTCGACAACCAGAATCCGGGCTTTGGGTAACACGATCATTTCCTCTCCGTCTGGTGCAAATGATGCCCAACTTTGGGCTAGTGCAGCGTCCCAAAAGTAGAGCAAGTTTCATGCCACGTCCGCCCCAAAGTCGTCGTCAGCGGCGGGGCGGGACAAAGGAGGCCAAAGGGACGGGGGGGACGTTGGGCCTAGGGCCCGGGAGACGCGTTAACCAGTTTCGGCCGTGATGTTGTACTCCTGCATCTTGCCCTGCAGCGCGTGGCGATCGAGGCCGAGGACGCGGGCGGCCTCATCTAGGTTCCACGCGGTCATCTTCAAGACGGCGTCGATGTGTCGGCGTTCAACTTCTCCAAGCGAAAAGGCTTTCGGAAACTTGGCCCCGGGAGCCGTTTGCTCGTCCAGCCAGATCTCCTCGACGTCAATCAGTTCCTTGGTGGCCAAGATGACCACGCGCTGCACGGCGTACTCGAGCTCTCGCACATTCCCGGGCCACTGGTGGCTGCGCAGCTTTTTCATCGCCGCAGGCGTAAAGCCCTTAATTCGTTTGCCGAATGCAATGGCATACTTGTTGAGGAAGTGGTAGGCAAGAGCCTGAATGTCCTCCTTGCGCTCGCGTAGAGGCGGCAACTCGACCGGCATGACCGCGAGCCGGTAGTACAGGTCCTCGCGGAACTGCCCCTCGCCGATCGCCTTCTTCAAATCCTTGTTGGTGGCGGCGACCACACGGGCATTCACATCGATGGGCTTACTGCCCCCTACGCGCTCGATCACCCGCTCCGCCAACACCCGCAGCAGTTTCACCTGCATCGCCACACTCATGTCCCCGATCTCATCGAGGAAGATCGTCCCGTCCTGCGCGCGTTCGAACCGTCCGACACGGCTCGTGATCGCGCTCGTGAATGCGCCCTTCTCATGGCCGAACAGCTCGGTCTCCAACAGCGTCTCGGGAATGGCGCCGCAGTTCACCACCACAAACGGGCCGGCCGCGCGGGTGCTCTGGAAGTGAATCGAGCGCGCCAGCAACTCTTTCCCTGTCCCGGTCTCCCCATAGATGAGGACTGTGGCATCGGTGGGGGCCACGACCGCGGCCAGCTGCAGTACACCGTGCATTTTCGGAGAGTCGCCGACGATGCCCTCAAACTTAAACGTGCGCATCAACTCCTGTTGCAGTTTTCGGTTCTCCCTCACCAACCGGCCGCGTTCGAGCGCCTGATTCACCACGATCATGAGTTCCTCGGGGCGAAAGGGCTTGCCCACGTAGTGGTAGGCACCCAGCTTGATCGCCTCAATGGCAGTGTCGATCGTGGAGAACGCGGTAATGATAATGACGAGGGCGTCGGGGTCGTGCTCCATGATCCCGCGGAGCACGCTCATTCCATCAAGTTTCGGCAGCTTGAGGTCCAGGAGGACGAGGTCAAAGCGGCTGGCCTTGTACTTGGCCAGGGCTGCTTCGCCGTCAGCGGCGGTTTCGACTACATGGTCCCCGTCGCTGAGGATCTTGCTCAGCAAATTCCGGAGGTTCTCTTCATCATCGACGACGAGGATCGCGGTGCGATCAATCGCCATGGGTTGTCTCTTCTGGGGGAGCAAATTGGGGTCCTGCGGAATCATACCGCCGCAGCTCGAAGGCTAGACCCGGCAGTCCGGGAGCAGGTGCGCGAAAGTTCCCCCTCCGGAGTTTCCGCGTCCAGACGGAGACCGCTTGCCAGTGGGACGCGCCTTTCGCCAAAAAAACCCCGCCGCTTGGCTCCGTGCGGGCGGTGTCGCAGCGTCCCCCCTGAGGTTCGTCTGCACCCATACCCGCTTTCAGAGCCAAGACGGCTGGGCAATCTGTAAGAAGACGGCGCCCGCATTTGCGGGGTCACGCCGCCTGCCGGATTTTACCTCGTCGATGCCTTCAGGCGCTGCCGTGGACGACGCG
>DASWFZ010000019.1:0-30474 GCA_036393975.1 bacterium | reverse complement strand
GTTTGCGATGACATGGCGGCTGCGGCAATACGGACACTGCATATGAGGCACCCTGTGCTACGACGAATTCTTCCTGGCGCGGTGGTTCTCCTGGCAGCCTTCATCGTCCAGATCCCTCATGCATTTTCCACGCAGACCCTCGTCTACCCGGGTGTCGACGTTCTGCTCTCTGGGCACGGCGAGATGTTGACCGGCATGCGTGTAGGCCTCATCACCCACCGCGCGGGAGCGGGCGTGGGTGGCTGGCCAACGTCTCGATTGCTTTCGCTTGACCCCCGGATTCGTGTTGTCGCTCTGTTCGCCCCAGAACACGGGCTGTCGGGCACGCTGCCCGCGGGCGCCCCTGTCCCCTCGATGGACGGTCCCATCCCCGTGTATAGCCTTTACGCCCAGACGCGTCGACCAACAGCGCAGATGCTCTCGGGTCTTGATGCGCTGGTTTTTGACCTGCAGGACGTCGGGACCCGCGCCTACACCTACATCTCGACTATGGCCCTGGGCATGCAGGCGGCGGCCGAGAACGGCAAATTGTTCGTGGTGCTGGACCGGCCGAACCCGCTGGGCGGTGAGCGCGTCGACGGGCCGGTACTTGATCCCGCATTCGCGTCGTTCATCGGCATCTTCCCCGTCCCTGCGATCCACGGGATGACCGTAGGCGAACTGGCCATGCTCTTCAATCGCGAGTTTGGGATCGGTGCACATCTCGTCGTCATCCCGATGGCGGGCTGGCAGGCGTCCATGCAGTGGGAGGACACCGGACTCGCGTGGTTCCGGCCATCTCCAATGATCCCGTCTCCAACGGCCGCCCAGTTACACGCCGCCACAGGAGTCCTTGAGGGAACTAATTTGTCTGTCGGCGCGGGGGCGAGTCTACCGTTTGAGACCGTCACCGCCCCAGGCGTGAATGGGGAGTTGTTGGCGCAGCGCCTCAATGGCGCTAATCTCCCGGGCGTACTCTTCATCCCTCACGTCGCCGGAAGCGGGATTCATCGCGAGGGCGGCGTGCGGCTAGTCATCACCGATCCGCGGCAGTTATTGCCCGCCACGACGGCCGTCTACACGATGGCCGCAGTCCGCGACCTGCATCCCGGGCTACTTCGATTCGCGCGGTCAGCGTACAACGGAAGATACATATTCGACTTGGTCTGGGGGACTGACAGCGTGCGCCGCGCTCTCCAGCGCGGGGACAAAGCGGAGAGGATTGTGGCCTCCTGGCAAGGGGGGCTTCACCTGTTCTTAGGGGTCCGCCAGCGTTATTTGCTTTACCCAAGGACAATGACGACCATTGTCCAGACCCCCCCGAAGATGGTGGAAGCGCAGCAGGCTGCGATCCACGCCCCGGCACCAGCCAAACCGCCCCAAAGCAGTCAGCCGACGGGCTGCCATGCGCGCCCCGCCATCTGTGGCGGTCTGGCGGGCGCTGCAGTGAAGTAGGCGGGGCTCATCTTCGAACGGTAATCCAACTCGTAGCAAACCTCTGCCTAGCAAAATAATCAGACCCCCTCCGTGCTCGGAGCGGGTCCGGTTAACGCCTTGCGGTATGAGGGAGCAGGCCTATAAGCCGGGTTCTGTACCTGGATTTCTCCAGGCGGCGACCATCTCTCTAGGACGCCCGTCGCCGGACGCCTCAAGCAGCCTACCCGGGGATTCGGCGGGCCGCCTCATCTCCCCCTACGTGACCTTGCACCAGGCGGGGTTTGCCCAGGTCTCCGGTTGCCCGAAGCCCCGTGCGCTCTTACCGCACGATTGCACCCTTACCGATGGCCCTCAAATCCCCCGTTTGCAGAGCGAACCTGAGGACTACGCCTACCGGCGGTATGTTTCTGTGGCACTTTCCTTGGGGTCGCCCCCCACTGGGTGTTACCCAGCGCCTTGCCCTATGGTGCCCGGACTTTCCTCTACAAGCTTGCGCTTGTAGCGATCGCCCGGCCTGCTCCCGCACCTATCGTATCATCCGGACTTAGTAGCCGCAAATCGCCCGTCCTGGTCAGGCGTACGGCTCACTGCACATCGTCACCAACAATGCGCACCCGGATCCGTTCCTCTTGTGGAACGGCCTTCCCCTGCCGCCGCAGCTCCCTAATGCGCTCGATGACCTCGTCCCGGGCCATCTCAAGCGCCTCGGAGCGGGTCGCGCCGTAGCCCTTTACGCCGAAGGCGGGGACGCGGGCGACGTAGAGTTTATCCTCCTTCTCGAGAATGGTGGAGAACTCGTGCGACGATCCGGGGTTGGCTAGATCGAGCGCGCGATTCGCCAACGCATCGGCGGCTGCGTTCTCTCCGCGTGGGATCTTGACCACGGCGTGACGGTCAAAGTCCCGCAGCAACCGGACGACGTCGAGGTACAAGGGTCCAAGATCCGGACTCTTCACTTTGTAGTTCCCCTGTAACTGGCTGACCAGGAGCTCGCTATCGGAGCGAATCTCGAGGGAGCGGGCCCCTAGCACCTTCCCCTCCTCCAATGCCCGGATGAGCGCCCGGTACTCGGCGACATTGTTCGTCCCCTTGCCGATATACTCGCTGATCTCCTTGACAACCTGACCCTGCGCGTCCTTGACGACGACGCCGATCGCCGAGGGCCCCGGATTCCCCCGGGAGGCCCCGTCCACCATGAGCACCAAGTGCTTACCGGCTCGGGACATAGAGAATGCGGCCGCAATCTTCACAGGTGTGCACATCGTCACTGCCCTCGGCGGCACCCAGGAGGGCTTCGGGCACGTTCATGTGGCAAGCCCCGCAGATGCTGCCGCTCACCGTCGTCACTGCGACACCGCCCTTGCGGTCGCGAAGACGATCGTACCGCCGGAGCAACTCGGGATCGACCTCTGCCACCAGCACCTCTCGCTGCCGGCGAGTCGACTCAAGATCGGCGGTCAGCGCCCGCTGCCGGCTCGCATAGTCTTCCAGATGCTCATCGAGCGCACGCTCCTTCCCCTGGCGCTCGGCCTCGAGGGTGCGGACTTGATCGCCGAGGCGTTCGACCTCTTCCATTAACGTCAGCATCTCGTCCTCCAGCCGCTGCCGCTGACGGGTGAGACTCTCTACATCCTCTTGCATCGCGCGAAGCTCTTTCGGGTTGGAGATACGGCCGCTGTAGAGGTCCTGTTCGACCTTTGTGGCTTTGGCAACCGTGGTTTGAAGTTCGAGTTCGAGATCGCGGAGACGACTCTGCCGAGTGTTTACTTCACCGCGGGAGGCCTCTTCCGCGGAGCGCGCTTGAGCCAGTTGGCTTCGAAGGGACGACCCGTCGTCTAAGGTCGCCAGGGAGGATTCAAGCCGAACGATCCGTGAATCGACCAGCTGCAGTTCGTACAGCCCCCCAATGCGTGTCACCTACAACGGGTTCGCGTGGGATCAGGCGAACCCGTGGCGATCGATGATACGGGCACTCTGCACCCTTCTGTACAACGCCGCGTGACAGATGGCGTGTTCATCCGACCAGAAGCGCCTTGTGGGGGCGGACCGAAACCAACGAGATCAAAGCAGATGCCCGTCTGCCATGGGGCAGGCTGGGTGGCGCGAAGTTGCAGACCCGAGGGCACCCTCAAGACGCTTCAGTGGCCCTTTTTCTTTTCAGCCCTCTTGGGCTTTGCCTTCTTCGCTGCCACCTTGGGTGCCGGCCTGGCCGCGGGTTTCACGACGACGGCACTTGGACGGGCGGGTATCAGGGCCCCCGGCCGTGCCAATCGCGTGGCCTGCACTAGTGTAGGACGCGTTGACGGTCGGAGCGCTTGTCGCGCTTCCGCTTTGGGGAGTTCGGGGAGCTTGATCTTTTTGGCTTTGGGCTCCCACCATCTCTGGTACTGCTTGCCCAATCTCTCGAAGTAGTCGAACAAATCGGGCCATGCTAGTTCACGACGCATCCCCATGACGATCGGTTCCATCTTCGCCCAGGGGATCGAGTAGAGTTCGAACACAGTCTCTGACTCGACGGCCCCTCCGTCCACGAGCACGCCGAGGTTGTCACAGAAGACCGCCACCCGCAGAAAGTTGTTGAACCGAATGCTCCCCGGCGGACACTCTAAGATGAACTGCTCGTAGTCCTTAAAGTCGAATTGGAAGATGACGTACTGCATGGCGTCCAGATTCTGGGGAGCGTCTGCAATCTGCATTACGCGGAGCAGCACATCAATGTCCTGCGGCTTCAGCTTCTTCACTCCTCCACCTCGCTGGAATCGATTAGACCGATCCGGGGTCGATTAGAATGAATTAAGACGACCGGAGTACGAATCTATATTCGTTGTACCTGAAAACCTTCCCTTTGGATAGGCCGTAGGGGCCTATTTTGCGACTTAGATTAGCCGACATGATCGTTACGCCCCAACACCGATAGACATTATTATATAGATAAGACGGGTTTGGGTCCCAGATTTGACTCGCAGGGCGTCCGAACCTCGTCATACAAGCAAGGTGAGTAAAGGTAATTTATTGCACGGGTGGCCCGGAGAGCTGGACGTAGGCCTGATGAACGAAACGTCTCCACGCTGAGCAAATCAGGGAGCCATGGGGGAATAGCCGCGCGACGTGGGCGAGGCAGGGGTCGAACCTGCGGCCTCCCCGGTGTAAGCGGGGTGCTCTACCGTTGAGCTACTCGCCCGACCAGGGTGATTATAGCAGTGGGACTGCGGACAGGTCGGCCCCCGGGGAGGCAAGACGCACCATCCGCCAGCTTACCCAAAGATCCCCGGAAGCGAGCGGAGGGGCCTGACTCTAGGCCACCGGCGTGGTCAGGGTCTCGCCGCCGCGAACGTCTACGCGGCGAATGTCTGCCCCAAGTGCGGAGAGTTTCTCTTCCACTTGTTCGTAGCCTCGATCCAGGTTCGCCAGGGTGGCAATCTCGGTGACGCCGCGCGCGGCCAAAGCGCCGATGAGGACGGCCGCACCTCCGCGGATATCGACAGCCTCGACCGGTGCACCCGTTAGGTAGGGGACGCCGTTGATTACAGCGGAGTCCCCTTCGGCACGGATGTCAGCGCCCATCCGGCGCAGCTCGTCGACGTACCCGAATCTGGACTCAAAGACCGTTTCGCGAATCCGAGAGGCCCCATCTGCCATCGCCAGGACGGCCGCAAAGGGAGGGTGCAGGTCGGTCGCAAATCCAGGATACGGCGCGGTGTCCAACTGCACCCCGCGGTGGAGGCCCCCCGCGCGCACCCGCACGCCGTCAGTGCCTCGGTCAACCGTTGCCCCGGACTCCTCAAGCTTCGCCAACAGCGCGCTAATGTGCTCGGGGATCATCTGCGCCACCATCACATCCCCCCCCGTCGCCGCCGCGGCCAGCAGATATGTACCCGCCTCGAGGCGGTCAGGGATGATGGCATAAGATGCGCCGTGCAGGTCGTCGGCGCCTTCGATAGTGATGGCGTTTGTCCCGGCGCCCTTTATGTGGGCCCCCAACAGATTCAGGAAGACTGCGGTGTCGACAACTTCCGGCTCGCGTGCGGCGTTCTCCAGCACCGTCGTGCCAGACGCCAGACTCGCGGCCAACATGAGGTTGATGGTCGTCCCGACGCTGCTGCGCGGCACAAAGAACGTCGTCCCGGCTAAGCGGTCCACTGTGGCCTTCATGTAGCCGTGCTCAATTTCGACGAGTGCGCCGAGCGCGGTGAATCCGCGCAGGTGGAAGTCCACCGGCCGAGAGCCGATGACGCAGCCACCGGGCAGTGGCACCTGCGCCCGCTGCAACCGCCCGAGCAGCAGTCCCGCAGTGTAAAACGACGCGCGCATCTGGCGGCACAGCTCGTAGGGGGCAACGTGCGTGGTCAACTGCCGCGCATCGATCCTCATGCGACCGCCCTGCAACTCGATGCGGGCCCCCAGCGCCTCCAAGATCGCCGTGAGCGTCACGACATCGCGGCACATGGGGACGTTCTCCAACACCGACACCCCGGGCGCGAGACAAGCCGCGGTAATGATCGCCAGCGAACTGTTCTTTCCGCCGGAAATCCGCACCGTGCCCCGCAGCGCCTTCCCGCCCGAAATGACCATCTTCTCCATGCCGCTATCCCCGAGTCCCGTCGTGGTTTCGCGGCCCCAGAGTGAGGCCGCCGAGTGCTACTTGAGTTTGTGCTCGACGTAGCAGCGCACTAATTCCTCCAACAGCAGGAGGCGATCGACTTGGCGGATGACGGTGCGCGCATCGCGGTGGCTGGTCACGTAGGTCGGATCACCCGACAAGAGGTAGCCGACAATTTGGTCGACTGGATTGTAGCCCTTTTCGCGCAATGCCTGAAAGACGTGCGCAAAGATCTTGTGGATATCCTGCGCGGTGGGTGCGCCGACACGGAAGACGCCGGTTCGCTCGCGTTCGTCCATGGGCCTCACCTCGGCTGCCGCCTCCCTGTCCCAACCGTGCCTGCACCGTGAGTGGCTCCTAACTGCGGCATTCCGGAAACAGGCACCCTACAGTCCTGCTTACCGGGGGTAACTTCCGTTACCCCAACGCAAGTTCCTGTGAAGTTCCAGTGAGGATGTTCCCCACTGCAGGACACTGCAGACGCCATCTTTCCTTGACGGTGCCCCACAGGCTGTGCTAGGCTCAACGGTGCCGTCGCTAGGCTCCATCGAACGTTTGTATTGCGTCGCACTCCTCGGGACGCACCCAGACACCCACCTGCAGTCGGAGCGTGTACCCCCCGCACCTCCATGGCCTCGGCGATTTCGAGATCGTCCGCGTCTAGCGGCACAGCGTCGACACCGGAGGGCTCGGCGCACTCCCTCCCCTCTGCTGCTGGAGGCGATTTCACGCCCTGTGAGGTGCTGTATCGAACCGCGCGGATGGCCGGAGGCGAGCGCGTTCGACGGAGCGGGACAAGCGGGGGAGTCGTCCGGTCTCTCGTTCCTGCAACGCTTTGCCGCCGTCAGCCTGATTGCCACCGTCGTCTTGGGGATTCTCTTCGGCGAGATTGCCGCCCGCATCGCCACCGACTACGCACTGCGGCGCCAAGCCCAGGCCTTCGCCGTATATGTCTCGGAGTTCGCGGCCCCGCGGCTTGTGCCCAAGGACTTCTTCCAGCCTCCCCCGGCCGCGCGGCCCCAGTTTGAATTCACACTGCGCAGCTTGATCGGAAAAGCCAATATCGTTCACGTCACGGTGTGGAACCGCAACGGTGAGGTCATCTATAGCGACGAAGAGTCGCAGATCGGAAAAGTCCTGCCCATCGCCGGACCTCTGGCGCAGACGCTCAAGGGCGCGCTGACCTGGCGCTTCACACCACCTAATGGCGAACCCGGCGAAGGATCCCGGCGGATGGAAGTCTTTGTCCCGGTCGTGGTGGAAGCGGATAGCCGGCCGGTGGCCGTCTACCACGTAGTCTCAGACCTCGCGGACCTTGAGCCAACACTGATCCGGTTGACCTGGATCATGCGCGCCAGTGTCGTCGGCGGTGTTTTCCTGCTGTACCTGGCCCTGTACACCATTGTCCGCCAAGCGTCGCGGAACCTCGAGCACCAGAAGAGCGCCCTGCACCACGCGTTCATGGGCATCGTGCGGTCCTTGGCCAACGCCATGGACATTCGCGACATGCCGACCGGGCACCACTCCTCCCGCGTCGCGGAGCACTGCGAGGCCATCGCGCGCGACATGGACCTCGATGACGCGCTCGCAGGCGAGCTGCAAGTCGCAGCCCTACTCCATGACGTCGGCAAGATCGGTATCCGCGATGAAATCCTGAACAAGAAGGGAGCCCTGACCCCCGAAGAGTGGGAAGTCATGCGCCGGCACCCCATCCTGGGCTATGAGATCTTGGCGCCCGTGCCGATTTCCGACGGCATCAAATTGGCGGTACGACACAGCCACGAACGGTGGGACGGGACCGGCTATCCTGATGGGTTAGTGGGCGAAGAGATCCCTGTTGCCGCCCGCGTCCTGGCCGTGGCAGACGCGTACGAAGCGATCGTGACCGACCGTCCCTATCGCCGGGCGGTGAGCCCGCTGCGGGCGCTGGAGGAGATCCAGCGCTGCGCTGGCAGCCAATTCGATCCCCAGGTCGTCGCCTCATTCTTGCGCATTATGCGCCGACGGATTCTTCGTCCGGTTCGCCCAGCACATCGCCGCGCAGACCACCGGGATCTGGTGAGGCGGATCGCCGCCCGCACCGGAGCCCTGTTCAGTGAACCGACGCGCAACGGACAAAGTGGCCGCACCCCAAAGCCCGTCGACCCGTCCCTCGAACCCCACGAATAACGCCTCCTGCGCGTAATCCCTGTCCGGATCGTGGTATCGGGACACCACGTTCTGCCCACCCCATAACCCTGACGAGCATGCCGTCCGTCCTATTCGTACATGATCTTAAGCACCCATGTCACCGGAGAGATGGAAAAGGACACCCGCAACCGTGCGTGGCTCGACAAGCATCTGGAAGTGGCCACCCGGGAGGTCGAGAACGCTCCAGCCGTTCCGCCGCCCCCGCAGGGCCTCACGCTGGTAGGCGGGACTGAACTTCACATAGCCGCAAGGAGCATCCGGCCACACTGAAAACACGGGAGGGGTTCGTCATATACAACAAGCGGCGTCGGGTGGAGCTCCCGGATGAACGCGTCCCGAAGGCCTCCATCCGGGATGAGATCGTGAACCATTTCCTCGGTTGCGTCGAAGAGATCAGTCCACACCGGCAGTAATCCGTCTGTGACACGGGCCTGTAGAGGCTCCGCAATCCCTGAGGACTTCAGGAGGTCAAGACGGCTCGCTCCATCCAGGCCGGGGAGGCCTGCGTCAACGAATACGTAGCCCGACCACACTGTGCTCGATCTATCGGCGCACGGCCGGCAGGACCGCGCCCGCGCCGCTGTGAGCGGTTAGGACGATCCTTTCTGCGCGGGGAAGCTGCGGAGGCGTTCGGCAATCGCTTCGGCATGGCGCTTCCAAAACGGTGGGGAGACGCCCTCAGATCCGAGGGTAGGAACGACGGCATTCGTCCCTCCCTCCATCAATACATGGGCAACAGGCTCCCGGTGAGGGGTCCCACAAGGGGGCTATGAAGCAAAACGAACGTCGCCATGGACCCTCCCTCACCTCGACTCGCCCAGACTGCCACCGCGATCCCGCCCCGTGCGCTAGCCCTGAAACATTAGGTGCCTCGGCGGCGAGCAGGCTCCCTCAGCCCTGACAAGGGCGAACGGGGCGTGAGGGCAAGACGTCGCGCAACCTCGACCCGATCGCGCCCTTCCGTCTTAGCTCGATACAAAGCTTCGTCGGCCGCTCGCAGGAGCGTGGCTGTGGTCGAGCCCTGTTCGGGAAATGCGGCGACACCGACGGATATCGTAACGTTTCCGAGAGGATGGCCGTGATGCAGAACTTGCAGACTCCTGGCCTCTGCCCGCAGTTGCTCCGCCCGCCGGGTAGTCGTGTCCAGCGAGGCATCTGGGAAGATCAGGACGAACTCCTCGCCCCCATACCGGCAGGCCACATCTTCCCTGCGGGACCGCGAGAGCAGAAATTGCCCCAAGAAGCGTAAGATCGCATCGCCCGCTGCGTGCCCGAAGGTGTCGTTGAAGGCTTTGAAGTGATCGAGGTCGAGCATTATCACCCCCAACGGTTTCCGCGCGCGTTCGGCTCGACGGAGTTCCCGCTCAAACGTCTCCTCGAGGTAGCGGCGGTTGAAGAGTCCGGTCAGCGGGTCGCGAACAGCCTGAACCCGCAACGTCTTCTGGAGTCTCAGGTTCGCCTCGAGCTCTCGGTTGGTCTCTTCCAGTTGACTGATGAGCCTCCGCTGCCGCGCAGCCAGCTCCACGTTGTCTAAGGTTATTGCCCCCTCCTCAGCCAGAAGGGTCAACGAGTTGAGGTCATCGGCTGGGAAGAGGGACTGAGCCCAGCACAAGGTCACCAGGAGTCCCCAGGTCCGCTCCTTCGTCGTAATGGGAACAGCGTACACGGTGTCGGCACCCAGGTAGTCGATGAACCTGGCGATCTCCTGTGGGATCGTCGCGGCGGCGGAGACAAGAGACCAGCGGCGGGGTTTCGCGGACTTTGCTTCGTTCTGGATGAGGGCGATCACGGGCGACAGCACCGCAGGGTGGTCGGTTGCGCGCACGACGAGCTGATCACCCTCGTCGGCCTTGAGTGCGAGAATGGACCCTGATCCCCCGACGACCCGTGTGGCTGCGTGGCAGAGCTGATCGGGCAACCGCGTGGCGCGCTCATCATGGGACAGCCCAACGCGCTCGCTGAGGAAACGGTGAATTTCTCGCAATTGCCATACTCGGAGCAACCCCCGGGGCGGGCTGAACCCGAGGTAGTAACCCACCGCCGAGAGGAGGGCCAATCCAAGAGAGGGCAGCCGCACAAAATCTCCTATGGAGGGAGCCACGGCCTCCACCCCGGCAATGAGAACGATCAGAGCGAGCAACCCCGAGGCCACGCTCGCCAGGGTCAGGCGCTGGTGGACGACGCCGCCGGTCTTTCGCGCCCCCTTCGCAAAAGCCATCGCCGCATACGCTTCGGCCCCGCCGAAGTATGCGACGATGACGAGGGATGGCACGGGAGGGATCGGTCGCGGGAAGAGGATGACGAGCGCCCACGATACCGCCAAGCCTGCCAGGGCTGCGCGGAGAATGGGTGCGCGGACTTCGCGGAAGTGCTGGACGAGACGGACCATTAGGAACGGGTGGGCGAGAGCGCTGGCTACCCCCAGCGTATCAACCCATCTGGTCTCGATGTCCAACCGATTCGATACGGCTTGAATCCCCACGTAGACGGAGAGCGAGGCGAACATCAACGCAATATCAAGTCGCGTCCTGCCGCGGTACCGAGCGAAGTCGACGAGCGTGAGCACGGCGACGAGGACAAAAGTGGCTCGCGTGAGATCGTTGAGAAATGCATTGAGGTCCATCATTTGTTTGTCGGTCGCCTGCTTGATCGTCGGACGTATGCCTTTTGGGTCTTACCTTATCTCATACCTCCAGAACACTTGTGTACCCCTCGATTCCACTCCGTAGACGCCTAAGGCAGAATGGGGCCTGGGAGTGACAGACGAAATGCCCAGATGGACAACAAATCCACCTGGGAAGACTGGGCTGGAGGACCGCCCGCGGGAAAAACCTCATCAGTCTTGGTGGGCCCGCCAGGTCTCGAACCTGGAACCCGCGCCTTATGAGGGCGCTGCTCTACCCTTGAGCTACGGGCCCCACCTCAATCTACACAATCCGCCCCATCCCCACAATCCGCGAGCACGTGGCACCAATTGCCTGCCCAGTCTCAGTCCGGTAGGTGTGGATGGGAGTGCAGGGATTCCGCGTACAGGACCGACACCAGGTACAGACCATGCGCCGGCACGCGGGGTCCGGCTTTCTGGTTCCGCCCCGATGAGAGGATGGTCTCCACCGCCTCGGCGGTCAATTTCCCCTGCCCCACTCTGAGCAACACCCCCACCATCAATCGCACCATATGCCGTAGGAACCGGTCCGCCTCAAACGTGCAAATCACCATGTCGCCGCTGCGCGCCACGGCTGCCCGCCGCAAGGTGCACACGGTGGTGCGTTCGCCCGATCCGGCGCTGCGGAATGCGGTGAACTCGTGCGTCCCTTGAAGGTTGGCGGCCGCAGCGGCCATGGCATCGTGAACAAGAGCGGTAGCCACATGGTAGGCGTGGTTGCGAAGGATGGCCGAGGGGGCAGAACGATTGAGAATCGCGTACCGGTAAATCCGGCCGGTTGCCGAAAAGCGGGCGTGGAAACGATCGTCCACGTCTTCTGCCGAAACGATCCGCACAGTCTCCGGGAGGTACGCGTTGAGCGCCGCCGGAAATCGGACGGCGGCCAGATGGCTCTGGGTCTTGAAGTTGGCCACCTGGCCGAGCGCGTGCACGCCCGCATCCGTGCGGCTAGCCCCCACGATCTTCACTGGCTCGCCGGTCACCCGGGAGGCTGCGCGTTCTAGGGCAGCTTGGACCGTGGGCCGACCGGTCAGGCGCTGCCACCCGAAGAACGTGGTCCCATCATATTCAATGGTGATCTTGACATTGCGCACGGGCGATTGACGCGATCGCAGGACGCACAGCCCGACACCCTATCCCGGCCTGCGCGCAGGGGCTGCGCTCCTCGCGTGTATGCCTCCCCTCAGTGGACCAACCTAACCCACACCTCGTAGGGGAGTGCGAAACCCACCGATGCCACTGTCGCGACCGCCAAGGCGATCCCGTCCCGCGGCGCGAAGGACAGCTCCCGCATTCGCGTCCGGTGCTCCCCACCCCGATAGCATCGCGCCAACATCGCCAGCGCAAGGTCGTCCGCCCGCCGGAAGGCGCTGACGAACAACGGCACGAGCACCGGCACGAGCGCGCGCGCGCGGCGGAGCACATTGCCCTGATCGAATTCCGCTCCCCGAGCCATCTGGGCCTTGATGATCTTCTCCGTCTCTTCTAACAGGGTGGGGATGAAGCGCAAGGCGATCGTCATCATCATCGCCAGTTCATGCGCCGGCACGCCGAGCCGCCGAAAGGGGCGGAGGCTCCGTTCAATGCCGTCCGTCAGTTCCATCGGGGACGTGGTGAATGTCAGCAAGGATGTCACCACGACCAAGCCGACCAAGCGGGCCCCGATGAACAGCGCCCGCAGCACGGCCTCGCGCGTCGCCAGCAGCGGCCCCAGGCGGAAGAGGACTGTCCCGCCCTGAAGCCCGCTGAAAAAGATGTTGAGGATGACGGTGAACAACAGCAAAAACACGATGGGACGGAGTCCGCGCAAGAGGTAGCCGGGGGAAATCTGCGCCGCCGCCACTACCCCGCCCAGGACGAGGGCCAGGAGTGCATAGCCACTGAAATCCCGGACCACGAAGATCGCCACCGTCCACAGGGTGACCGCGGCAATCTTGGTGCGGGGGTCGAGCCGATGGATCGGGGACTCCCGCGGCAGGTACTGGCCGATCGTGACGTAGCGGGTCAGTTCCACCGTACTGCCTCCAAGATAGCCGCCCGCGCCTCCTCGAGCGACAGGACATCCGGACGCACTGCCACGCCGCGACGCCGCAGCCGCAGCATGAGATCCGTGATCGCCGGCACGCCCAGGCCGATCGCGGCCAGTTCATCTGCACGACGAAAGATGCCGCGGACGGGGCCGTCCATAGCGACTTGCCCGCGGTTCATCACGACAATCCGGTCCACGAGTTGCGCGGCTTCATCCATGCTATGGGTGATCAGAATCACGGTAAGACCGCGCTCCCGGTGCAGGGTGCGGATTTGGCCGAGGATCTCCTGTTTGCCTTGCGGATCCAGTCCAGCGGCCGGTTCATCGAGGACGAGGACCTCCGGCTGCATCGCGAGCACGCCGGCGATGGCCACCCGGCGCATCTCCCCGCCGGATAACGAGAACGGCGACCGACGTCCGAAGGCATCGGGATCCACGCCCACCAAGCGCAGGGCGTCATGCACCCGGTCCTGGATCTCCGGGGTGGCGAGCCCGAGGTTGTGCGGGCCATAGGCCACGTCGTCAAATACGGTCTCCTCGAAGAGCTGGTGCTCCGGATATTGAAACACCAAGCCGACTTTGCGTCGGACGGTCTTCACGTCAGCGCGCGGCTGGGACAGATCGATCCCCGCCACGCGCACGGTGCCTGAGGTCGGACGCAGCAGGGCGTTAAAGTGCTGGATGAGGGTGGACTTGCCGGAGCCTGTGGGGCCGAGGAGGCCGACAAAGGTTCCGGCGTCAATCGACAGGGTCACCCCGCGCAGGGCGACGGCCTCGAGCGGGGTGCCCTGGAGGTAGACGTGGGTGAGGTCGACACACTCAATCAGCGCCATTGCCCACCTGCCCGTGGCCGACCCGCGCGGTCGCCAGGCTGGCGATCGCCGCCGCGAGGTCGTCGGCATCCAGAATGCGCTCCGGCACGGGCAGTCCGTCGCGTCGCAGTTGGTATGCCAGAGAGGGAATGGGGGGGAGAACAAGTCGGAGGCGGTGGAGGTCGTCAGCCCGAGAGAATACGTCGGCGGGCGGGCCGTCCATGGCCACACGACCGCCGGAGAGCACAATCATCCGGGGACACTGCGCGGCTTCTTCCATGGCATGGGTAATATGGATGACCGTCACGCCCTCCCGGTTGAGAGACTGGATGGTCTCCATGACTTCGCGCTGTCCCAGGGGGTCTAACATCGTGGTCGCTTCGTCCAGCACCAAACACTGCGGCCGCATGGCGAGAATCCCGGCGATTGCCACTCGCTGTTTTTGGCCTCCGGAAAGGAGGTGCGGTTGATGCCGGCGGTAGGCGAGCATCCCTACCACGCGCAAAGACTCCTCCACCCGCTGGACGATCTCACTTGAGGGGACCCCCAGGTTCTCCGGACCGAAGGCGACGTCTTCTTCCACCACGGTCGCGACCAACTGGTTGTCAGGGTTCTGAAACACCATGCCCACCCGCTGACGGATCTCCCAGGTCGCGGCGGGCTCGCGGGTGTCCAAACCATCGACGCGCACTTCGCCCTCCGTAGGCAGCAAAAGGGCGTTGAGGTGCTTGGCTAAGGTCGATTTCCCCGACCCATTGCCGCCCACGATGGCGACGAACTCGCCGCGGTCGATGGTCAGCGAGATGCCATCGAGGGCCACTACCGCTTCCGGCGTCCCGACGTGGTAGGTGTGGTGAAGGTTTTGGATCTCGATCAGCGCCATGTCAAAGCGAATCTACACGATGCAGATGACTCCTGCAATCGAAAGACAGCGGGCAGGCCTGTCTGCTGCAGGCCTGCCCGGGTGACGTTCGAGAACGTGTGTGCCGGAGAACGAAGGATCAGACCAACTCGACCAAGGCCAATTCGACCGCGTCTCCACGGCGCACCCGAGTCCGGGTGATCCGCGTGTGGCCCCCGCGGCCTTTCTGGACTTTCGGGGCGACGTCGACAAACAGCCGGCGGATCGCCCGCTCATCCGTGAGCAGCCGGCGCACCTGGCGCCGGGCATGCAGGTCCCCGCTCACAGCGAGATCCACAAGCCCGTCGGCAATCTTCTTCGTTTCTTTGGCCCGGGGCACCGTGGTTTCCACGTGGCCGTGCAGGATCAGCGCACTGACCAAATCGCGGAAGAGAGCCTTACGCTCTCCGGTATCGCGATTTAACTTCCGCCCGACGGCACCCAGCATCGCTCCTACCTCACTGCACTTCGGTCTTCTTCAGAGACAGCCCGAGGGAGGTCAGCTTCTCGCGGACCTCATCCAGAGACTTGCGCCCGAAGTTCTTGACTGCGACGATCTCCTCTTCCGTCCGTTGAATGAGATCGCCGACGGTGTTAATACCGGCGCGCTTGAGACAGTTATACGGCCGCACGGAGAGGTCCAGCTCCTCGATGGGCATCGCGTAGAGTTTGGCCATCTGGGCGTCCGCGCCCGGCTCTAATCCGGCCGCCGTCTCGCCCTCTTGGCCCATGCCGATGAGCAGCTTGAATTGGTCGGTCAGGATCCGGGAGGCCTCCTGGACTGCTTCCTCGGGTCGGATCGATCCGTCGGTCCACACTTCCAGGACCAACCGATCGGCCTCCTCCTGCCCGGACCGGGTGTCCTCAATGACGTAATTGACCTTCTGGATCGGCGTGAAAATCGAGTCCACCGGGATGACGCCAATTACATGCTCGCTTTTCCGGTGCTTCTCAGCGGGGACGTACCCCTTGCCCCGTTCGACGACCAGTTCCATCGCCAGGTGGGCGTCCTTCTTATCCAGCGTCGCCAGGTGCAAGTCGGGGTTAAGGATATCCACCTCGGCGTCCTGTTGGATGTCGCCGGCGACGACGTCGCGCTTGCCCTTCACATCCAGGCGCAGCAACTTCGGCTTGTCGGTGTGCAGACGCAGGGTCAGTTCCTTTAGGTTGAGGACAATCTGCGTGACATCCTCCACCACCCCGGAGATTGTGGAGAACTCATGCAGGACCCCCTCGATCTTCACCGAGCTGACAGCAGCGCCGGGGATCGCGGACAACAGGACCCGCCGCACCGCGTTGCCTAGCGTGACTCCGAATCCCCGCTCCAGAGGCTCCACGACGAACTTCCCGTAGGTCTCCGACAGCTCCGCATACTCAATTTTCGTTTTGGGTGCTTCCCAGATCGTTGCAATGCTCATAGCGCTCTCCTCTTGATATTGGCCCCACCACCTGCGAATCGCAGGTGTTAGCGGGAATAGTGCTCGACGATGAGTTGTTCAGACACTGGCACGTCAATCTCTTCCCGCGCCGGCAGGGCGAGGATGCGCCCCTGTAGCGTGGTGGCGTTGAACTCGAGCCAGCTCGGCAGGGTCCGCAACCCAGTCTGGGCGAGTTCCTTCAGACGGGGGTGCTCCCGGCCCTGCGTCGTGGGCGCGATGCGGTGCCCCGGCCGGACGTGGAATGACGGAATGTTCACCTTCTTATCGTCCACAGCGACGTGCCCGTGCACGACCATCTGCCGCGCTTCCTTGCGGGACGTGGCAAATCCCAACCGATACACGACGTTGTCCAGGCGCGTCTCCAACAACTGCAACAGCCGCACGCCAGTGACACCTTTGGTTTTTGCCGCCTGGCGGAAATACGTCTTGAATTGCGTCTCCAGAACGCCGTAGATGCGACGCAGCTTTTGTTTCTCCCGCAGCCTCACGCCAAACTCCGACATCTTCCGCCGGCCCTGGCCATGCATACCGGGAGGGACTGGCCGCTTGTGTACCGGGCACTTCTCCGTGTAGCATTTCTCGCCCTTGAGGTACAGTTTCATCCCCTCGCGGCGGCACAAACGACATACTGCTCCGGTATAACGTGCCATCGATCTAGATCCTCCTGTCGTCGGGCATGGTGCGATTGCCCCCTACACGCGCCGTCGCTTCGGCGGCCGGCAGCCGTTATGGGGGATCGGAGTCACATCGCGAATGAGGCTAACCTCCAACCCCGCGGACTGCAGAGAACGGATGGCCGCTTCGCGTCCTGCCCCCGGGCCCTTCACGTAGACTTCCACCTGCTTGACGCCATGTTCCATCGCCTTGCGGGCCGCGGCCTCGGCCGCCAGCCCCGCGGCAAACGGGGTGCCCTTGCGGGACCCCTTGAATCCGGTGGCGCCAGCGCTTGACCACCCCAACACGTGGCCCTGGGGGTCGGTGATCGTGACAATCGTATTGTTGAACGTCGACTGAATGTGGGCCACGCCGGTGGGCACACTCCGCCGTTCCTTCTTGCGAGTTCTCCCGGTCGCCATCTTGTCGCCTCTCCGTTCTGCTACCGCTTCGTCAGCTTGCGCTTGCCCGAGCCCACGGTGCGCTTCGGCCCCTTCCGCGTGCGGGCGTTGGTCCGGGTGCGTTGCCCCCGCACGGGAAGGTTCTTCTTGTGCCGCAGGCCGCGGTACGACCCGATCTCGACCAGCCGGCGGATATCCATGGCGATGTCCCGGCGCAGGTCGCCCTCAACCTTGTAGTTGCGGTCGATGTAGTCCCGCAGGCGGGTAACCTCTTCCTCGGTCAGATCCCGCACGCGCGTGTCCGGACTGACCTTCGTCGCCGCCAACGCCTGCTGGGCGCGGGGCAGCCCCACGCCAAAAATGTACGTGAGCGCCACTTCCACCCGTTTGTCCCGCGGCAGATCAACCCCTGCGATTCGAGCCATCGGCCCCTCCCACTAGCCCTGCTTTTGTTTGTGCTTGGGGTTCTCGCAGATGATATACACCCGCCGTCCCCGCTTCACGACCTTGCACTTCTCGCATATCGGCTTCACTGATGCCCGTACTTTCATGGTTGCGTTCCTCTCGCAGTAGCAAACTCATGCCCTAACGATAGCGGTACGTAATCCGTCCGCGCGTCGGGTCATAGGCGGACAACTCGACTTTGACGCGATCCCCGGGCAGGATCCGGATGAAGTTGATGCGCATCTTGCCCGAGATGTGGGTCAGGACCCGTTGGCCGGTGCTCAGCTCCACGCGAAACATAGCGTTAGGCAGCACCTCCACCACCTGGCCCTCTACTTCAATCGCGTCTTTCTTCATCTCGCTTCCCCCGCATCATCGCCCGCTAATGAGCGCCAGGAACAACGGCCCCCCGCCGACTCTGTGGAGTCTGCGGGGTAGCCTTACAGATTATACGGTGCGAGGCACACGTCGTCCACTACACCACCCCGCCGGGGATGGCGGTCAGAATCAGGGGACCGGCCGCCGTGACGGCGACTGTGTGCTCGAAGTGCGCTGAGGGTTGCCCGTCTCGTGTCCGGACCGTCCACCCATCACCGTCCATCATGACCTCGTACCCGCCCACATTCACCATGGGCTCAATCGCCAGAGTCATCCCCTCCCGCAGCTGCGTCCCCGTGCCGGGCTCCCCGAAGTTAGGGATCTGCGGCTCTTCGTGTAAGGCCCGGCCGATGCCGTGCCCCGCGAAATCCCGGACGACGGACATCCCGGCCGCCTCGACGTGGCGCTGGATCGCAGCACCCACGTCTCCCAGCCGCTTGCCCGGCCGTACCTGCTCGATCCCCCGGTAAAGGGCCTCCCGCGTCACCTGCAGCAACCGCTGCAAGGAGGGAGCAATCTCACCCACCGGGACGGTCACCGCGACATCGCCGTGGACGCCGTCGACCACCGCACCCAGGTCGATCGACACGATCGACCCCGGCGCCAGCGGTCGAGCATTGGGGATCCCGTGGACCACCTCATCGTTTACCGAGATGCAGATGCTCGCGGGAAACCCTCGATATCCCTTAAACGAGGGCGTCGCTCCGCGCTCCCGGATGAAGCGCTCTGCGAGGGCATCCAGCTCCGTCCCGCGCACTCCGGGGCGGACGGCAGCGACCACCTCGCGCAAGGCCTCGGCGGCAAGCCCTCCAGCGCGCTGCATCTGTTGGATCTCTGCTTCCGTCTTCAAAATGATGGTTACGGTCCGCGGTCCCATGTTCGTCTCCCGCTAATCCGGTTTCTGAGAGGCCGTTTTGGCTTTGACGATGGCCACCAGATTCCGGTATACGGTTTCGATGTCCCCATCGCGCAGGCGCGCAAAGATCCCCCGGCGGCGGTACAGATCCGTTAGCGGCTCCGTCTCCCGGTGGTAGACTTCCAACCGCTTCCGCACCGTCTCTTCACGGTCATCCTCCCGCTGAAACAACGGATTGCCGTCGATGTCGCAGCGCCCGGGCACTTTGGGCGGGCTCGCCTCGAGGTTGTAGATGTGCCCTTGTTTACACACCCGTCGGCCGGCCAGGCGGAGGACGATCACCTCATCGCTCACCTCGAAGTACACCGCGACGTCGATCTGACGGCCGCCGGCCTCGAGCACCCGGTCCAACGCCTGCGCCTGTTTCACCGTTCGGGGAAACCCATCCAGCACGAACCCTCGCCGCGCGTCCGGCTGGTTCAACCGCTCTTGCACGATGTCGATCATCACGTCGTCGGGAACCAGCTCGCCGGCGTCCACAAATTTCTGCGCCCGCCGCCCGAGTGGCGTCTGCGCCCGGATCGCCGCGCGCAGCATGTCGCCGGTGCTGATCTGAGGGATTCCCTCCCGATGCTGCAACAACTGCGCCTGCGTCCCCTTCCCGGCGCCCGGAGGCCCGAAGAAGATCAGGTTCACCTCATGAACCCTTCGTAGTGGCGCATCAGGACGTAGGCTTCGATCTGCTTCATCGTCTCCAGGGCCACCCCCACCACGATCAGCAGCGACGTCCCCGCCAAGTAGAAGGTCAGCACGCCCGTACCCCGAGCCAGGTAAATCGGCAGGACCGCGATCGCCGCCAGGGTCAGCGCGCCCACCAGAGTGAGCCGTTCCGCCACGCGGCTGAGGTACTCGCTTGTCGGCCGACCCGGCCGGATGCCGGGAATGAATCCCCCGTACTTCTTGATGTTTTCGGAAATGTCATTGGGGTCAAAGCTGACCGCCGTGTAAAAGTACGTGAACAGGATGATCAGGACAAAGTACAGGATGTCCCCCCACATCTGGCCCGGCAAGATGGCCTGCCCCACCCGACGAATCCACTCGTTATTTACAAAGGTGGCAATCGTACCCGGAAACTGGAGCACGGATACGGCAAAGATGATCGGAATCACCCCGGCCTGGATCAACCGGAGCGGCAGGTGCGTGCTCTGTCCTCCGTAGACGCGCCGCCCGACCACCCGCTTGGCGTACTGCACGGGGATCTTGCGGATCGCCTGCGTGACCGCCACCACGGCGACAATGCTCGCCAGCACGACGGCGATATCCAGGAGGAACGAAATCACCTTCACCTCGCCCACGCGCAGCAGCCCAAGGGTCTGGGCGGTCTGGCTCGGCAGGCGGGCCACGATGCCGCCGAAGATGATCAGCGACACGCCGTTGCCCACTCCATACTCGGTCATGATCTCGCCCAACCAGGTCAACAGCATCGTCCCCGCAGTGAGCGTGATGACGATCATGCCCATCGTCAGTGGCCGCGTGTCCGGTAGAGCCCCCAGGTTGCGGATGAGCACCGTCTGCCCCATCCCTTGCAAGACGGCGAGGACGACGGTCAAGTAGCGGGTGTACATACCGATCTGGCGCCGCCCCGCCTCGCCCTCTTCCTGCGCCATCTCCTTCAATGTCGGGAAGACCACTTGGAGCAAGCTCATAATGATGGACGCAGTAATGTACGGGAATACGCCCAACGCAAAGAGCGCAAACCGGCTGAAGGCGCCACCCACGAACAGATCCAGGAAGCTGAACACGGACCCTTGTTGCTTGAGGATGCGATCCAGCGCGTGGACATCCACGCCGGGGACTGGCAGGTGGGTCCCAAAGCGGTACACCACCAGCATGATCGCCGTGAAGAGCGCCCGGCGACGCAGGTCGGCGATGCGAAGAGCGTTAAGCAGGCCGCCCAGCACTGGGAATCACCTCGGCTCGTCCGCCAGCCTTCTCGATCGCCGCGAGCGCGCTCTTGCTAAAAGCATGGGCCTTAATGGTGAGGGGACGGTCGAGTGCGCCGGTCCCCAAAATCTTGATCCGACCCGCCCTGACGAGATGTGCGCCCTGCAGCTGCGCAGGCGTGACCTCGCTGTTGGCGGGGAAGCGGTTGAGGGCGCCCAAGTTCACCGGGGCGTATTTGAGGCGTGCCACGCCGCCGGCGTGACTCACCCCCCCCGCCCGGACCCCGCGCCGAAATGGCAGGCGCTTGGTCAGGATGGTCTGACCGCCCTCAAATCCTGGACGCGGGCCCGGACCCGCACGCGCCCCCTGCCCTTTCCGTCCACGGCCGCTATAGCTGCCGCGTCCGGACCCCAGCCCGCGTCCCACGCGGCGCCGGGGGCGGCGGCTCCCACGCGCTGGCTTGAGCGTATCGAATTTCATCATCGTTGGTTTCAACGTGACGTCCCGGCAAGTTCTTCCACCGGCTTCCCTCGCGTCTTGGCCACTTCCTCAGGCGTCCGCAATTCCAACAGCGCGGTAAGTGTGCCCCGCGCCTGATTGATCGGGTTGCGGGAGCCTAATGACTTGGTAAGAATGTCTTTGATCCCGGCCGCCTCGATAACCGCCCGCACCGATCCTCCCGCGATCACGCCGGTCCCTTCGGAGGCAGGCTTCAGCAAAACCTTGGAGGCCCCGTACAACCCGATGACCGGGTGGGGAATCGTCGTCTTTTTCAGCGGGACGGTAATGAGTTGCTTTTTCGCGTCCTCCACGGCCTTGCGGATCGCATCGGGGACCTCCGCAGCCTTCCCCAGCCCGACGCCCACATGCCCCTGCTCATCGCCGACGACCACCAACGCAGCAAAGTTGAAGCGCTTCGCGCCCTTCGTGACTTTGGCCACCCGGTTGATCCAGATGGCCTTCTCGACCGTGAGGTTCACTGACGCAGGGTCCACTCGCTTGATGACCATTCCATCCTCCGTCTTATGCGCCCCCGAGTGTATCGACGACTCAGGGAGATCGCGACATCAGAATTGCAATCCGGCCTTCCGGGCGGCGTCGGCGAGGGCTTTGATCCGACCATGATATTTGAAGCCGCCCCGGTCGAACACCACCGCATTGATACCTTTGTCGCGGGCCCGGCGCGCCAGCAGCTGGCCCACGAGCTCACCCGCCGCTGTCTTCTTCTGGCCCTTGACCTGCGGGCGCAGCTCGGGATCAAGCGTCGAGACTGTCACGAGCGTCTGCCCCTTGGTATCGTCGATGATTTGCGCGTAGATGTGTTGCAAGCTTCGGAACACAGCCAGGCGCGGACGCGCCTGTGTCCCCCGCAGGGTCTTGCGACTGCGCGCGTGGCGCTGAAGACGCAACACATTGCGTTCCGCTCTCTTGAACATCGCTACGGCCCTGCCTTCCCGCCGGCCCCGGCCACTCCACCGACCGTGCGCCCGGCTTTGCCCGGCTTGAGCTTGATGCGCTCGCCGACGTAGCGAATCCCCTTCCCCTTATAGGGGTCGGGGGCGCGGGTGCTGCGGATACGGGCCGCGATCTGTCCGACCTGTTCCTTGTCAATCCCGGTGACCACGATCCGTGTCGGTTGCGGCACGTCGAACTGGATCCCCGTCGGTGCCGGAACATCGACGGCATGCGAGTACCCCACCTGCAGCGATAACCCCGTGCCTTGCTTGGCGGCGCGGTACCCGACTCCGACGATATCTAACTCGATCTTGTAGCCCTCGACGACACCGCGGACCATTCCGGCCAGCAACGCGCGCGTCAGCCCGTGGAGGGCTCGGTGGTGCTCCAGGTCGGTCGGGCGCTGCACGGTGAGCGTGCCATCCTGCAGCTGCACGGTCATGTCAGGATGACAGTCGCGCACCAACCGCCCCTTGGGTCCCTTCACCTCGACGGTGCGTCCGGTCACTTTGATTTCTACGCCCTTAGGAATGACGATGGGCGCCTTGCCCACTCGGGACATCAGATACCCTCCACGCCAAGCCCGTCTACGCCGCTCTCCCGTCCCGCCCCCGACGCATGGGAGGTACCGCAGCTACCAGACATAACAAATGACCTCGCCGCCGATCCCCAGCCGCCGGGCCTGGCGATCGGTCATCACCCCACGGGAGGTCGTCAGGATGACGACCCCCAGTCCGCCACGCACGCGCGGGATCTCTTGCCGCCCGGCGTACAGGCGCAACCCCGGCCGACTCACCCGCGTGAGGCCCGACAGCGTCGCCTCTTTGCGTGCGCCATACTTCAGGGTGATCCGGAGTACCCCCTGAGGGCCGCGGTCAATCCGATGCCAGTCGGCGATAAACCCTTCATCTTTCAGGATCCGCGCGATCTCCATCTTCAGGCGGCTGCCGGGCACGTCGACGTGATCGTGCCGGGCCCCCACACCATTGCGGATCCGGGTCAGCATGTCAGAAATCGGATCGGTGATAACGCCCACCGTGTCTACCCTCCCGCTCGAGCCGCTTACCAGCTCGCCTTAACCAATCCGGGAATCTCGCCCCGGTGGCCCAACTGACGCAGACAGATACGGCACAACCCAAACTTTCGAAACACGGCCCGAGGCCGCCCGCACCGCAAACACCGCGAGTACTTGCGCACTTTGAACTTCGGGGTGCGCTTCCACTTCTCGATCATCGACTTCTTGGCCACGTCATCGCTCCTTTAGCGCGGTCGGGGAAGCCGTCTCTGGCAGGCGCAGCGGCAGTCCCAGCAAGCGCAACAGCTCCCGGGCTTCTTCATCGCTGCGCGCGGTGGTCACCAGCGTCACATCCATGCCCCGGATCTTTTCCACCTTGTCGTAGTCAATCTCCGGAAAGATCAGCTGCTCACGCAATCCGATGTTCAGATTGCCGCGTCCGTCAAACTGTTTTTCCGAGATCCCCTTGAAGTCTTTGATCCGCGGCAGGGCCACGTTGAAGAGCTTGTCCACAAACTCGTACATCCGGTCGCCCCGCATGGTCACCTTCGCGGCGATCGGAATCCCGCGGCGCAGCTTAAAGGCCGCGATCGCCTTTTTCGCCCGCGGAATGACCGGCTTCTGCCCTGAGATCAGGGTGAGCTCTTCCACCGCTTTGTCTAGAAAGCGGGTGTCCGTGGTCGCATCGCCGACCCGCATGTTGATGACCACTTTCTCCAGTTTCGGGACTTCCATCACATTGCGGTACCGGAACTGCTCTCGCAGCCGGGGAAGGATCTCCTGTCGGTACCGGACTTTCAGCCGCGCGGGCACTCGGGGCTCAACTGGTCCCGCCGGCACCTTCGGTGCCTCGGCGGGCTTTCGCTCGGGCTTCTTGGCCGGAGCAGCAACCTCTGCCGACGCCGCCTTCTGCTGCGGCGGTTTCTCCTCCGCCGCCTTTGGGGCTGCGGGAGCGGGGGGCGTCTTCTTCGGAGGAACAGCCTCCGCGGGCTTCGGAGCCGCGCCGCCCTTGGCCTTGACGCTCTTGGCGTCTTGCGCCTTGGGAGCGGCGCGGCCTGAGGTGACTTTCGGCGTGGCGCGCTTCTTCTCTGTCATTGTTCGAGGTGCTCCCCGCAGCGCTTGCACACGCGCACCTTCGTCCCGTCGGCCAGGTAGCCATGCCCGACCCGCGCGGCCTTGCTGCACTTCGGGCAGACCAGCATCACCCGGCTGCTATAGATCGGAGCTTCCTTCTCCACGATGCCCCCCTGGGGCAACTTCTGCGTGGGCTTGCTGTGACGCTTGTGAATGTTGACGCCCTCCACGATCACCCGGCCGTGCTTGGGCTGCGCCTGCAGCACCTTACCCCGCTTGCCGCGCTGCTGACCGGCAATCACTTCAACCGTGTCGCCTTTCTTCACGTGAATCGCTTCTCGTTCCGCTACCACACTCATTACCGACTCCTCACCTATTTGGTATGCGAGCCCTGTGCGCTCGAGCGCGGGGTCGTTTACTCCCGCGTCTTCAGAGCACCTCAGGGGCCAGCGAGATAATTTTCATGAACTGTTTGTCGCGTAGTTCGCGCGCCACGGGGCCAAAGATGCGCGTGCCCCGCGGGTTGAGCTGGTCGGTCAGGATCACCCCGGCATTGTCGTCAAAACGGATGTAGGACCCATCCGACCGGCGCAACTGTCGCGTCGTGCGGACCACCACCGCCCGGACAACCTCCCCTTGCTTGACGGCGCTGTTCGGGATGGCCTGCTTGATCGAGCACACGACGACGTCCCCGACCGTCGCGTAGCGGCGGGTGCTGCCGCCCAGGACGCGGATCACCATGAGCTGCCGCGCGCCTGTATTGTCGGCGACCTTCAGCCGGGTATACGTCTGAATCATCGCGCTTTCTCCAGCACTTGGACCACGCGCCAGCGCTTGTCTTTGCTCAGCGGGCGCGTCGACTCCAGCAATACTCGGTCCCCCTGCTTCGCCTGGTCCTCGGCATTATGCGCCTTGAACTTCAGCACATGGCGGAGGGTTTTGCCATACGTCGGATGCCGACGTGTCGTCTCGACCCGCACGACGACTGTCTTCATCATCTTGTCGCTAATGACGACGCCCACGCGTGTCTGGCGCCGATTCCGCTCGTCCGTCACACGTGCACTCCTTTTTCGGCCAGCACGGCCTTCAGCCGTGCCGTATCCTGCCGCAGCATGCGCCGCTTCGCCGTGTTGGTCTGCTGGCCCGTGACCTTCAGGCGCAGGCTGAACAGCTCACGCTGCGTGTCCTCCAGCTTGCGCTGCAACTCCTCGGGGGATAACTCGCGCAACTCCCGCGCGTCCAACGTCATCAGCTCACCGCCTCCGCCCGGGCGACGAACTTCGTCTTGATCGGCAGCTTGTGACGCGCCAACCTGAGGGCCTCTTTCGCATTCGCCTCGTCCACCCCGGCCAATTCAAACATGATGCGCCCCGGCTTCACCACCGCCACGTAGCCTTCGATGTTGCCCTTGCCGCTGCCCATGCGGGTCTCCGCGGGCTTTTTCGTAAAAGGCTTGTCAGGAAAAATCCGGATCCACAGCTTGCCGCCCCGCTTGATGTACCGGGTGATCGTGCGGCGCGCCGCCTCGATCTGCTTGCTCGAGATCCACGCCGGCTCGAGGGCCTGTAATCCATACTCGCCAAAGGCGATCGTCGCCCCAGATAGCGGATGCCCGCGCATGCGGCCCCGGTGGGCCTTCCGGTATTTGGAGTGCTTAGGCGCCATCATCGGCTGGTCTCCTGGTCACGATCGGGCGTGGGACCTTGGTTGGGATGACCACGGTGCGATCGGGTTCCGTCGCCCCCCCGCTTACTGGGGCGGGTTCGCTCGGCGGACCCCCGGCGCGATCAAACGGCCGCGGAGGACGCCGCAGTTCTGTTTCCAGTCGCCGCTCTGGGAGGATCTCCCCGCGGTAGATCCACACCTTCACGCCGATCCGTCCGTACGTCGTCAACGCTTCGGCAATCCCAAAATCGATGTCTGCCCGCAGGGTGTGCAGCGGGACGCGTCCTTCGCGGTACCACTCGTAGCGGGCGATCTCTGACCCGGCCAGCCGTCCCGAGCAGGAAATGCGGATGCCTTTCGCCCCCGCGCGCAGGCTGCGCTGCACGGCCTGCTTCATGGCCCGGCGGTAGGCGACACGCCGTTCTAGTTGCTGCGCCACGTTCTCGGCGACGAGCAGGGCCTCCAATTCAGGCCGACGGATTTCCTGCACGTTGAGCTGGACCTGCTTGCCGGTCATCTCATCGAGCTCTTTCTTGAGCGCATCGATCCCCGTTCCGCCGCGCCCGATGATGATGCCAGGCCGGGCGGCGTGGATGATCACGCGCACCTGCGGCTTGCCGCCGACCCCAGACTGGGTGCCGAACCGTTCAATCTCTACGCGCGAGATGCCCGCCCGGGATAGCTTCTTTTTAATATGAGTCCGAATTGTCAGGTCCTCGAGGATGAGGGTGGCCATGTTCTTGGCGTACCACCGCGACTCCCAGTCGCGAATGATCCCGACCCGTAACCCTATTGGGTGAATCTTTTGCCCCACCAGGTCACCTCCATATGAGAATGACTAGCGTCCTGTGTCGGCCACAATCACAGTAATGTGACTGCTTTTCTTGGCGAGCACATCGGCGCGCCCGCGGGCGCGCGGGTGCACGCGTTTGGTCACCGGACCCTCATCGACGTAGGCCCGGGAGACAACCAGCGTATCCTTTGCCAATTCGAGGTTGTTCTCGGCGTTCGCGACCGCCGACTTTAGCACACCTTCAACGACGCGCGCCGCAGGCGAGGGCGTAAACTGGAGCAACGCCTGTGCTTCCGCCACGGGACGGCCGCGGATCAAGCTCACGACCCGCCGGACCTTGGGCGCCGACAGCCGCACGTACTTCGCCTCCGCTCGAGCCTCCATCGGTCTCCTCCTACGACCCCGCCGAGGGCGCCGCCGGGGCACTCGGGGCGGACGCAGCCGGGGTCACCCCAGTCGTGCGTTCCGCTGCAGCAGCCGCCGCCGCCGCCGCTCCTGCGACCCCGTGTCCTTTGAACGTCCGTGTGGGCGCGAATTCGCCCAGCTTGTGGCCTACCATCTGTTCGGCAATGTAGATGGGCACGTGCTTGCGGCCGTCGTAGACGGCGATCGTATGCCCCACCATGTCGGGCAGAATCGTGGAGCGCCGCGACCAGGTCTTGATCACCTTGCGTTCCCGCGTCCGGTTCAGCTCCCGGACTTTTTTCGCAAGATGCTCGTCGATGAAAGGCCCTTTTTTGGTTGACCGACCCATAGGTGATCCCCCGGCGATGTAGTCGCCGCGGTTAGTTCCTCCTCTTCACGATGAACTTGTCGCTGGTCTTCGGCTTGCGCGTCCTGTAGCCCAGCGTCGGCTTGCCCCACGGGGTCACCGGACCAGGCATGCCAATTGGTGAGCGCCCTTCCCCCCCGCCGTGCGGGTGACTGGCCGGATCCATGGCCGATCCGCGCACAGTCGGGCGGATCCCCAGCCACCGCTTCCGTCCGGCCTTGCCAATCGAGATGGACGAGTGCTCAAGATTGCTGACCTGGCCGACCGTCGCCATACATTCGAGAGCGACAAGCCGCACTTCGCCGGACGGCAAGCGCACGTGCGCGTAGTCGCCTTCCTTCGCCATCACTTGCGCCGCGGTTCCCGCCGCCCGCACCAGCTGGCCGCCGCGCTTCGGGGCGAGCTCGATGTTGTGGATCATCGTGCCCACCGGGATGTGGCGGAGGGCTGTCGCGTTCCCCGGGCGGACTTCCACCTCCGGTCCGGACAGGATCTTGTCGCCGACGGCCAATCCCTCGGGCGCGAGAATGTAGCGCTTCTCTCCGTCCGTGTAGTGCAACAGGGCCAATCGCGCCGAGCGGTTCGGGTCATACTCAATCGCCGCCACTTTGGCCGGAACGTTCAGCTTGTCACGGCGGAAATCAACTAGCCTGTAATTACGCTTGTGGCCGCCGCCCCGGTGACGCACGGTGACACGCCCCTGGGCGTTACGGCCGCCTTTCTTGCGCAGCGGTTCGAGCAGGGAACGCTCCGGGGTCGTTTTCGTGATCTCGTCAAACGTCGGGACCGTCGCAAACCGCTGTCCTGGCGTCAGTGGCCTGAACTTTTTCAGCCCCATGTGCTTTGGTCTCCCTTCGCGTTACGCGCCGCTGACGCCGGCGTCACGATCTCCGCCAGGCGGTGCGGCGCGCGCCTGCGGGAGCTTACGTGAGTGTCTCCAAGTCAATCTTTTGTCCTGCCACCAGCGTGACCACGGCCTTCTTGTAGCCCTGCGTGTGGACGGTGTGTTGGCCACGCCGCCGCTGCCGACCGTGAATCCGAATCGTGTTGACCTTCTTGACCTGCACACTGAACAGCTGCTGCACCGCGTTGCGGATCGCCGGCTTTGTGGCGTCTCCGGCCACTTCAAACGTGTACTTGCCGACCTCGTTCCCCCGAGTACTCTTCTCGGTCAGGATGGGCCGACGGATGACGGTGCGCGGATCGGTCATCGTCCAAACACCTTCGCGACGGCCTCCACTGCCGGCGTCGTCAACACGACGGTGTCGGCGGCCAGGAGGTCATACACCGTCACGCCCGCCGCCGGCCGCACGACGACGTGCGACAGATTGGCGGCCGACCTCACGAGCATGACGTCCGTGGTCGCCGTGACCACCAGCGTCTTCCCTTTCACCGGCAGGCGCGCCAGCAGCGCGATCACGGCCTTCGTCTTGGGCGCCTCCAGGGTCGGCGGATCTATGATCACGATCGCCCCCGCCGCTGCCTTCGCGGACAGGACCGACCGCACCGCCAACTGTCGAATCTTTTGGGGCGTGTGCTGTCTGTGCTCGCGCGGTTGGGGGCCAAACGAGATGCCTCCACCCACGAAGAGGGGCGCCTTCCGGCTCCCGTGCCGCGCGCGCCCCGTGCCCTTCTGCCGCCAGATCTTGCGGGTACTGCCGGCGACTTCCCCGCGCGTCTTGGTCGAGTGCGTTCCCGTCCGCTGGTTGGCCATCTGCGCCACGAGGACTTCGTGGACTACCGCCGTGTGGGGCGTAATGCCAAACACATCCGCTGGCAGCTCGACGGAGCCTCGTCCTTGTCCTTGGGCGTCAAATGCCTGAGCGGTCGGCATCGCGGTTACGTTGCACTCCCAGCGGGGGCCGATGTCGTGACGGGTTTTCCAGACGCGGTCTTGCACACCATGACCAGACTGCCTCGCGGTCCCGGCACCGCGCCGTGGATCAGGAGCAGATGTTGGCTGGGATCGACCTTGACCACCGCCAGACCTTGCACCGTTACACGGGCCCCACCATATCGACCGGGCATGCGCTTACCGGGCCACACTCGTCCCATATCCGAGGACCCGATGGAGCCTATCGCGCGGTGCATGAGGGAGACGCCGTGGGTCGCGCGTTGGCCTTTGAAGTGATGCCGTTTCATGCCTCCGGAAAACCCCCGCCCCTTGCTGGTTCCCACCACATCCACCATGTCTCCACCCGCGAACGCTTCGACCGTGATCTCCTGCCCGACGGTGTACGTCTCCCCCGCTGCGGGCACGAACTCTCGGACGACACGCCGGGGCGCAGTTTTCGCCTTAGCGAACACACCCTTCATCGCTTTGGTCACCTTGCGCTCGGGCAGGACCTCAAACCCGACTTGGACCGCCACATACCCGTCGCGCTTCGCCGTGCGGACGTTCGTCACCACGCACGGGCCCGCTTGAACGACGGTCACGGGCACCACGTTGCCCGCCGCATCAAAGATTTGGGTCATCCCCACTTTGCGTCCCAGGATCGCCGCCATCTCGGTCTCTACGCCTCTACAGTTTGATCTCGATGTCCACGCCAGCCGGCAGATCCAGGTGACTGAGGGCATCGACCGTCTTCTGCGTGGGCTCCAAAATGTCGATCAGTCTCTTATGCGTGCGCAGTTCAAAGTGTTCCATCGACTCTTTGTCAACGTGCGGCGAGCGCAGAACGCAATACAGGTTGCGCGCGGTCGGGAGCGGCACCGGCCCCGCGACACGGGCTCCGGTGCGCCGCACCGTCTCGACAATGCGCTCGGCCGACTGGTCTAACACTTTGTGGTCGAAGGCGCGGAGCTTGATGCGGATGCGCTGCGCCATGGCTACTCGGTGACCTTGGTCACGGCGCCGGCTCCCACCGTCCGCCCGCCTTCGCGGATCGCAAACCGCAGCCCCTCTTCCATCGCCACCGGCGTGATCAGGGAGATCTCCATCGTGATGTTGTCCCCCGGCATCACCATCTCC
>DASWFZ010000018.1:0-1921 GCA_036393975.1 bacterium | reverse complement strand
ATCTGGGCGGTGATCCCGGGTGGTCCTGCCGAGGCCGCAGGGGTGCACGAATTCGATCGCATTGCGAAGATCAATGATCTCCCCACGGGGGGGATGACCGTCGACCAGGTGTCGGGCATGATTCGCGGTCCCGCGGGGAGTGCGGTCACGGTGACCCTCGCCCGGGTAGGTGTCTCAGACCCGCTGGGGTTCACGATCACCCGAGCGCCGATCGTCGTGCCCGCTGTCTTCCGAACCGAGCTGCTTGATGGCAAAGTGGGCTATCTACGGCTGTACCAGTTTGTCGACCACACCGGCAATGATGTCCGGGATGCTATCGCGGGCTTGCTGCAGCAGGGCATGCGGGCCCTCGTGCTGGATCTGCGCGGGAACAGCGGCGGCTACCTCGTTGAACTCGATCGCGTTCTCAACACCCTGCTGCCGCGCGGACTCCGCGTGTACGCGCAGGTACGCCCCGGGGGCAAGGTCGATGTGGTCCGTACCACGAGATCGCCTCTACTTCCGGCTACCGTTCCGCTGATCGTGTTGGTGGACGAGGGGAGTGCCTCCGCTGCCGAGTTGCTGGCGGCGGCGATTAAAGAGAACCACCGAGGGACTCTGGTGGGCGCGAAGACCGCGGGGGCGGTCGAGGCGAGCATTCTCCACGATTTGTCCGATGGGTCGGCGTTGAGTATTACGGCGTTTCGACTAACGACCGGGATGGGCGTGCGACTCGAACACACCGGCGTCGAACCTGATGTGGCCGCCGTCCTGACGGCGACCGATCTGGAGGTCGGCGTGGACCGGCAGTTCGGTACCGCCCTGCAGATCGCGCGGCAGGTGACGGCGCAGCCGACACACTGAGCGGCTCCAAAGAGCAAACGAGAAGGAAGCCAGGAGTCAGACGACCGAAGAAGGAAGAGGACGGGGCCAGTAATGGCCGCTGCCCTCTTCCTTTTTTTGTTCTCAATGTACTATCGATCTATCCGCACGCGCCCCCAGGTATCCACGCGGAGTCGGGTGGCCCGCGTGGAAGGAGAGGCGAGATGGAGTTCGCCCTAGCGGATCATCACCGGATGGTCCAGAAGATGGTCCGCGACTTCGGCGCCAGTGAAGTCGCCCCCCGCATCCGCGAACTGGACCGCTCTCAGACGTTTGATCGCACTATCTTGCAGAAGATGGGTGCGTTGGGTCTGCTGGGCCTGTGCATCCCCGAGCGGTATGGCGGAGCCGGTAGCGACTACATCAGTCTAGGGCTGGCCTGCGAGGAGTTGGAGTATGTCGACACCTCGCTGCGCGTGATTCTCTCGGTGCACCTGGGGCTCAACAGCCTGAGCCTGCTCGCCTGGGGAACCGAAGACCAGCGCCGGCGGTTTCTCGTCCCGCAGGCGCGAGGTGAGAAAGTTGCCGCCTACGGGCTGACCGAGCCGGCGGCGGGGAGCGACGCCGTGGGGATCCAAGCCACGGCGGTGCGGGACGGCCGCAACTACGTTCTCAATGGCGAGAAAACGTGGATGTCGCTCGCGGATGTCGCCGACCACTTCCTCATCTTTGCGTGGACGGACCCTGTCAAGCAGAAGCAGCGCGATCATGCTGGGCTGTCCGCGTTCGTGCTGACGCGTGACATGAAGGGACTCGCCACGTCCACGCTGCATGGCAAGCTGGGAATTCGCGCCGGGAATACCGGGACGATCACGATGGACGAAGTCCGCGTAAGCGAAGACAATCGCCTCGGGCAGGACGGGGAAGGATTTCGCATCGCCATGTTCGCCCTCGACCAGGGCCGCTACACCGTGGCCTCGGGCGCGACAGGACTGATTCGGGCCTGCCTGGATGCCAGCGTGCGATACGCCCAAGAGCGCCGTGCGTTTGGCGTCCCCATCGGGGAGCACCAGTTGATCAAAGAGATGATCGCCCGCATGAGCCGCGACTATGAGGTCAG
>DASWFZ010000017.1:0-5502 GCA_036393975.1 bacterium | reverse complement strand
TGGGAAAAAGGGCCCGCAGGCTGCGAACGTCGTCCCGGTGTAAACCACAGCACTGACGACGCACAAGACCCGGTCGGGATTCACCCCGACCGGGTCTTTTCTTACACACAGGAACTCGCTAACGCGCGAGTCGAATAGAAGAGCGGACCGCCAGATTGACGAGAGCGTCGTGAGTCCCCTAGCGCTAATCCGGGTCGTGTTCGAAGTTTTGTACGTGCTCCTCATCGCGCGCGTCGTCATAAGTTGGATCCCCGGCATCGATGCATCTCACCCGGCCGTTCGGTTCATCTACCGGGCCACCGCGCCCATCCTCGACCCCATTCGCCGCATCATGCCTCCAATCGGCGGGCTAGATTTCTCGCCGTGGATTGCCATCCTGCTGCTGTCGTTAGTGCAGCGGGTCGTCATCGACTGATGGTCCCGACTCAGTACCACTGACTGGAGGCTGCGGGCTGCCGAGGTGTCCCTCTTGGCACGTACGATCCCCTCGACCACATCTTCCGAGGGCGCGTCGCAGGAGGCTCGAGGGAAGGGTGGAAACACTGGCACTGCGGGTACGTATGGACTAGGTGAATCGATCGTCGTACGCACCCATTTTGGCAGCCACCGGTAACGCGCACGGTGGAGAGAGGAAGGAATCTGGTTCGACGCGGAGGTGAGCCGGACGTCGCGATGCTTGACCAGTTAACGCAGGTTTCCATGCTTGTGTCGGATATGAAAAAGGCGGTCAATTTTTACTCCTACGTGCTTGGACTCCCCGTGATCACGAAGTCGGACAAGTCGGCCGAGTTCCGCACTGAAGGCGTGATCCTCGCGGTCAAGCCCCGAGGGCAGGCCGGAGGCACAGGGACGACCCAGATCACATTTCAGGTGGCCGATCTCGAAGTCGTCTTCAACGACGCGAAGAGACGGGGAGCGAAAGTCCTCATCCCCCCTCGCACCGTGGACGTCGGGCGTCTTGCCCAGCTAGCGGATCCTGACGGAAACGTCATCGAGCTGTTCGAGCCCGAGGCCTAACGACCGGCGCAGAACGTCCTTCGTCTTACGTGACGACCGCAGATGTCAGCGGGAGTGTTCCACTGCGGTATCGAGTGATCGCGGAAGAGCCCGCGCCGCAGCGAGCGCCGGAACGAAGAGCAGCAACAGCAGCATCAGCGTATTCCCCAGCCCGACTCGATCGGCCAGCGCACCCACTCCGGTGAGAGTGAGCCCTGCCATCCCCCACGCGACGCCCATCACGATGCTGCTCGCGACGCCCACCCGATGGGGGAGCAGTTCCTGCGCCATGACAATGGTCACCGCAGCCGACAAGTAAACCGCGATCCCGCCCAGGGCGAGAAAGACATACGACCACGGCGCCGGGCTTCGCACAAACGCGACGAGCAGCGGCGCGGTGATGATGAACGACAGCATCATCAGCCGCTTCCGACCGATGCGCTCAGAGAGAATCCCCCCGCAAATCCCGCCAATGGCACCGATTCCGCCGAACAGGAACACGGCCAACCCGCCGGCGACGAGCGCCCCGCCCCGCTGCGTGATCAGCAGGGGAAGGAACGTGTGGTATGAGGTGATGATCACGCTGCGCAGGAACACGACGAGCCAGAGCACGAGCATCGGATGAAAAGCTGCGCCCAAGTCTGTGCGGAAGCTCCCGGTCCCAGACCGTGACGGAGGCGCGCCAGCCGGGGGAAACGCCGGCCAGAGCAGCACACACGCGAGGACTCCAGGCAACGCGGCCATCCAGGTGGCATCGAGTCCGCGCCAAGCCACAATCGCCGCGATGACCAACGGCCCCAGCGCATAGCCGAGTTCTCCGCCTGCGACGAATATTGAGAGGCCCGCACCCTTTCGACGTCCGCTGGCCTCCCCGGCAGTCGACGCCCCCTGAGGATGAAACGCCGCCGTTCCCGCCCCCGCCAGAGCCAGCAGCACGATGAGAACGCCATATGATGGAGCCAGCCCCATGAGTCCCATCCCCGTCACCGCCAGAACCGGTCCCACCCTGATGAACACCCTGCGCCGGAAATGATCAGCCAACGCCCCAAATCCCGGTTGTAACATCGCCCCTGAGGTGTTCAGGATCGTCGCGAGCAGACCGGCCAGGGCAAGGGAGAGGTGGAAATTAGCCACGACCAGAGGAAGCAACGGGGACAGGAACGCAACGTAGAAGTCGTTGAGAAAATGCACCACCGAGGCGGCGATCAGTAGCGGCAGGTTCAGATCGCCCGCGCGGGGCGAGACCCGCACAGGCTGCGGCGCCGCTATCGAACCCGCGTGCGGGATGGGTGCGTCGGGCCCCTCGGGCAACGTCAGCTCACCGCCGCGGCGTGCTTCGCCGCGGGGGGCACCGCTGGCTGGAGCAGCTCCACGAGATGCAGAGCGCGCCGCCCGCTGCCATGCGCGATCTGTTGTCGGCAAGACACCCCCGTCGCCGCCACGACCGCGTCGGGACCCACCCGCCTGACTGCGGGCAAGAGTCGACGCTCCCCGATGGCCATCGATATCTCGTAGTGCTCTTTCTCAAACCCAAACGACCCGGCCATTCCGCAGCAGCCGGCATCAACCATTTCCACTGTGTACCCCGCAGTGGTCAGGACCTGTTGCAGCGGCGCCGTCCCCGCGAGCGCCTTCTCATGACAGTGACCGTGGACGAGGACATGACGGCCGGCCCCGCCAGCAAGCGGTAGGGGTGCGCGCCGATGTTCGTTCGCGAGAAACTCTTCAACAAGGAAGACACCGCGGGCCAGGGTCTGTGCAGCTTCGCCCGGGACCAAGTCCGGCACCTCGTCGCGAAAAGTCAGCAGGCAGCTCGGTTCGCACCCCACGATCGGCACCCCCCGCGCGGCGACAGGTAGTAACGCGTCCACGTTCCGGCGCGCCGCCGCCTGCGCTTGGGGAAGGAGTCCTTTGCTAATGAGCGTGCGTCCGCAGCAAACCGGCGGGGCGAGTTCGACGTCATAGCCCAGGTGTTCCAAGACTTCCACTGCCGCGCGGCCGACCTGCGGATAGTTGTAGATCATGAACGTGTCGGCAAAGAGGGCGACCGGGCCGCGGGAACCTGCGCGCGCGTGGGGTGGAGAGCTCACTCGTGCGCGCGCCTGCCGGTGCGCGTTCCACCACTGCAGGAAATTCGGACGCGCGAAAGGCGGCAGCGGGCGCCGGCGGTCGATGCCCACCAGCCGATCCAGCACCCAGCGAGCCGGACGGGATTGGGTGAGCGCCGTGGAGAGCGGCGCTGCCCGTGATCCCCAGTGGTTCAGCAACCGGTAGTGTCCAAATAACCAGGCGCGTAGAGGCACTCCATGCGCCCGATAGTACTGAGCCAAAAATTCATACTTCAGTTTCGCCATATCAACATTGGCCGGACACTCCGCCTTACACCCCTTGCACTCCAGACAGAGGTCCAGCGCCTGGTACAAGCGCGTACCGGTCACCTCCTGTGTCGGGAGGACCCCGGACAAGACGGCACGCAAGAGATTCGCCCGCCCTCGAGTCGAGTGCTCCTCTTCGCGCGTCACCATGTACGATGGGCACATCGTCCCCTCGGAGGTTTTGCGGCACGCGCCGAGCCCGCTACACAGCTCCACCGATCGTCCGAAGCCGCCGTCTTTCGACCAGTCGAAGATCGTGGCGATGGGCTGGGTGCGATAGTGCGACCCATACCGCAGCGACTGATCCATCGGCGGACCGTTGACAATTTTGCTGGGGTTCATCAGGCCGGACGGATCGAACAGTGCCTTGATCTCCTGGAACGCGCCGTAGACCTGAGAGCCGAAGAAGCGCTCCACAAACCACGACCGGACCAAGCCGTCGCCGTGCTCGCCGCTCATGGTGCCCTCAAACTCGATGACCAACTCGCCCACGGCCTCGGCGATGGCTTTCATCTTCTCGATGTCGTGCTGGCGCTTGAGATCAATCAGCGGCCGGACGTGGAGACACCCGACACTCGCATGCGCGTAGATCGCCGCGCGCACCCCGTGGGCGTCCAGCAGAGACTTGAACCGCCGCATGTACGCGGCTAAGCGCTGGGGGGAGACGGCCGTATCCTCGACAAATGCGATCGGCTTGGCGTCGCCCTTCACCCCTTGCAAGAGTCCTTGCCCGGCCTTCCGCACCCGCCAAATGTTGTCTTGGTCGGCCCCCGACGTCGCATGCACGATCGCCCCCTGGACGCCTTCCGCGCGCAGCGCCCGCTCCATCGCGGCGAGGCGGTCCGCAAGCTCGGCGGGTGTCGCACCGGAGAGCTCCACGATCAGCAGGGCATCCGGATCGCCCTGCACGAAGGTCATGCGCCGGGCGTATTCGAGCTGAGCACGTGTCATCTCCAGCAACATTCGATCGATCAGCTCGACTGCCGACGGAGCGAAGGACAAAATTAGTGGCACGACATCCAATGCCGCAAAGAGGTCGGCAAAGTGGACGACTGCCAGCACGGTGCTCGCCGGCTGGGGGACGAGCCCGACGGTCGCCTCCGTCACGATGCCCAGCGTGCCTTCGGACCCCACGAGCAGGTTGATCAAGTCAGCGGGGTCGCGGACCAACGCGTCGAGATTGTAGCCGCTGACGCGACGCAGTAAGCGAGGAAATCGCCGCTCGATTTCCTCGCGATTGCGCTCCACGATCGCCGCCACACTCCGGCGGATCACATCCTCCCGGCCTGATGCGACCGCGGGAGGTCGCCCGGGGCCGGGCCGGCGGAGGTGCAACTCGGTTCCGTCAATGAGCATCACGCGCAGTTCCTGCACGTGGTCCATCATCTTCCCATACACGATGGAACGCGCCCCGCAGGAGTTGTTGCCGATCATCCCCCCCAAGGTCGCCCGGTTGCTGGTCGCGGTGTCTGGGCCCAGCCGCAGTCCGTGGGGGCGGGCGGCCTGGTTGAGGTCATCTTGCACCACCCCCGGCTGCACCCGTGCCAGCGGGCGGGCCCCATCGAGCTCCAAGATCCGGGACATGTACTTGGAACAGTCCAAGATGATTGCCCGGCCGATGGATTGCCCTGCCAGGCTGGTCCCCGCTCCGCGGGGCAAGATCGGGGTCCCCGCATCCGCAGCAATTCGCAGGGTGGCGGCAATATCGTCATCATCGCGGGGAATGACGACGCCTAGCGGGAGAATTTGGTAGATGCTGGCATCCGTGCTGTAGAGAACTCGGGAAGCTGGGTCGAAGCGGACTTCGCCTGCGACCGACGCTTTGAGCGCGCGCTCGACTGCGCTAGGATTGGCCGGCATACGCGTGAGTTGAGACTAGGGTCCCGACACGCTCTGGATGGAGATGAACGGGAGCACAGGCGCGGGGGAGTCGCGCAACTACGTTTCGGGAGGAGCGGGCGGGCGACGCCGTCCCACCCCGGCCTCCGCGGCACGCCGCGGTGCGGGACGACGACCGGGGGCCTTTTGACCGTTCACGGTGCGGCGCAGCAGCTCTTCCTCCCACGTCACAATGCTGTGGAAGAAGACTTTGTCGCCTTCCTCCAAACCGCGCGTCACCTCAGTGATGTGG
>DASWFZ010000016.1:0-5709 GCA_036393975.1 bacterium | reverse complement strand
GGTGGGTTTCCAGCATCCCCTCGATGTCCAGCACTTCCTCGAGTGTGCGGAGCGCGAGCTCGGCGCGCAGGTGGACCGCGAGGAATCCATCGTGGAGTACAACGGCTACGTCACCCACGTCCAGGCGTTTCCGATTAGTGTAGACGCCGCAGCGCTGGAGCGCACCGCGCGCTCGCCCGCCTGCGAAAGGTGGATGGCGCGCCTGCGCGACCAGTTCGCCCTCGACGGGCGCCTGATCGCCGTGAGCGTCGACCGGCTGGACTACACGAAAGGGATCCCGGAACGGTTGCACGCGTTGGAGGTCCTGTTCCAAAGCGCTCCGGGGTATCGGGAGCGACTGGTTGTCATTCAGAAGACCGCACCCAGCCGCACCGAGATTAAGAGCTACCGGGATCTTCAGCAGCGCGTGGAGGAGGAGATTGCGCGCATTAATGCGGCCTACGGCACACCGCGCTGGCGCCCGATCATCCATTTGCCGCAGGCCATGCCGCAAGAAGGTTTGGCGGCCCTGTACCGGATGGCGGATGCGTGCATCGTGAGCTCGCTCGCGGATGGAATGAACTTAGTGGCTAAAGAGTTTGTGGCATGCCAGGTGGATCAGCAGGGCGTGTTAGTGCTCAGCGAGTTGGCAGGGGCGGCGGACGAACTGCCCTGGGCGATCTCGATTAACCCTCATGACGCCAAGGGATTCGCCGCTCGCATCCAGCGGGCGCTCGAGTTAGACCCGGAGGACCGTCGGGCTCGGATGAAGCACTTGCGCACGTACGTGGCGGACCACGACATTTTCCGTTGGATGACCGAGCACCTGCGATACGCCCGACACCTTCTCGCGTCCCGCGTCACCAGCCACGCGGTGTTGGAGAGTGCGGATCAAATCCGTCGCCGCATCAAAGGGCGGCCGCTTGCGCTGCTGCTGGACTTTGACGGCACCCTCACCCCCATCGTGCCTTCTCCCGACCGGGCGATGTTGTCCGGAGGCGTACGGGAGACGCTGTCCAACTTGGCTGGTCGTCCTGAGACCTTGGTGGCGGTGATCAGCGGTCGGTCCCTCGAGGATATTCGTCAGCGCGTAGGGCTGCCCAAGCTGATCTACGCAGGAAATCACGGTCTCGAAATCGCTGGGCAGGATTCCCTCTGGACGCTGCCCGAAGCCGAGGCGGCACGCGCGGAGATCGGGGAGGCCTGTCGGAGATTGCGGGTCCGGTTGCGTCGCGTGGCGGGAGTGATCGTTGAGGACAAGGGGCTCACCGCGAGCATCCACTTCCGGCTGACACCGCCTCCCCGCCTCGAAGAGGTGCGGGTCGCGGTCCTTGAGGAAGTCGAGCGTACTCCGCAGCTTGTCGTGCGACGGGGCAAGCAGGCGTGGGAACTGTGGCCGAACGTGCCGTGGAACAAGGGCGCCGCAGCCCAGACGATTCTCGGGCGCACCTTCGGCCCCGAGTGGGTATCGCAGGTCGCCGTGGTCTACCTCGGCGATGATCGGACCGATGAAGACGCGTTCATGGCTCTGCCGGAGCCGGCCGTGACCGTGAAGGTGGGGAGTCCAACCTCCGTGACGGCTGCCCGGTATCTCGCAGCTGATGTGGACGAGGTGGCACAATTTCTGGAACTGCTGGCCGCGTGAAGTACGAAGAGGTTACCGCAGAAGGGTCACCATCAACGCGAGGTGCTCGGCGAGGTCCCGGGTGATGAGGAACTGCTCGCGGACGTACTCGCGGGCGTTGCGTCCCATCTGGGCAGCCTCGTCGGGGTTGTGGAGCAGACGGCGAATTCGGAATGCGCATCCCTCCGCCGAGTTGACCGTGTAGCCGGTGACGCCCCAGATGATCTGCACCGTAATCCCGCCGGCGAAACCGCCAATGACGGGTTTGCCCTTCCACATTCCCTCGGCCACGGTGAGACCGAAGCCCTCGCGCGTGGACTTTTGAATGATCACGGTCGCCGCCCGCTGGAGGGCGTTGATCTCCCGGTGGGCGGTCGGGGGCAGCACGAGGACATGGATGTCCGGATCATCGTTGCGCGCAGTCAGGACTTCGGCTAAGACCTGGGCGCCTTCCGGGTCATCCTCGGCCGACCCTCCGGCGAGTACCAATCGGCAGTCATCGTGCTTTTTCAGCAACCGGTAGGCGGTGATGACGCCGAGGGGATCTTTGAAGTGGTCGAAGCGAGACACCTGCAGCAGGATGGGCTTGTCCTGGGGCACGCCCAGCCGCTGGAGGGTCGCTGAGATCTCCTCGGGGGTGAGGTCGCGGTTTTTCTCAGAGAGGGGGTCGATGCTCGGATAGATGAGGTACTGGGGAATCGGGAGACGTTGCGCAAACTTCGGCAAAGAGAAGATCGCGGCATCATACTGCGTGACAAACTGCTGCAAAAACGTCCAGGCGCGGCGTTGTGGTTGCGAGGCGTCGATGTGGCAGCGCCAGACCCACCGTCCGTGCCGTGTGCCATCTGCTTTGGGCTGGGCAGACGCGATGAGGGCGGCAGGTTGGGGATCGTGGATGAGGACGACATCGGCGTCGAGGTTCAGCCGCCGGGCATTCTCCTGATTCGTCTCCAGGTACGTGCGGAGCATCGCGTCCGTAAACGATTGGGACTGGCCCTGCAAAGCGTTGTGAAAACTCTTTGTGACTCGGAAGAACTCCTCCGTCCCGCGGACGACATCCCACCGCGTTGGTACTCCTAACTCTTCAAGCAGCGGGACGTAGCGCTGGAGGAGTTCCGCCACGCCCCCGCCCACCCGCGTGGAGTTAATGTGGACCAGCGAGCGGCCGCGAACCCGATCAGCCAGCCGGCGCAAGAAGTCGAGGGTCGAGGCAGGGACGACCGCTCGGTAGTCGTCCAGGCGCATGGGTTTGTCCGCGACGCGTTGGCCCGCGGCCTGCCCGTCGGGCATCCTCACGGGGCGTCTCCCAGCGCGGCATCACAGGCGGTCAGCAGTTGCGCTCGCATGCCTGCGAGGCTGGTCACGTACGGATTCAGACGGCGCACTTGAGTCACAATATCGTCCCGCCCCAGCTCAGTCTGGAGCCATGCTAACGGGTCCGCCTCCGGCCGGCGGAGGGATTCGTAGAAGTGGTAGTAGATCGCGCTGGTGTCGACCCGTTCTAGCCCATCGCGGAACGCGCGCAGGGTCGTCACCGTGATCCCCGTCGGCACCTCGATGAGGACCGAGCGCATGAAGTGAAAGGGCTCGCCGTAGTCCGCGCGCGGGACCGTTTGCACGGTGGTGAGGTGGTGGTCGATGATGGTCACAAGTTCCGCCCGCACTTGTTCGACATCCGAAAAATCGAACGGATCGACGACGGTGAGGCGCTCCCCGAGCACACGATCGCGGATCTGAATGGCCGCCCATGTGGCAAAGTCATTCGGGTAGGGAGCGGCCAAGTACCGGCTGCGGAGGAAGTAACTGCGGGTGTGGTAGGCGATCGATCCTACAGGGACATCTTCAATGCCCGCTAGCAATTCACGCTCGTCCCAAGCCGTACGGCCGAGCATCTCGCGGAGTTCCAGACATTCGACGAACTCAAACGGGCGCGCCACGGTCATGGGTGTGCCTGCAGGATCTCCGCGCTCAGGCGTTCCATGTTGAACCCGAGCCGATCTCCGAGGGTGCGCAGCTGCGGGCCGGCGTCCTGGGCGCGGGCTGTTCGCACAAGGCGGTAGAACCTGTTTTGTGCCTCCCACAGGTCCAGAGTCAACTCCGCCGCGGCGGCCAGATCCAGGACTTCGGTAGCGCGTTGGAGGCGGGTGGCGATAGGCAGCGGGCTCGAGAGGATTTCCGCGAGGCGCTGGCGGAGCAGCGGCTCGAACCGGTCCGCGCGCACTTCGCGTCCCCACGAGCGGAGTTCGCTAACCAGCGTCAGGGTCTTCGGAGACAAGGGCTGGTCCGCGGGGGTCGAGAGCTCGTCTTCTAAGTCGTGGGTCAAGACGGCCACGGCGGCCATGACGATGGCCGGTGGAATCGAGGCATGCGCGTCCCGCAGGTACTCCATCAGCGTGCGATTCTCTTGGTAGACGCGTCGATACGTGCCGTCCAACACCTGCAGCTGCTGTACAGTGAGCGCGGCCAGCACGCGCCGGCGATCGTCCAAGAGCAGGTCCCGAAGTGTGAAGTATCCGGGGCCTAGCGCGGTGTCCAAAGTGCGGACCACTTCGCTGAGCACGTCCCGGCCGAACTGGCGCAGGAGGGTGGTTCGTAACGCCGCGTAGCGCTCGGCGGGGACTCCCACCTGCACGACGCAGTGAAACTCGTGGCCCCCGAAGTGGACGACCGCATACGCGGCTTCTTGGTCTCCCGTGACCACCCATGTCACACGGACGCGCCCGATCACGAGGACGTGGCCACTGGCTTCGGTCCGATCCACGTCAAGCTGACGGATCGTGACCGCTGGCGTGGCAATGTGCACCGACGGCTCGACAATCGAGCGGATAGCATGTGTTGCCACGAGCCGCGTGGCGGGAACGGCCTGGGGCCGCACGAGTTGTTCGTACACCACCGCGCCATCGGGATACGCCGTCGTGTTCCCGGGCGCCCCGCGTAGCCGCCCGAAGTACGGCTGCTCCAGTGTGTCATCCCAGGCGCTGGCGAGGTCTATCGCACGGGACGCGTGTGTCAGGATCTGGACAGTCTCCCCCCCGGCGACGTCATTGAAGAACCAGCCGTCGCTGCTCTGCATCAGCATTCCCTGGCGCTGCATTTCCAGCAGCCGAAGCGCAGTATTGCGCTGCTCGGGAGAGAGCTTGGTCGCGGCGTGGCGGGCGAAGAAGGCCTCCAGCGCCCCGGGCTCGGGATCGATGAGGTCGATGGCGTCATCCCGCGCCGCCCAGGGGTCTTTGAGCAGCGCGCCTCCGTGTTGCTCGTACAGGCGGTCTAGCTCCTGCTTCAGCCACGTCATGGCCTCGCGCACAGGCGCCCGCCACCGCTGATGCGTGTTGGGATCGGTGCGGCACCCATCGTCCGCGCGCCATCGCTCGACCCCATGCGGGCAACTCCATGAGGTGCGCTCGCGGATGTCGACCTCCCCCGTGGGCGGGTGCATCGCGAGATAGGCCCCCAAGTTGGTCAGGCGGACCGCACCGTCGGTGGTCAGCCGTTGCAGCGCGGATGCGAGCGCCATTTCGCCGAAACGGTGGTGGTGACCATAGGATTCGCCGTCGGTCGCGACGGCCCGGATGCGAGCGCCCCCATCGGGCAAGGGCGCTGCGAGCCTCTGGGCGAGGGCGGCACCGTCATTAAGGAGGCCTTCGAAGGCGATACCCCGCGAGACGCTCGCGTCGTAGAAGAAGATGATGATCGATCGCCCACTGGGCAGACGGCACCGGTACGGGACCGTCGTGTCGAACTGTCCGTCGCGGACGTCGGCCCAGGGGCTCTCCGGGCTGTTGCGGACTCGTCCCGCTTGATGGGGGGCCAGAATGGTGAACGCCACGCGTTGGGCGGCCAGTAACTCCAACGTGGGCACATCGACCGCGGTCTCCGACAGCCACATTCCTTCCGGCTGGCGGCGGAATCGGCGCGCAAAGTCCTTGATCCCCCAAACCACTTGGGTGACCTGATCCCGCGGAGATGTCAGGGGCATGATCACGTGGTTGTAGACCTGCGCCATGGCGTTGCCGTGTCCGAACTGCGCCTGCCGGCTGGTCCGATCCGCCTCCAGGATCGCCGTGTAGACCTCGGGGCTCTGACGCGCGAGCCACCGCAGCAACGTC
>DASWFZ010000015.1:0-4910 GCA_036393975.1 bacterium | reverse complement strand
CTCGTCGCTGACCTCCCGTACGGCATCCAGAAGAAGGTCGAGCTCGGCCGCGCCCTGGCGCTAGACCCGAAAGTGTTGGTACTGGATGAGCCGATGGCGGGGATGAGCATGGATGAAAAGGCCGACATGGCCCGCTACGTTCTCGAACTGAAAGAGGTCCGCGCGGTCCCGATTGTGCTCGTCGAACATGACATGGGTGTGGTGATGGACTTGTGTGATCGCCTGGTCGTCATGGACTACGGCAAGAAGATCGCCGAAGGCTCACCTCCACAAATACAACAGCATCCCGATGTTATTCGGGCCTACCTCGGCGAGGCCGGGCCCCTCCCCGTCGCCTAACAGCATGGCGATCCTCGAGAAGGACCTCACTCCCCTCGCCGTCCGGCAACGCGTCGGAGGCGCGGTCGACACCTTCCCCAAGCTGCTGCGCCACAACGCGCAGCGATTCGGCGACCGTGTGGCCTTCCGCGAAAAAGACATGGGGATCTGGCAATCGATCACATGGCGCGAGTACTTCGGTCGCGCTCGCGCGTTTGGTCTGGGTCTCGTGGCGCTAGGGGTGGAGCGTGGCCAGGTGTTGGCGATCGCTGGCGATAACCGCCCCGAGCTGTTCTATACCGCCATAGGTGCGCAGAGTGTGGGCGCGATTACCTTCGGCGTGTACCAGGACAGCCTCGCCGAGCAGATGGCGCAGCTGGTCGACTTCTCGGATGCGCGTTTTGTCTTTTGCGAAAATCAAGAACAAGCCGACAAGATCCTGCAGACTGTGGGGCTGGTGCCCAAGATCCAGAGGATCATCGTGGAGGATTGGCGGGGAATGTGGCAATACGACCACCCCGAACTGATCAGCTTCGAGGAAGTGGAACGGCTGGGCCGGGCGCTTGACACCCAGGAGCCCGGCCTGTTTGACCGCCTGATCGACGCGACGCGCGGCGACGACGTGGCGATCTTCTGCCAGACCTCGGGAACCACCGGTCTCCCGAAGCTGGCCATGCTATCGCATCGCAACCTCATCACGCAGGGCATGAACTTCCACACCGTGGAACGCAGCCTCTCCCCTACAGATGAGTTTGTGTCGTTTCTCCCTTTCGCCTGGATCGGGGAGCAAATGCTGGCCGCCACGCTCCACCACCTGGTGGGGTTCACCGTGAACTTCCCTGAGGAACCTGAAACAGCGCCCCGGGACTTCCGGGAAATCAGCCCGCAGTTCACCTTTGCCCCGGCGCGGATCTACGAGAGCCTCCACACCACCGTCACGGTGCGCATGCTGGACTCGGGCTGGCTGCGCCGTCGCATCTTCGAATGGGCCTTGGGCGTGGGAGGGCGCGTCGTGGACCTTCAGGCCGCCGGGCACGCGATTCCCTGGAGGCTCCGCGCCCTGCGCGCCCTGGCGCACTGGCTGGTGTACCGCCCTGTGCTGGACAAAATCGGCTTCTTGCGCATGCGGGTAGCCTGGAATGGCGGCTCCCCCCTCGGCCCCGATTACTTTCGATTCTTCCACTCACTTGGGGTGAACCTCAAGCAGATCTACGGGCAGACGGAAATCGCGGGCATCTCCTGTGTCCACCGGGACGGACACGTTCACTTCTGGACGATGGGCTACCCCATCGCCAACACGGAGGTGCGGCTCACGAACGAGGGGGAAATCCTCAGCCGCAGCCCCAGCGTGTTTCTCGGCTACCACAGGAATCCCGACGCATCCGAGACGGCGCTGCGGGATGGCTGGCTGCACACCGGGGACTACGGCACGCTGGATCCGACAGGCGACGTCATCATGTTTGACCGCATGTCAGATGTCATTACGCTGGCGGATGGCAGCAAGATGAGCCCCTGGGTGGTTGAAGCCATGCTGAAATTTACCCCATACATCCAGGAAGCAATGGTGACGAACTGCCCCGGGAGTGCGTCACTGGTCGCCGTCCTTAACATCGACCTCCGCAGCGTGGGGAAGTGGGCCGAGGATCGCGGAATCGCCTACACGTCCTATGCTGATCTGTCCCAGAAACCCTCGGTCCTGGATCTGCTCTCCGGCATTGTCCACGATGTGAATGGACGGCTGCGTGCCGAGTGGCGCGTCCGACGATTTGTTTCCTTATATAAGGAGTTTCACCCGGATGACGATGAACTTACCCGCACTCGCAAACTGCGGCGCCACTTCATCGCCGACCGCTATCAGGACCTGATTCGCGCGTTGTGCGGAGACCAACGCACGTTCGACGCCACCCTCCACATCCGCTATGAGGACGGGACTACGCGAGAGGTGCGTACCACCCTCCAACTTCGGGACCTGGCCTGACCCTGTGGCGGTGTCTGCGCCCCTGAGCCCCCGTAAGCGCACCAGACGCGAACATGCGCTCGTCTGTACCTTTGTCCCCGGTACCGGGGAATGACCGCGGAGTTTCTCCTCAGCGGACTCGTGAACGGGATCGCGGTCGGCAGCATTTACGCGCTGATCGCGCTGGGCTTTGCGCTCCTGTATAAGTCTACCAAAATCCTCAATCTCGCCCACGGGGAACTTGTGCTGCTCGGAGGCTACGTGGCGATCGCGCTCACCCAGGTGGTACCCTTCCCCATCGCGGTCGCGCTCACCCTGGGCCTCGCGGCGCTGCTAGGGTTTGCGATCGAACGTGTCGTCATGCGGCCCCTGTTCGGACAGCCCTTGCTGTCACTCATCATTGTCACGCTGGCTCTCGGCTACATTGTCCGCGGCACCATGGTGGGGATTTGGGGAGGCAGCACGCGCAATTTTCCGGCGGTCCTCCCCGGCGGTCTTGTGCGCATTGCCGGAATCCCTATGCAGACGGTGGGGGCCTTCAGCGCGGCCACAGCCGCGGTGCTCCTGGTGGTGTTCTGGCTGTTTTTCCGGTACTCGCTTGCGGGCATCGCGATGCGGGCTGCCGCCAACGAGCAGCTAACTGCGAGCACGCTAGGGGTCAGTTTACGGCGCGTCTTTGCCTACGCGTGGGCATTCGCCTCGGCCGCCGCCGCCATCGGCGGCATCCTGCTCGGCCTGTGGCTCGGCGTCAACTTTGCGCTGGCCTCTGTCGGCTTGAAGGCCCTGGCCGCCGGGATATTGGGCGGGCTCGATAGCATCCCGGGGACGATCCTGGGCGGCGTGGCTATCGGGGTCATCGAAACGGTCGTCGGCGGCTACATCGACACCAACGTCATCTATGGATTGTACGGGTTCAAAGACATCATCGCGTTCGTCGTGATCCTTCTCGTCCTGCTTGTGCGTCCTTATGGCCTGTTTGGGACTGAGTACATCGAACGCCTGTAACCTGGTCGCCGCCTCCCCCGGCGATCCGGTGGACACACGAGTGGCGCACGAATGAGCGACCGACCCGCCGGTGACTTCAAGACGACGTACGTCCAGGACATGGCGATCCTGGACACCCGTTTCTATCGTGTCGGGTTCGTGTGCCTGCTCGGCACACTGGCCCTGGCTCCGCTGTGGCTGGGGCGATTCATCTTCGTGCTCAATGCGATCGGGATTTTTGCAATCGGCGCGTGCGGTCTGATGTTACTCACGGGATTCACGGGACAGATCTCTCTCGGGCACGCGGCGTTCATGGCCATCGGGGCGTACGCGTCAGCCCTCCTCACACAGGCGTGGCGGCTGCCCTTCATTGTGGCGCTACCGCTGGCGACGGCCATCACGTTCGTCTGCGGGATCGTCGTTGGCCTCCCGTCTCTGCGGATCAAAGGCCTTTATTTAGCGATCGCGACTCTCGCCTTCCAGTTCCTCACCGAATACGCGATCATTCACGCCACAGGAGGCATTGGGGCCATCTCTGTTGCTCCGGCCTCGATTTTCGGCTGGACGATCCGGACCGAGCGGCAATTCTACTACCTCCTGCTTGTAGTCTGGGTCACCTCCGCGGTCTTTGCGGCCAATCTCGTGCGCAGTCGGGTCGGGCTGACCTTGATGGCGGTGCGAGACCGCGACTACGCGGCGCAAGTCTTAGGGATCAACCTGCTGTTCTATAAAACCCTCGCCTTTGGCCTCGCGGCCAGCTATGCGGGGATTGCCGGGAGTCTATGGGCACATTACAGCCGCCTGCTCACCACGGAGCAGTTTACCATCGGGCAATCCATCGACTACGTGGCGATGGTCGTGATCGGAGGCCTGACCAGCATCTGGGGACCCCATCTGGGCGCCACCGTGGTGGTGTTGCTCTCACAGGGGTTGAAGATCATGACGCCCGTGTTGGTGAGGGTCGTACCCGCCTTTGGGCAGATCGCGACCCCGCTGCGAGAAATCGCGTTCGGCGTCACGCTGATTGGCTTACTGATCTGGGAACCCGGCGGAGTCGCGATGCTGTTCAAGAAGTTAAAACGCCTGCTAAACCTGTGGCCGTTCGCATACTAATTGGGACCGGGGCGGATCCTCGGGGCGGTCCCCCGCCACGGCGGGGACGCGGGTCTTTAGAGAAAGAGGCCTAGAAGCTAGGCCAGCCACCGCTTCCGGCGCTTGTAGCTTTTGACCTCGAGAAACCGACGCCGATCTGATCCCCGGATTCCGAGATAGAACTCCCTGACATCGGCATCTTCGCGGAGCTTGGCCGTCGGCCCATCGAGAACAAGCTTCCCGTTTTCCATCACGTAACCATAGGACGCGAGCTGGAGGGCCATCTTCGCATTCTGCTCCACCAAGAGGATCGTCATGCCTTCCTCGCTATGCAGGCGGTGGATCAGCTCAAAGATTTCATGGGCGACCAGCGGGGCGAGACCCAAGCTGGGTTCATCGAGGAGCAATAGTGTTGGGTGGGCCATCATCGCACAGCCGAGGGCAAGCATCTGCTGCTCGCCGCCGGACAGATACCCCGCGCGCGTCTTCCGGCGGGTGGCCAACGGCGGAAAGTACTGATAGACGAGCCCGAGACGTTCGCGCCGATCCTTTCCGCCAT
>DASWFZ010000014.1:0-14414 GCA_036393975.1 bacterium | reverse complement strand
AGTCAGCCAAACGGGTGGTGAGGGATGACGAGGGAGGGGAACTCGGGGACCGTTTCCCGGAAGGTTCGAGGGAGGCGGTCACATCGGCGGGTGACCCTAGGCCCAGATCCGGGCCTGCACCGCTCCGACGCCTGTCGGAGCCAAGGGAGCCAACAAACTCCGGAGGTAACTCCGGTCCAGAACGGCTCCCAGGACGAAGTCGCAGCTCGAACACGCGGGCGACTTCAGCGCATTTCCACATACCCATTTGATTCTTAGACTTTTGTGCGCTTTGATGCGCGACGGGAGGACACTATGTGCGGCATTCTAGGCTATATCGGGCCACGACGCGCCCTGCCCATCTTGATCGATGGCTTGCGCCGGTTGGAGTATCGGGGGTATGACTCGGCGGGCGTGGCGATCTTAAACAATGGGCATATCGACGTGCGCAAGACGGCTGGCAAGCTGTCACAGCTGGAAAAGCTGACGGCGGGGGATACGTCTCTCGGTGGGACAGTCGGCATTGGTCATACCCGCTGGGCCACTCATGGATTGCCGACCGATGTAAACGCGCACCCCCACAGCGATGAATCCGGCCGCGTCGTCGTGATCCACAACGGCATCATCGAGAACTTCCTGCAGTTGAAGGAGGAGCTCTCCGCTCGGGGTCATACGTTTCGGTCGGATACGGATACCGAAGTGTTGGCGCACCTCATTGAAGAGGAGCTCTATGGGCAGCCGACCCACCCCACAGGGCCCTCCCCAACGGCGCGCACGGCAGCCGACGGACGGCGCACCGGCACACAGACACAGGATCGGCGCCCCGGCGCGGCGCCATCGACGATGATTCCGCTGGAGGACGCTGTGCGCCGCGCCGTGGGGCACACGGAAGGCGCGTATGCCATCGTGGTGATGTGCAGCGACCAGCCGGATCGCATCGTGGCGGTCCGCCAGATCAGTCCGCTGATCATTGGCCTCGGGAAGGGAGAGACGATCTTAGCCTCTGACATTCCTGCGATCCTGCCCTATACACGCGACGTAGTGATCATCGAGGATAGCGAGATGGCCGTGCTCACTTCGGCCGGGGCCACGGTGCAGCTGCTGGATGGCACTCCCATTGCCCGCCGGCCGGAGCGCATCACCTGGGATGCCGCGATGGCGGAAAAAGGTGGCTACCCGCACTTCATGCTCAAGGAGATCTGCGAGCAGCCGCGGGCGTTGCAGGAGACCATGATGGGACGACTGGATGCCGCGGACGCCCCCGAACTCGACGGGGTAGCGTACCCGCCGGATTTCATCACCCAGATGCGCAAGATCTGGATCACGGCCTGCGGCACCGCGTACCACGCTGGTCTGGTGGGCCGCTGGTTGTTTGAACATTGGGCGCAGATGCCGGTCGAGGTCGAATTGGCCTCGGAGCTGCGCTACCGCGAGCCGTTGATCGGTTCCGATGCACTGGCGATTGCCATCAGCCAGTCCGGGGAAACGGCGGACACGCTGGCAGCCATGCGCGAAGCACGGCGGCGAGGCGCCCGGGTGGCCGCGATCACGAACGTGGTGGGGAGTACGCTCAGCCGCGAAGCAGACGACGTCTTATTCATTCGGGCCGGGCCGGAGATCGCGGTAGCCAGCAGCAAGGCGTATCTCACGATGCTCATCGCCCTCCAGATGTTAGCTCTCGACCTGGGCCGGCGGCGCGGAACCCTGACGCGCCATCGGGTGCAGGAAATTATTGCGGGACTGAAGGCCCTGCCCACGAAGGCGCAGGAGGTCTTGCACCGCGAACCCGAGGTGGCAGCGCTCGCCCAGCGCTTGGCCGATCGGGAGCACATGTTTTTCATTGGGCGCGGGTTGGACTACGCGGTGGCCATGGAGGGCTCCTTGAAGCTGAAGGAGATCTCCTATCTGCATTGCGACGCACTGGCCGCAGGCGAGCTCAAGCACGGGACGCTGGCCCTGGTCACCCCCCGGGTGCCAGTGTTTGCCTTGGTGACGCAGCGGGCCGTGTACGAGAAAACCGTGTCCAACATCCAAGAGGTGAAAGCGCGCGGCGGTCTGGTGATCGCTGTGGCGTACGATAGCGATAAGGAGATCACCAAGCACGCGGAAGTGGTGCTGCGCATTCCGGACACCGAGGATGCTCTGGCCCCGGTCCTGGCGATTATCCCCTTGCAGCTATTTGCCTACCACGTGGCGCGCGCACGGGGGAATGACATCGACCAGCCGCGAAATCTGGCGAAAAGCGTGACGGTCGAATAGACGCCGACGAGGGTGGCATGAACCAGTCCACGGACGATTTAGATCGTCGTGTTCGCAGACTGGTTTACGATGTCACGCTGCGCCGCGGGACGCCGCCTACCCTCGCGGCCACCGCGGACGGACTGGACACATCTCCCCAACAGATTGCCGCCTCCTTCCAGCGGCTGGCGGCAGGCCGGGTCTTCGTCCTTGCGCCCGACAGCGGCGAGATCCTGATGGCGAACCCCTTTTCCGCTGTCCCGACGCCGTTTCTGGTCGAGTTCGAGGACTACGCCTGCTACGGCAATTGCATCTGGGATGCGATGGGCACGGTAGCGATGCGAGGCCGCGATGCCCGTATCAAGACCTCCTGTGGCGACTGTGGCGCGCCGATGGAGCTGCGGATTGTCTCCCAGGCGTTGCACTCCGGCCACGGTGTGGCCCACTACGCCCTACCCGCCCGGCGCTGGTGGGACGACATCGTCTTCAACTGAAAGACCATGTTGCTCTTCCGGTCGGAAGAGCATGTCGATCGCTGGTGCAAGGTCTGGAAGATGGAACAGGGGGCCATTCTGACACTCGATCAGCAGTGGCACCTGGCCCAGGCCTGGTACAGTCCGGATCGCAGGAACCCGCTCTGGCGGCGCAAAACGGTCGATGAAACGGAGGTAGCGCTGGCCGCCGCAGGCCTCACGGGGCCGTTCTGGAATGTGCGTCCGCCCGCGTAGGAGTATTTCCGGGCGATGCCGGGCAAGGTCTGGAGCGTGACTGGTTCTGGGGCGGAACGGGCAAGGGGTTTGTAGCGACGGGGGACGAATGCTGCCTGAGGGGGAATTCCCGTCGCAGTCGTAACGAATGTGCAGCCGCTCGGTTAGACCCTAGGCAGTTGGTGCTTGCGAACACACTTCTCCTCGCGGAGGTGATTGGATTATGCGAGCGACGATGGAGGACTGGGCTCTATTTATCCTACGGGTGGGTGCCGGGCTCACGTTCCTTCTGCACGGCTACCCTAAGCTCTTTGCAGGCGCCGGACCGTTAACTTTCTCTCGATACTTGCACGCCCAACACTTCCCGGCGCCGTTGTTTTTCGCCTGGATCTTCGCCCTCGTTGAGGTCTTTGGAGGTCTGGCCCTCATCGCAGGGATCCAGACTAAGTACGCCGCGGGGGCGCTCGCCGGGGAGCGGATCATCACGATCCTGGGCCTCAAGATGGCGCGGGGCGTCGCATTCATGGCCTCACGGGGCATCGGGTGGGAGTTGGACTTTCTGCTACTGTGCATGGCGATCGGCGTGTATGTTCTGGGGCCGGGCGCCATCACCGTGCAGACGTTCTTGCCCATGGTGCAGGCTCGGCGCAGGACGGCCTGACGCTAGCGCGTAGTCGCGACGCACAGCGCGATTTCTTCTGAAAGAGGGTGGCGGGGTCGCCGCCCTCTTTCACTTTCAGGGGCAGGGGAATCTCTTACCGGTGCGGGCTTTCCCGTGGTCAGCTCATTGCGCCGATTTGTTGCGGGAGTCGTGAGCTCCCGCGCGAATATTTGAGGATCAAGACCCAGTCCTTTTGGAGAGTGCGCAGGTGGAGCATCCGCTGATCGACCAGGAATTGTTGGAGATCCTCGCGTGTCCGCTGGATAAAGCACCGGTCAGCTTGCAGGGCGATCGGATCGTGTGCTCGAAGTGCGGCCGCCGCTATCCAATCCGCGAAGGGATTCCCGTCATGCTCATCGATGAAGCGGAGTTGCCGGCGTGACCGGGTACCGAAGCGCCGGTCAGTGGTCGCCTGCTCGCACCGGGGTCGCGGTGGTCGATCTCGCATGACTGACGTCCGAGGAGTGGGGATCGACATCGTCGAGGTGCGGAGGATCGAGCAAGCGCTCGACCGCTGGGGAGATGCGTTCGTGACGCGTCTGTTCACGGTCGCCGAAGACGAGCGGGCCAGACCTCCCCATGCACGAGGCATTCGTTTGGCCGCGCGGTTTGCGGCCAAAGAAGCTGTCATGAAAGCGCTCGGTCTGGGGTGGCGCGCCATGGCCTGGCGCGAGATTGAGATCCTCAATGACCCGCTCGGCAAGCCCACGGTCACCTTGCGCGGGGGAGCGAAACGCGCCGCCGAGCGGCAGGGGATCGCGGTCGTGCTCATTTCCCTGTCCCACACGCGCGATCTTGCCTTCGCCAGTGCCGTTGCGGTGGCTCCGCCTGTCTGATTCCCCGAAACTTGACGAGCCCGCGGCCGCCAGACGCGGAGGGTGCCGAAGGTCCCAAGGGATGGTACCCTGAATCGTGTGGGGCACAAACGTCATGCGGAGTTATCCGCAGGAGGAGCGCAAGCATGAAGGGATTGGTCGTACAGGCAGAGTGGGATCCGCGCCCGGATTATAAGGTCACCGAGTGGGAGCGCTCGACGCATAAGGCAATCACGGGGAGCAGCGTGTGGCGCCGCCCACAGGCGGTGCTCGAGACCGTGCCGGATCCCGCACCGGGGCCCGCCGATGTGCTTCTCCGCCCCCGCGCCTGTGGGATCTGCGGATCCGACGTGCACTTCTACGAGACGGACCGGGACGGCTACATGGTGTACCCCGGGCTGACGCGGTTTCCCGTGGTCATCGGCCATGAGTTCTCAGGTGAAGTCCTCGAGGTCGGCAAAGCAGTGCGGGAACTGAAACGGGGGGACATGGTGACCTGCGAGGAGATGATCTGGTGCGGGGAGTGTACCCCCTGCCGCAACGGCTACCCCAACCAGTGCGTCCGGCTGGAGGAGATCGGTTTCACCATCAACGGCGCGCAAGCGGACCTCATCACTGTCAATGCCAAGTACTGCTGGAAGATCAACGCGTTGGCTGAGCGCTACGGGAGCGCCGACCGCGGCTATGAGGCGGGCGCTCTGTGCGAGCCGACCAGCGTCGCGTACAATGCAATGTTCACCCGCGCCGAGGGCTTCAAACCCGGCGGCCACGTCACCGTCTTTGGTACGGGGCCCATCGGGTTCGCGGCCATCGCGCTGGCCCGGGCCGCCGGGGCGGCGAAGATTATCGCCTTTGAGGTCTCCCCGACGCGCACCGAATTGGCCAAGAAGGTCGGCGCCGATGTCGTCCTCAATCCGGTCGAGTTGCAGCGCCAGGGGAGCGCCCCGCGTCACGCCATCATGGAGCTGACGGATGGCGAAGGCGCGGCCATGCACGTGGAGGCCGCGGGCGCCCCGACCCGGACGATTCCGGAGATGGAAGCCGCGCTCGCGGTCGGCGGCAAGATCGTGATGATCGGGCGCGCCGCCGAGCGCACGCCGATCTACCTCGAAGCCTTCCAGACCCACGCCGCGCAGATTTTTGGCGCGCAGGGGCACTCCGGGTATGGGAACTTTCCGAACGTCATCAAGCTGATGGCCGCCGGACGCATTGACCTCACGCCGATCATCACCAGCCGCTTTCCTCTGGCTCAAGGGGTGGAAGCGATCAAGAAGGCGACGAAGCGTGAGGACGGCAAGATCATGATCCGCGCCTAGCTAGCCAGGACTTGGAAAGGAGGACCGCGCCATGACGCGCAAGATGCCGGCCGCCGTGTTTGAGGGCGAAGGCCGCCTCGTGGTGCGGGAGGTTCCGGTCCCGGAGGTTCGCGCCTCTGACGACGTCCTCTTGGCTGTGCGGGCGGCGGGCATCTGCGGAACCGACGTCCATATCCTCGCCGTGCCCCCAGAGCATCCGGCCTCACCAGGGATCGTGTTAGGACATGAGTACGTAGCCGACGTCCTTGCCTGCGGAGACGGTGTGGAGCACGTCCGGCCGCACGACCGGGTCGTGGTGGACCCCAGCGTCTGGTGCGGGAGTTGTGCCTACTGCCAGCGCGGGCTGACCAACCTGTGTGACCGCATGAGTGGCATTGGGATTGTCCGCGACGGAGGCTTCGCGCCGTTTAGCGTAGTCCCCGCGCGGGCGGTCTATCGGATTTCTGCGGACGTGCCCACCGAAGTCGCCGCCCTAGCCGAACCGCTGGCCGATGTCCTGAATGGGGCGCGCAAGGCCAGCATCCTGCCGGGGGAAACGGTGTTGGTTTTGGGCGCCGGTCCGATCGGGTTGCTCTTCACCCTGCTCTTTCGCGCGGCGGGGGCGGCGCAGGTCCTCGTGGCCGAGGTCGCTTCCTACCGAGCCCGCCACGCGCGCGCGTGCGGGGCTGACGTGATCATCAATCCGCGCGAGGAGGACCTCCCAGCTGCGGTGCGAGTGCGGACGGGACTCGGCGCGGATATCGTCGTCGACGCCGTGGGAACGTTGCTGGAGGACGCGCTGCGGTGCGTGCGCAAGGGCGGTCGGGTAGTGCTGTTCGGGATGCACGAGCAGGCGCGACCCGTCGTGAAGCAGTACGACGTCACAAAGTATGAACTGCAAATTCTGGGGACGTATATCGCCCGCGGCACCTTCCCGCTGGCCACGCAGCTGCTCGAATCCGGACGGGTCGACTTTCCCCGACTCGTCACCCACCGCCTGCCCCTGCGCGACATCGCCCAGGGGATCGAGCTCCTGCGCCACGGTGAGGCCGTCAAGGTCGCCGTGATTCCGGAGCACTAACGATGCCTGCGTTGGTGGAGATGCGGCAGATCGCCAAGACTTTCGGCCACGTCGCGGCGCTGAACGGAGTCGATTTCACCGTGCACTCCGACGAGGTCGTAGGGCTCGTCGGGGACAACGGCGCAGGGAAGTCCACGTTGATGAAGATCCTCACCGGCGTCCTCCAGCCCGACGCGGGCGAGCTGTGGTTTGGCGGGCGGCGCGTCCACTTTCACTCGCCCCTGGACTCGCGCCACAGCGGGATTGAGATGGTCTATCAGGACCTCGGGCTAGCCGAGAATCTCAGCGCGATCGCCAACATCTTCTTGGGCCGAGAGGTCACCCAGCGCAGCGGGGGGCTACGGCTGCTTAATGAACGCGGGATGGACCGCCTGGGCCGTCAGCATCTGGAGGGGCTGCAGATTTCGCTGCCGTCCGTGGCCATGCCGGTCGAACGGCTCTCCGGAGGCCAGCGCCAATCCGTGGCCATCGCTCGGGCGACCGCCTTCCAGTCCCGCCTGGTGATCATGGACGAACCGGCAGCGAGTCTGGCGGTTTCGGAGGCGGCCAAGGTCCTGGCACTGATCAAACGCCTGAAAGGGCAAGGGGTGTCCGTGATCTTGATCACCCATCGCCTGCAAGACGTGTTAGATGTCGCGGATCGCGTCGTGGTCCTCAACCGAGGTACCAAGGTCGGGGATCTGCCTAGGGTGGGCACCACCATGGAGCAGATTGTGGGGTTGATCGTCGGAAAGGTATCGTGATGCAGTTCCCGCAGGTCGCCGCCGCCCGGGGAACCCTCGTCCAGCGGATCGCCCCCTCGCAGGCTGTGCTGGGACGATTCGGGCCGGTCTTCGTCGTGCTCCTGATGATGACGGTCCTGACTATCCTCCAGCCCGCCTACTTTATGACACGCGAGAACCTGACAAATGTCGCGCGGCAGATCAGCAGCAATGCCATACTAGCGCTGGGCGAATTTGTCGTCATTCTGACGGCCGGCATCGACCTCTCGGTGGGCTCGGTGATGGGGCTGGCGATGATTGTGCTGGCCTTGACGGTGCAGATGGGCTGGGTGCCTGTCCTGGCCCTCGCGGCCGCGCTGGCGGCGGGTGTGGGGGTGGGGCTGGTCAACGGCCTGGCGCTGACACGGATGCATCTGCCGCATCCGTTCATTGCGACGTTAGCCACTTTGAACATCGCGCGGGGGGCAACGTACCTTTTGTCCGGGGGTGTGCCGATTTCAGGTTTGCCCCGCGCCGTGCGGCTCTGGGGGTCCGAGGACATTACGGTGTTCGGCGGCACCGCAGTGACGGTCGACTTCCCGATCGCATTTCTGATCGTGATCGGGCTCTATGTGGCGGCGTCGGTGTTTCTGACGCGCACGAAGACCGGGCGGCACATCTACGCGATTGGGGGGAGTCCCAAGGCGGCGCAGTACGCGGGCGTCAACATCAGCCGGAATCTGGTGCTCGTCTATGTGATCTCCGGCGCCTTGGCCGGCGTGGCCGGGATGCTGCTGGCCGGGCGGGTGAACTCGGGGTACCCGACCGCGGGTACTGGCGCCGAACTCGACGCCATCGCCGCCTGCATCATCGGGGGCGCGAGCTTCTTCGGAGGGCGGGGGACGGCGGGAGGCGTGTTCGTCGGGGCGATTATCATGGGGCTGCTGCGCAACGGATTGAACCTCATGAATGTCTCGGTGTTTTGGCAACAGGTCTGCATCGGGCTCATTATCCTGCTCGCCGTCTACGTGGACGTGTTACGCCGCCGGGCGATGCGGGTGGAAACGTAGGAGGTGAGAGCCAGCAGGTGTAAGGACCACGGCAAGGCAGTGCATTCTCGAGAGGAGGCCATAACGATGAGACGACAGGCTGCAATAATGCTCGCGTTGGTGCTCATCACCCTGGCGCTCACCGGTCCATCCGTCGGCGCCGGAGCGGCCAACTATACCATCCTACTGAGCATGAAGGGTCCGGGGTCGGGCAACCCGTTCTGGGCGGCGGTAGAGCTCGGGGCACGCGAGACCGCCAAAAGCGTCGGCGTGAACCTGGTAGTCCTGGCCCCGCCGGCCGAGACCGATGTGCAGGCCCAGATCAGTCAGATCGAAGATCAGATCGCCAAGCGGGTGAGCGCGATCGTGGTCGCGCCGACGGACGTCAGTGCGCTCAACACGACATTCGACAAAGCCCGCGCCCTCAAGATCCCGGTGCTTTTCGTCGACACCGACGGCAACTGGCCATACAAACTCACGTTCATAGGCACCGATAACCGCGTCGGCGGGGCCCTGGGTGGCAAGTTTCTCTGCGATTCGCTGAAGGGCAAAGGCGACGTCGCCCTGATCACAGGGGTCATGACCACGCAAAGCATCCGCGCCCGCATCGAGGGCGCGCGCGAGACAGTCAAGAAATGCGGGCTCAAGGTGGTGAAGGAACTCCCCGCCAACAGTGACCGGGCGTTGGGGCAGCAGGTGATGGAGGACATCCTCACTTCGGCACCCACGGTGAAGGGCGTGTTCGCAGCGAATGACCTGATGGCTCTGGGCGCAGCCGAAGCCGTGAAGGCCCGGGGCAAGGCCGGCAAGATCCTCATCGTTGGGTTCGACGCGATTCCTGAGGCAGCACAGTCCATTCTTGCGGGCAACCTGTCCGCGAGTGTGGCGCAGAGTCCTTACAACATGGGCAAGTTCGGCGTGCAAAATGCGCTGAAGGCGCTGCAAAACAAACCCGTGGCCAAACGCATTGACACGGGGACGATTCTCGTCACGAAGAAGAACGCAGCACAGTTTGCTAAATAAGGAGGCGAAAGCATGAAGCCAAGTCGGACTAAGCTAATTGTCCTGGGACTAGGGATCCTGGTTCTTACCTCCACCGCGTTCGCCGCCCCGGCGCTGCCGCCGAAGCCGGCGAAACTGACGATGGCGGTCGTAGCCGGCGGAGAGACAAAGGGGTTGAAGGCAATCCTCCCCATTTGGGAGCGCGAGCGAGGGGTCAAGATCGACCTCGTCGAGTACCCGTATCCGACCTTGTATGAAAAACTCGTGACGGCTTTCCAGGCCAACGCGGCGACGTTTGACCTCTTGATTGCCGACGACCCGTGGATGCCCAAGTTTGGATCCGAGGGGTGGTTGGTGCCGCTCGACTCCACCTTCGGGTACAAGCGCGACCCCGACATCTTCCCGGTGGTCTACGATCTCGGATCGTGGCCCCCGCCCCGGGGTCCCATTCCGCCCGGGGAGGCCAGCAAAGCGCGTCACTTGTACGCGATCACGCTGGTCGGCAACGTTGAGTTCTTCCTGTATCGCAAGGATCTCGTCTCCGCACCCAAGACGTGGAACGACGTCGTGGCCAATGCGAAGAAGGTCAATGATCCCAACAAGCCTCTGTACGGGTTTGTCATCCGCGGGGCCAAGGGCAACCCGGTCATCTCCGAGTTCACCCCGGTCCTGTTGTCCTTTGGCGCCAAGATCTTCGATGATAAGTGGCGCGTCGTGCTGAACTCGAAGGCTGCGGTCGACGCGCTCACGTTCTTTGCCAAGACCCTCACGCAGTACGCGCCTCCGGGGGTTGCGAACTACGATGCCGCCGAGCGCGCGCGCGAGGTTGCGACCGGCCGAGCGGCGCAGGGCTTCATCTGGCCCGCCGAGATTAACGACATTGTGGAGAACCCCGCAGTCTCGCAGGTCGTCGGCAAGCTCGGCTACACGCTCGCCCCAGCCGGCCCGGGGGGCAAGCACGCCCCGCTGATCGGGAACTGGCTGCTGGCGATTCCCAAGGGCAGCACCAACCAGCGGTGGGCCTACGAATTCATCGTGTGGGCGACCAGCGCGAGGATGCAGAAGCCCTACGCGCTGGGTGGGGGCATTCCGTTCCGCAAGTCAGTCCTCACCGACGCCGCGATGAACAAGCAGTTCACGTTCTTCAAGGCGATGGCAGACTCGCTGGCCGCCCCTGCGGAGTGGCGGCCGCGCACGTCGGAGTGGTTCGCGGTTGAAGCCATCTTGGGCACGCACGTGAATGCGGCCCTCGCCGGTGTGGAGACCCCACAACAGGCGATCGCCAAATCCGCAGCAGAGATCGAAGCGCGCATGAAGGATGCAGGGTACTATCGTTAAGGCTGGGGCCCGGGGGCTCGTCGCCCCCGGGCCTTTGTCGTCTCGGTCGAGCCGGTACTGGGCGCCCTACCTTCTGGTAGCGCCTCCGGTTCTCCTGATCGCATCGCTGGTCATCTACCCTCTGCTCTACAATATCTGGCTCAGCGTCCACCACTATCGCACTGGCGAGTTCGTCGGGCTGTACAATTTTGCACAGGCGCTCGCCGATCCGCAGTTTCTGGCATCGTTGCACGCGACAGCGATCTTCGTCGCCTCCGCGCTGGTGGTCGAGGTCCTGCTCGGATTAGGCCTTGCCCTCCTCATCCATCGGACGATCCGCAGCGGCTGGGCCCGGACGGTGATCTACATCCTCTTCCTTCTTCCGATGGTGACCCCGCCGGTGGCGGCAGGGGTCATTGCCCGTCTCATCTACACACCGACCTATGGCGTGCTCAACGTACTCCTCATGCGTCTTGGCGTCATCCACCAGGAGATCCTATGGCTGGCCCGCCCGTGGACGGCCATGTTCGCCGTCGTCAGCGTGGATATCTGGCAGTGGATGCCGTTTGTGTTCTTGGTGTGTTTTGCGGGACTGCAGGGCGTACCCCTGGACACGGTTGAGGCCGCGGTCGTCGACGGCGCGGATGGCTGGCGCCTCTTCCGTCACATCGAGCTTCCCCACCTGGAAACGCTGCTGTTGCTCGTCGTGGTGTTCCGGTTCACCGACACCTTTCGGGTCTTTGACCACGTCTTGGTCCTGACGGGCGGGGGCCCTGGGGCGACGACCGAGTTCCTCAGCGTGTACCTGTACCGCAATGCGTTCAAGTTCTTCAATCTCGGCTATTCGGCGGCGTTGTCTTTGTTTGTGCTGCTGGTGACGTCAGTGGCGTTCACCGTGCTCACCCGTTACCTGGGCCGCGAGGTCACCGCGTGAGACGTCGTCCGTCCTTCTGGCAGGTGGTGGCGGTCGGCGTAGTCGTCGTGTTGGGTGTTGTCTACCTGTTTCCGTTCTACTGGATGGTCGTCACGGCGCTGAAGCCGCTCCGGGAGTTCTATCAGTTTCCTCCGACGTTACTGCCGGTTCACGCGACCGTAGGGCCGTTTGTGTCCGTGCTCCTGGGCCGCGGGTACTTGGTCTTGCTGCGGAACAGCGTGGTGGCGTGCCTCGCTGCCGTTGGGGCGGGGATGGTGGTGGCGATGCTCATCGCCTACCCGATCACCCGGCTGCCCGTCTCCCCGGCGTTTCGGCGCGGTCTCCTGAACTGGATCCTCAGCCTCCGCTTTCTGCCGCCGATCGTCGTGGTCATCCCGTTCTTCGACATCGTGCGTCACTTGGGACTGTATGATAATCTGCTCTCGGTCGTGCTGCTGTACACTGTCTTCAGCCTCCCGCTCGCGACGTGGATGTTGCGCGGGTCCTTGCTTGAGGTCCCCATGGAGATTGAAGAGGCGGCGCTCGTGGACGGCGCGAGCCGCTTCTACGCCTTCTTCAAAATTATCCTCCCCCAACTCGCCCCGGCGTTGCTGGCTACGACCGTTATTTCCTTTGCGTTGGCCTGGAGCGAGTTCATGTTTGCCTTCATCCTCACGGCGACCCCGCGGTCGCAGACGCTCCCGATTGGGGTCGCCAGTCTGGTGACCCAGTTCGAGATCATCTGGAACGAGATGGCCGCCGTCGGGACGATCGCGGCGGTCGTGCCGATCGTCCTGCTGTTGGTCGCCCGCCGGCACGTGATTGCGGCGCTGACGTTTGGGGCCGTACGGGAGAAAGCGTGACGCGCCAGTTTGGGTTGAACGGCGCCACCACAGGTCCCCACGACGTGCACGTTGACATCCAGGCCGCGCGCGAGGCGGGCTACCAAGCTGTGGAGCTCCGGGACAGTAAGGTGCAGGCGTACCTTACGGGCGGGGGATCACTGTATGCCTTGCGGACCGAATTGTCCGACGCCGGCCTGGTGGTCGCCAGCCTGAACGCGTTGGAGCGCTCCACACTCGCCACCGCAGACGACCGTCAGGGTGTGCTGCGGCGGTGCCGGCGGCTATGCGAGTGGGCATCCGCGCTGGATTGTCGGTATGTCATCGCCGTCCCTAGCCCCTTGGCGGACGCGCAGGAGCCAGATCGTGTGGCCGAAGTGACCGCAGACGCGCTGCGCGCGATGGCCGCCCTGGCGAAACCCTATGGCGTCCGGATCGGCTTTGAGTTCCTGGGGTTTTCTACGTGTTCCGTCAACACGCTGGCCCAAGCACGGAAGATCGTCGAGACGATCCGTGATCCTGCAGTAGGGTTAGTGATCGATGCGTTCCACTTCTACGCGGGCGGATCGACGTGGCCGATGCTGGACGGCCTCAGACCCGAGCAGATTTTCGTGATTCACCTCGATGACGCAGAACAGCGCCCGCGTCCCACTCTCACAGATGAGCACCGTTTGCTCCCCGGGGAGGGGGCAATCCCCTTGAAAGAATTCGTGCAGCGGCTGGAGGGTCTGGGGTATCGCGGCGTCTATTCGATCGAGCTCTTTCGCCCCGAATACTACACGTGGGACCCCGCCACACTTGCCAAAACTGCCTTACAGAAGATGGAAGCGCTCTTTACACCATGACGCCAAGACCGTCTAAAGCGGGGGAGAGCGTGCCAATCCGGGTTGGGTTGCTGGGGTGCGGGTTCATCGGCCGGATCCACGCGCTGAACCTGAAAGCTGACTCACGGGTGGTCCTCGTCGGTGTCGCCGACACCTTCCCGCAAGCGGCGCAACGGCTCGCGGTCGAGGTGAGCACGCAAGCCCTGCCATCGCTAGACTCTCTACTAGGGGCGGGGATCGATGCGCTGTATGTGTGCACCCCTAACACCCTCCACGTCCAACCGGTGCTCGCAGGCTTAGCAGCGGGTGTGCACGTGTTCTCGGAAAAGCCCATGGCGACCTCCCTGCTCGGTGCCGCGCAAATCCGCGCGGCCGCGCGGGGCGCCCGCGGACTCTACCAACTCGGGTTCAACCGACGGTTCGCTAACGTGTACCGGTTTGCGCGCCGGTTGATTGAGGAGGGTCGCATCACCCCGCTGCTGGCCCAACTGAAGCACAATCGCGGGGAGCTGAAACAGCCGCCGTGGACGGGGGATCCGTCGGTGACCGGGGGCTACTTGTACGAGACTCCGGTGCACCTGTGTGACATGAGCCGGTTTCTGTTCGGCGAGGTCAAGGAACTGCAGGCGTGGGGACGCCAAAGCGTTTACACGGAGACAGACGGGTTTGTGATCATGTTGCGCTTTGCAACCGGCGTGGTCGCCTCTCTGACCAGCGTGGCGCACACGAGCTGGTTGTTTCCCTATGAGCGGGTCGAGATCTACGGCGAGCACAAAACCGTTGTCACCGAGGAGCTCGAGCGCGCGTGGTTCTCCCCGGGGACCCGCGACCAAGTCGAGGCCGTCGACTGTTTCCAGATGCCCTTTGAACAGAAGTGGGGATACCTCGCGGAAGATCGCCAGTTCATCGACGCCTGCTTGGGTGAGCGCCCGGTCGCCGTGACCGCGGACGATGGCTACAAGGCGACCGAGCTCGTGGAGGCCTGCTATC
>DASWFZ010000013.1:0-3626 GCA_036393975.1 bacterium | reverse complement strand
CGATCTGTCCTCGGATTTCTCCTCCGGGGTGGGCGACGGTGTGAACATTCGCATAGGTCCTGCCATCCTTCATCGACTGGGCCAGCTCCACGAGTGTCGCCCCACAGGCCGAGTTCACGATGTTGGCGTTGGTAAACATGGCGTGATCAATCCATTTGCCGTCGACATCCCACCCTGGGGCGTGGAAACCGGCGAGGAACACGACGACGGGCCCGTTGACTCCTGGGATGCCGCAGTGGATATGCGCCTGCTGGACACGGACACCATCTGTGACCGTGAGCGTGAACGCCGCTGCGGTGAAGTCATCGTTAAATCGGATTCTGACACTGCCACTCATTTCCGTCGCGATGGGCGGTACTTCTTCTTCTCCCGTCAAGACGGCCGCGAAGGTATGATCTTGCTGGGCCGCCACCCCACCTGGAACCAGCAACGCCATCAGAACCACGAGATAAGATATGACGAATCTTCGCATTCCGCGCCTCCTCCCTCACTAGGACGGCCTCCGGGCCTCCCGTCTAAGAATTATCCAGGTCGGTGTAACGATACTGCCACGTTGCCGTAACACGGTGCCGGCGGCAGCACTGCGTACCCCGCGGCTGCGACCCATGGCGAGCCAGACCGGGCGCCGGAGGGGGACGCCGGAAGTTCTCGTAACTCCCCAGCTGGAGCGGAGATGGATGCAGAAACCGTGGTGCCCCCAGCGGGATTCGAACCCGCGTTACCGGCTTGAAGGGCCGATGTCCTGGGCCAGCCTAGACGATGGGGGCGCTGGCGGACGGAACGGGATCACTGTAGCATACGAATTTGAACAGGGTCAAACAACGGGAGTCGGGATTGACAGACCAGGACGCGTTATCGAAGTGGCGCGCCGCCCACGCAGAGGCGCTTACACTGGCACAACACCTCCGCGCCACGGTCGCGGTCTTTCGCCGGTATGCGGGAGAGCTGAAGTATCATCCGCAATCCGGCGTGGAGGGGCACATTGGTCAGGACCTCCTCGATGCGACCGCGCGCATGCGTGAGCTGCTCAACGCCCTCAACGCCCTCACGGCACGCTGGGATGAAGAGACATCCTGGTTGCGCACGTGTGATGCGCAGATGCCGATTGAGGAGATTCAACAGGGCCACGCCGCGGCCCGGGAGGCTGCCCGTCTCACCCCTGCGGCGCTGCAGATCTTTGAACAAGCCGTCCTGCATCCGGAGACCGCCGTGCTGGACGCGCCCTATGGGCACAGCGCCCCGCGCCGTGTGCACCCTGGAGCCCAGTGCACGTGGGTCGCCGAGCGGGCCGAGGGTCTTGCCATTGCGCTCTCGACGGTGACGCTGCGCAAGGAAACTTTGTTACTGGCTTGCAGGCATCGTGATGAATGGGCAGAGTAACTCTTCGGCACCCTCGGGCCCGCGGAGTTAGTTGGCGTCGGTTCCAAGTGGCGGCAGCGGGCGAAAGTCGTAACACCGGTAGACCGAAAATCGCCGGACGACTTGTCCGGTATAGGTGACCTCGAGAGCGGGCAAGGGCTGGACCTTCCCACACACACGATCCATAGCGATGGGCATAGTCACCGCGTCGGTCGCGAAGATCGCGTTCCAGCCGGCGAAAGTTTCGGGAGCGCGGCGTATGCCGATGGCGTCCCGGTAGGTCAGTGGTGTTACCAGCACCCGTCCTCGCGTGTGATATTCGATCTGGGCGGCACCTTGGTAGCTCGGGGTGAATAAGAAGACGCCTCGGCTGGAGGGCGTCGCGCGGACATCAGCCTCTAGCCGCGCGGCGACCTGATCCCATCCCCACAGTTCTCCCGCAAGGGAAGGAGTAGGCCGGAGAGGGAACGCGTGAAGGGCAACAATGATGAGGATGTTGAGAGCCAGCGCTGCGCTGACCACCACGCGCCAGATTCGGCGGGCGCGCAGCTCAGTCCACAATGCCGCTGCGGGGATCAGGGCGACCAGATACCCTGGCCCCGCCCAGTGGGGTTTGGAAATGCCTTGGAGGCTTCCGATCCAGGTCAGCGCAATGATGGGAATCCCGGCCCAGGCCGCTAAGGCAAATCGCGCATCCCCCCGGCGTTCTCGCCCCACTGCTGCGGCGAGGGCGAGGAGAAGCAAGACGAGCGCGACCGGTCCATAGTAGCCCAGTTGTGCGACCGTGTAGGAGAGCGCATTGAGCCCCCAAGATCCCAGCACCGTCCACGGAGCGGGATCGCTGCTCTTGCTGAACAGGATCCAATGGTGTTGGGTGTTCCACACGATGAGAGGCAAAACGACAACGAAGGCCGCTATCGCGGCGAGGTACGGCTCCGGCCGCCGCAGCCATCGCCGGTGAACAGGTGAGGTGAGCAAGAGCGCGGGCAGCGCGAAGGCAAGAAACGCGGCGGGGAGTTTGCTCATCAAGGCAAGGCCCAGTGCCAGCCCGGTGCCCAGCCACGCCAGCATGTGGCCTGAGGTCAGTGCCTGCCAGAAACACCATAGGGTCAAGATCCAAAAGAACCCCAATGGCGCGTCAGGAGCTGCAAAGACCGCGCTCAGAGACAGGACGGGCAGAAGCTGAGACCAGATCGCCGCCGCGGCGCCAGCGGCCGGGTTAAACATCCTCCGGACGAGATCCCCCAGCAGCACTGATGTCCCCAGCGCCAACACCGTCGGTCCCAAACGGATTCCCAACGAGGTATCCCCGACGAGCGCTGTCGTCGCTCGCACGACGTAGGCGATCATCGGAGGGTGGTCAGGATACCCCCATGCCAGGTGTTGCGCCCATGTCCAGTAGTAGGCCTCATCATCCAGTGGCGGGTAGAATGCGGCAACGGCCAGGCGGGCGATACTGATCAGGCCCAGCACCACCAGGACCCGGCGAGAGGTACTAAGCACGTAATCGATCCTGTTCCAAATGTTGGCGGGCCAGCTGGAAGATACGATCAAGCATGCCTTTAGTCAGGCGGCCGGTCTGGGTGTTCTGCCGGCTGGGATGGTAGGAGGCAACGATGACCAGGGGGACAGGTGAGGTGCCCAGGCGATAAGCGGCACCGTGACGGAACTTGGGTCGAGGACGAGGCAGGGCAGCGCCGGACTCCTGCGCGAGTCGCAGAAATGCGGCAAACGCAATCTGTCCCAGCGCAACGACGACGCGCACGCGACGGAGCAGAGTCAACTCCTGGCGCAGATACCCTGAGCAGGTGGCGAGTTCCCGCCGCGTGGGTCGGTTATCCGGCGGCGCACAGCGCACGGCCGCAGTGATGTACGCATTTCGCAATATCAGGCCGTCGTCCCGGCGTTCTGAGGTCGGCTGCGAGGCGAACCCCGCGCGGTACAGCGCACGCATTAGCCAGCGTCCCGAACTGTCGCCGGTGAACATTCGGCCCGTGCGATTGCCCCCGTGCGCAGCAGGAGCCAATCCAAGGATGAGCAGCTCGGCGTGCGGATCCCCCACGCCGGGGAGGGGTCGCCCCCAGTAGTCCCACTCAGAGAACTCGCGTTTCTTATCACGCGCGACCTGCTCGCGATACCGGACTAAGCGCGGACACTTGCGGCAGGCGATGATGGTCGCAGTAAGTTGTTCGAGTGCAGACCCCATAGTTGCCGAATGCAGTTTACCGCAGGTCGAGAGTAGTATGGTAGAGCATGACTGTCATTGT
>DASWFZ010000012.1:0-6795 GCA_036393975.1 bacterium | reverse complement strand
ACCAATCGTCGACGGGGACCGCGTCGTGGGTCTGGTCACGCTAGAAGATCTCGTCGGCCAGCCTCCGTACCGTCCCATTCGTGAAGTGATGACCGTTGATATCGTGACCGCCCCACCCACCGCGCGGATCACCGATGCCTCAGCGCTGATGGATCAGCATCACGTCGGGCGGCTGCCCATCGTGCAAGACGGCGCGCTGGTGGGCATTGTGACGCGGGGGGATCTCCTCAAAGAGCTGGGCCGACTTACCGACCCGCTCACCGATCTGCCCTGGTCGGGGACGTTGCGCCAGCACGCGGCCGATCTCCTAAAAGCGGGTCGAGAGATCTCGGTGGTCTTCATGGACCTGGATGACTTCGGCCTCGCCAACAAGCTCTACGGCCATGTCGTCGGTGATCGGGTCATCCAGGCCGTCGGCGCCCTCCTGCGGGAGACGACGAATGTCGATACCGATGTCATCTGCCGGTACGCTGGCGATGAGTTCGCGATCGTGACCACACGGAGTATCGAGAATAGCCTGGAGCTGGCCCACGACTTGCGCAAGGCCATCCTCGCGCTCGATGTCGCCGGCGCACCCCCCGGGTCGATCAACGCCTCCTTCGGGGTAGCGGGCGGCAAGCGTGCCACGGAGCGACAGGACATCCACTACGACGCGACGGTCGATGACCTGCTGACGATGGCAAGCCGGGCGTCGACCCTGGCCAAGAAGACGAGCGCGCGCGTTCTACACAGCTCGCAGGTAAAAGCGGTCACCCAGCCCACCGTCGAGGCAGATCGTCGGATCGTCATCCGGCGCATCGATCTCGGCGTGGAAGACGGTCAGGGTACTGCGATCGTCGAATTGGAATACGAAGGCCGCCGGGTCACGGGCCGTGCCGAAGGCTCTGTGTTGGGCAGTGGCGGTTTGCGGTTGTTAGTGGACGCCACGGTGACCGCGGTGCGGCAGTGGTTGCCCCCGCACTGGCAGGTCGTCGTCGAGGAAATCGCCCGCACGCCCCTGGCCCGGGGAGAAGCCGTGCACATCTTGTTCGTCACCGGCGCCCCTCACAGCGAGGAGCGCCTCGTTGTCGGCTCTGCACTCTATACGGCGGATCCCCACGAAGCAGTCGTTAAGGCGACGATGAAGGCGATGAATCGCGTCCTGGCACACACGCCCGAGGCGTCCGCCTAACCCCCTGAACTCCCCGCACGTGCCGCGCGTCGTTCGATTGCGCGGATTTAGGATGCCGCCGGCTTCCGCCGGATGTCGACGCGGCCGATGCGCCGACCCACGACGGTTTCCACTGTAAACTCCAGCCCTCCCAGCGAGAACTTCGTTCCTGGTTCGGGAATCGTCCCTAGGTGGTAAAAGATGAATCCACCCAGCGTGTTGGCTTGGTCGCTAGACAGCGCCAACCCGAACAGGTCGTTGAGAGTGGTCAAGTCGATCGCGGCGTCCACCACAATGCGGTCGGGCTCCTTCAGGTGCACGAGGGGCGGCCGAGACTGATACTCCCCCGGAATTTCCCCGACAATCTCCTCGAGAAGGTCTTCAATCGTCACGATCCCGGCCGTGCTGCCGTATTCCTCCAAGACGACGGCGAGTTGCGAGCGGCCGTGCCGCATCTCTTCGAGCAGATCCACGACTGGTTTGGTTTCTGGCACGTAGAGAATCGACCGCGCCAGGTCCGCGACAGGATGATCGGCGCGACCGTCGGCGAGTGCTATCAACAGATCCTTCGCGTGGACTGCCCCGATGATTTGATCGAGGTCGTCGCCGATCATCGGGAGGAGGGTAAACCCGCGTTGTCGGACGAGGTCGACCGCATCCCGCACCGTCTGGGTTTTTCGCACGGCGGCGATCGCCGTCCGCGGGGTCATAACCTCGCCTGCGGTGCGGTCGGTGAGGCGGAAGACACGCCGCACCAGGGACGCCTCCTCACCCTCCAACACGCCAGCGCGGCGGGACTCACCCACGAGCATGACGAGTTCCTCCCTCTGGTACGCCACGTGCCGCCCCGCCGGGGCGCGGAGGCCGAACAAACGCAGGGACCCGTTGGCCACTGTGTTTAACGTCCAGATGACAGGCCGGAAGAGGCGCGAGAGTGCCACAGTAGGTGGCAAGACCAACATAGCGGTGGATTCCGCATTCCACAGGGCCATGCTCTTAGGCGCGAGCTCTCCGAAGGTGATGTGCAAAAGAGTAATGAGCACGTAGGCGAGGGTAGCCGACAGGGTGTGGAGGGCCACCGATCGCCAGCCGGTGGGGAGATCTGAGACCAGAGGCTCGATGACCGCGGTCAGTGTCGGCGTGCCAATCCATCCGAGTGCCAGGCTGGCCATCGTAATACCCAGCTGCGTGGCCGCCACATAGGGCTCCGGGTGATCGATGACACGCTGCACCAATCCCGCGCGGCGGTGGCCCTGACGAACAAGTTGCGCAATGCGGGTTCGGCGCGTCGTGACGATCGCAAACTCCGCGGCGACGAAGAGGGCGTTGACCGCCACGAGGCCGGCCACACCCAGCAGCCGTAGCGCGATCACTCCCGGGGAGAACTCCATGCTAATCACCTCATTCGTTGGACTTCCGCGTAATCGCCGCGGCTTCCCTGCCAATCCCGCCTCAGTGGGCGTCCTTGACGCTACGTAAACAGCGACGATACAATCAAGATGGCATGACCGACCCGCACGCCCTGCCTCCCGACGATCCCAACCACCTCGCTACATTTGAAGCCCACCTTGCCGCCGGAGACCGCATCGAGGCAGGGGAGTGGATGCCCCAGCTGTATCGGGCCGAGTGCCTCCGGCTTATCCAGATGCACGCCAACTCGGAGTTGATGGGGGCGTTGCCCGAACGCGAGTGGATCCCGCGCGCACCCACCCTGGCACGAAAGATCGCCTTAGTTGCAAAAGTACAGGATGAAGTCGGGCACGCCCAGCTCCTCTACCGGGTGGCCGAAGACCTCGGCAAGCCCCGCCGCCAAATGATCGAAGATCTCCTCGCCGGGCGCAGCAAGTTCCATAACGTATTCCACTATCCGGCGGACACCTGGGCGGATGTGGCGGTGATTCAGGTGTTTGTAGATGGCGCGGCGATGCAGACTCAAGGCTCGTTGCGTGCCTGCAGCTACGCACCCTACGCGCGGGTGCTAAAACGCGTGTGCTATGAAGAAGATTTCCACATCCGGTTGGGGATCGATGCCCATCGCGCCCTGGCCGAGGGGACCCCGCGCCAGCGCGCCATGCTGCAGAATGCGATCGACCGCTGGTGGCAACCGATTATGCACTTCTTTGGCCCGCGCGATCAAGCCTCGCCGCACCTGGAGACGATGATGCGCTGGCGGATCAAGGTCAAAACCAACGATGAACTCCGCCAGCAGTTCCTGCGCCAGTTTGTCCCGCTGATCACTGACTATGGTCTTCAGGTCCCCGACGCCCAGTTGCGATGGAATGAAGCCGAGCAGCGTTACGATTATAGCGAGCCCGACTGGGAAGAATTCCGGCGGGTGATTCGGGGGGAAGGCCCGAAGAGCGCTGCGCGATTAAAGCTGCGCAACGAATACTGGCGCAAGCACCAATGGGTGCGCGAAGCCATGGACTCCTGGGGGTTAGCCGCATGACGATCGACACAGCCGGGTTCACCCCGGCATACTTCTACGAATACTTGGTGAAATCACGCGCGAAGCTGTGGGACTGGGTCCGACCGCTGACACTTGAGCAATACACGAAGGAATTTCCGTTTGGGCGGAAGTCGCTCCGCGCAACGCTCGTCGAAATTCCGATGTCGGAGTGGTCGTACATTCGACGCATGCGCGAGGAACCCACGGGCCTGAAGTCGCAAGAAGACCACCCCTTCTGGCAGTACTACAAAACGGACTTTGCGCCCCTAGAAGCCGCATGGCGGGAGCTGGTAGAGGATACTCGACGCACACTCCGCCGGATCACCGACTGGTCAAAGCCGGTAGAGTATTTACCGAACCCGAAGGTACGCGTCCGGACAATCACCGGTGGGATCGCCGGCCAACTGCTGTTCCATGAAATCCACCATCGGGCTCAGGCCATGGCGATGCTGCGCATGCTCGGGGTCCCGGCAGAAAATCTTGACTACTCGATCCTCATGGTCGAGCGGACTCAGCTGCCGGCGTGATTAGGTAGGGGAGGGGAGATGCCCCGACTCGTCGCATTGCTGGGCAAGCCGGACGCCGACGCCGAACGTCTCTTTGCCGTTTTTCGCCAAGATACGAAGAGCGAGTCACACGTCCACGTCGGGGACGTGCATGCCCCCGATGCCGAGATGGCGCTGATGCTGGCGAAAGAGCAGTTCACGCGCCGTGAGCCGTGTGTGAGCCTGTGGGTCGTCCCCTACAATGCAATCACCGCCACATCGTACGATGACGCCGATCTGTTCACCCACGTGACTGACAAGAGCTACAGGTTCGGGGGCTCCTACCGTGAGCAGCAGCGTCCGGCAGGCCCCCGCCGAAAGGACCGATGAGCGGGATCACGGAGCCGGTAGACTTAGCGCGTCGCGACGTGCGTGACGCGCTCGCCGCCTACCTGGTCGCTCTCGCTGATGACGAGCTCCTCATCGGCCATCGTCATTCCGAGTGGACTGGGTTTGCCCCCGACATCGAGTCTGACATTGCGCTATCCTCGATCGCCCAAGATGAACTCGGCCACGCCCGCCTCTTTTACGACCACGCCGGCACCCTCCTCAGCCAAAGCCCCGATGAATTGGCGTTTGGCCGGCAGCCCGCGGCGTTCCGCAACGCCATTCTGGTCGAACGACCCAATGGCGACTGGGGCTACACCATCGTGCGGCTGCTCCTTTACGACCTCGCGGACCAGGTGCGTCTAGAGGCCCTCGCCTCCGGATCTCACCGGCCGCTGGCAGAGTTGGCCGCGGCTGTGCGACGAGAAGAGAAGTACCATGTGAGTTACGGAGAGCAATGGCTGCGGCGGCTGGCAGGAGGATCGGAGGTCAGCCACACGAGGGTGCAAGAGGCGCTCAACTGGGCATGGCCGGAGGCGACAGGCCTGTTTGAGCCGGTGGCCGGGCAACAGACCCTACTAGAGGCTGGTGTAGTCTCGGGATCGGCCTCCGAGCAGTTGGGACGGTGGCAGCAGGCGGTGCGGGATGTTGCCACCGACGTAGGATTACAGGCAGGGAGCTTAGCGCCGCAGGACGGAGGAGGGGGGCGGACTGGTCGTCACAGTGAAGACCTGCAAATCCTGGTAGAAGAGATGACCTCTGTGTGGCGGTCAGATCCCAGGGCAAAGTGGTAAGACAGATACTGGCAAGCACCAGTAACGGTGCGGGTGAGACTATGCCAACGAGTCAGACGCTGAACGACCAGATCTGGGAGGCTCTCGGAACCATCCAGGATCCGGAGCTGCCGGTGACGGTCATTGATCTCGGTCTGATTGATGCTGTCACCGTAGACAGCGGCCGGGTCCACGTAACGATGATCCCTACGTTCAGCGCCTGCCCTGCGATCGACGTGATGCGTCAAGATATCAAGAAAACTCTGCTCAAACTTGCGGGAGTACACACGGTTGAGGTCGCGCTGTCGTTTGCAGAGCCTTGGACGATGGCGCGAATGACCGAACGGGGCCGGCAGCGCTTGATCCACCATGGGATCAGCGTCCCGCTCCGCCACGCCGGAACGCCCGTTACGTGCCCGTTCTGTGGGTCAACTAACACCGTGTTGGAGAGTCTGTTTGGCACTACATTGTGCCGGTCGATCCATTATTGCCGGGACTGCCGGAACCCAATTGAGCGGTTCAAGCCACCCTCAGAGTAGTCAACTCAAGCAGACAGGAGCTTCCATCATGATTGCCGTTCGTGAGAAATCCACCGACCGACAGGGCCACCCGTTGGCGCCCGGAGTCCGAGTGCGAGTTCTTGGGGAGCAGGGGCACCCCGAGGCGTCCGTCGTGCGGGTTCTTGACGATTATGGAGTATTGACAGTGCAATTGGACAAACCGACGAAACTGGAACGGATGTACAAGACATCCGACGTCGAAGTGATCTGAATCGCTGGGGGTCTACTACTTGATGATCGCATAGCAGAAACAGTCCCTGGGCTCTGAACTCACATTGGGATGAACGGACCACCGCCGCAGGATCCCTTCGCGCTGAAATCCAGCTTTCTCGAGCACCCGAGCCGAAGCGGCGTTTTCCACATCGCATACCGCCCACACTCTGTAGACGCTGGGCTGGTTTAATACCCAATCGACAACTGTACAAACCGCTTCCGTCACGTAGCCGCGATTCCAATAGGCTCGGGCGAGTACGTAGGCAATCTCAACGCTATGCCCCTTGGGCCGGAGTTCGATCATTCCAATCGGCCGGTTGTCGCCCTTCAACGTGATCACCAGAGGGAAAGTTTCGCCGGATTCCCACGTAGCCTGGCACCGTTGGAGAAACGCATTTGTCTGGTCGATTGCGGAAGCCGGACGCCATCGCAGGTAACGGGAGGCCTCAGTGTCCTGATGATATCGCTCAAAGATCAGCGGTGCATCCTCCGGCCGTGGACGCCGCAGTATCAGGCGTTGCGTCTCCATCGTTTCGCTTGGCCGCAGCTGATCCATGAACCTGAGCGCTCCGCCGATTGAACCTCCGAAAACGATTACTCCCTACTTCACATCACAGTACAGACATCACAGTACATCGCAGCCAAAACGCGCGAATCCGTATGAACGAGCTCAGGGGTGGGCCGGGGACAAAGTAGAAGCGTGGGGCCCCAACTAATTTAGACGGTGCGTACAAACAAGGCGCAATGAGGGCGCTGTCGCCGTGCCCTCCTGATTGCG
>DASWFZ010000011.1:0-9288 GCA_036393975.1 bacterium | reverse complement strand
CAGCGCCGTGACGAAAATCCTGCAGGCGACACGCACCCACGGGAAGATCCCCGGGATCATGACCGGGGGCGCGGATGAAACGCTGGACCGCATCGACCAGGGGTTCCGGTTTGTGGCCGTCGGCTCCGATACCCGCTTGCTAGCTGGCGCGGCGGGGGCGGCTTACGAGAAGATCCGGACCGGCTTGGCAGACCGCAAACGCACGACAGCCGGACGATAGCGCGTCGGGATCAGATCCCGGTGTTCGGGTGATCGCCCGCGGTTTCTAGCCCCGCATGGCGCGTTCTTGATCTCCAGGCGGCGGCCGATCAGGCTGTGTGGGACGCGAGGGTAGGGGCAGGGCCCACCATTGTATGACAGCGGCTGCGAGCGCAACGCATCCGGCGAGGGCGAACACCGTTTCCAGTCCGAAGAGCCGCCCGATGGCTCCGCCGCCGATCGCGCCCGTGCCGATTCCGATTTCGAGAAAGACGCCGAGCGTCCCCATCGCGCGACCGCGTTCGTCGGACGGGACGAGATCCGACGCCAGGGCATAGATCGTGGGCACGGCCGTTCCCAGGCCGATGCCGAAGAGCAATCCGCCTAAGACCAACCAGAGCCCAGCCGCCCCAGCCATAATCCCCATCCCTGCGGCGACCAGTACCAGTCCCGGTGCGATGGTCGCGCGGCGGCCGAACCGGTCGGACACGTGGCGCAGCAGCGTCTGCGCCAGGATTTGTCCTCCGGCCACGGTGACGAAGACCAGCCCCGGATTGACGAGACCCCGTCGGCTCGCGTGGACCGCCAGAAGCCCGAATGTCACTCCGAAGCTCAAGGACAGTGCGGCCAGGATCAGTCCCGGCACCAACACCCCGAAATGGATCACGCGATGGTCACGTGGGCGGGCGGCATGGACCGCGTTCCCAATCCGCAGATTCAGCGCGAGGCCGCCGGCAACGGCGCCCAACAAAGCGCACGTGGCAAAGAGTCCGGGGTATCCTGCGCGCTCGGCGACTGCAATCCCAGCGACTGGACCCACCCCCTGCCCGATGCTGTTGGCCAGACTCAGGAGGCTGAGGGCTTCGCCCCGCCTGTGTTCCGGTGCCAAGGCGACGGTGAGGACAAGAGATGTCGTGGACGAGAGTGCGATGGCGAGCCCTGTGAAGGTCCGAAAACTTGCCAGTGCGACAACCGAGTGCGACGCGAGGATCCCCAATCCTGACAGAGCATAGAACCCGCCCCCAACAGCCATCCCCCACCGCGCGCCGCCACGATCCAGCCACCACCCCACCCACGGTCGGGACAACAGCGAAATCAGTGCAATGACGCCCGCCAGCAGACCGACGGCAGCATCATCCGCTCCCAGCGTGACAGCGTACAGGGGGAGGCTGGCCGTGAGGAGTTGGAAGCTCAGGTAACCTAGAAAGGTGACAAGCAACAGGGTGAGAAAGGCACGCGGGAAGCGCATGGCGAGGACCATCGCTTTCACTAGTTGACCGCGCCGTTGGCCATACCTTGTTGCCCGTGCGTCGAGGCATTAGAGGGGTTAGTTTCGCCCGCAGCCAACCTGCCAGAATGACATGAAGGTCACTATGCTTTTAGCCGATGCCGCGCAGGCGGTAAATGGGAAGCTCTACATCCTGGGCGGCGGATGGTCCGTCACTGGTCCTGCCCCATCACCATCTGCCATCGCGCTTAAGATCGAAGTGCCTTGGGACGAGGCGAACACGCGCCACAAATTGACACTTGATCTTGTCGATGAAGATGGCCAGCCGGTTCCCGCGCCTACGCCGATGGGGATGCAGCCAATTCGCATCGAGGCCGACTTCGAGGTGGGGCGGCCCCCCGGGGTCAAGCCGGGGACTCCTCTTGATGTCGTGCTGGCCCTCAATATCGGGCCGCTGTCGTTCAAACCCGATAGTCGCCTTGTGTGGAAGCTTGCGATCGACGGGCGTACAAGCGAAGAATGGCAACTATCCTTTGCGACGCGATCGGGCCAAGCGGGTTCCACCCCTTACTAAGGTCCCCAGGGTCACTGAGATTGCTTTCAGCCAACGACTTTCCGACGGCTGACGCAAGACTTTCAACGGCTCCCCTTATGGAATGGAGTGGTTTCCGGAATCGCAGCAGCCGTCGCGTATAATGTGAAGGCGTGGGGACGTAGCTCAGCGGGAGAGCACCTGCTTTGCACGCAGGGGGTCAGGGGTTCAAATCCCCTCGTCTCCACCAGGAAATTCCGCATTTGACGAGGCCCGCACCATCTCCCTTGAGAGGGTTCCCTTCCAAGGTAGTCTGTACAGCCAAACTGCAGCCCATTGGATCCGTCCGGTGAATAATCGACGCCCTAAATGCCATCGCCACCTGGCCCGCCCGTGAGGCCGTGAGACCCTTGGCCATCGAGGGCCCGGTTCCGATACGATGGCGAATATGGGCTGTAGCCCGAGCGGCAGGTGAGAGTGATGAAAGTTGCCATTGCCCGCATCGCTTAGGGTTATGTCGGTTGAGAATGAAGCTCATGGAGGTAAGGCCGTTGGAGTCGGGTTGCGTCATCCTTCGCTATCAGCCGTAGCGTCAAAAATGCTTCGTACGAGATACCCGTCGTGGGCTAAACTATATTCACTCCACGCCAAGAAAGTCTGTTCGATATGTCGATTTCGCCGCCCCTTGTTCGACGTACGAATAGAGCCGGGGTCCAGGCGATCAAGACCCGGAGCCCCGGCGCCAAAGCCCGAACCCACAAGGAGGCACGACGATGCGAGTAATGGTGCTGGTCAAAGCGAACAAGGATTCAGAGGCGGGCCTTCTGCCTGACCAGAAGATCCTCACCGAGATGGGAAAGTTCAACGAAGAGCTGGTGAAGGCCGGCGTGATGCTCGAAGGCGAGGGGCTCCACCCGAGCTCGAAGGGCGCACGTGTCAGGTTCTCGGGGAGGCAGCGCACCGTGATCGACGGGCCTTTCACCGAGGCCAAGGAACTAATCGCCGGCTATTGGCTGTGGCAAGTGAAGTCTATGGACGAGGCGATCGAATGGGTCAAGCGCAGCCCCTTCCAGGACGGCGAGGTCGAGATTCGCCGGGTGTTCGAGCCGGAGGACTTCGGCCCCGCGTTCACGCCCGAACTCAGGGAGCAGGAGGCGCGCCTGCGGGCGCAATCCCAGAAGCTCAAGAAGAGGTCCTGACGACTTCCGATACCCATCGGGCAATCGACGCAGTCTGGCGGATCGAATCGCCCAGGCTCATCGCCGGACTCGTGCGGATCGTGCGGGACGTAGGTCTAGCCGAGGATCTCGCGCAGGACGCGCTCGTCGCTGCGCTCGAACAGTGGCCCGAGTCAGGCGCCCCGGATAACCCGGGCGCCTGGCTCATGACTGCCGCCAAGCACCGGGCGATCGATCTCCTGCGGCGTAACAAGCGACTGGAGCGTAAGTATGAGGAGTTCGGCCGCGATCTCGCGGCCCGGCTGGAGGGCGCGGCGCCGGACCTCGACGCCGCGCTCGACGATCCCGTGGGCGACGATCTCCTGGGCCTCATCTTCATCTGCTGCCATCCGGTGCTCTCGACCGAGGCGCGCGTGGCCCTCACGCTCCGCCTGCTCGGAGGCCTGACGACCGAGGAGATCGCGCACGCTTTTCTCGTCCCGAAGCAGACGGTCGCCCAGCGAATCGTCCGGGCCAAGCGGACGCTTGCCGAGACACGCGTCCCCTTCGAGGTTCCTCGTGGAGCCGAGCTCGGTGCCCGGCTGTCGTCGGTGCTTGAGGTCGTCTATCTGATCTTCAACGAAGGCTACTCGGCGACTGCCGGCGACACCTGGATCCGGCCTGCGCTCTGCGAGGAGGCGCTTCGTCTCGGCCGTATCCTGGCCGGGCTTGCTCCGCAGGAGCCGGAGGTCCATGGCCTGGTGGCGCTCATGGAAATCCAGGCGTCGCGCTTGAGAGCGCGCGTCGGCCCCGCGGGAGAGCCAATCCTGTTGTTCGACCAGGACCGCACCCGTTGGGATCACCTCCTCATTCGTCGTGGGCTCGCGGCGCTGGCGCGCGCCGAGAAGCTAGGCGGCGCCCTTGGCCTGTACACGCTCCAGGCTGCGATCGCAGCCTATCACGCGCGGGCGCGTACCCCGGCGGAGACGGATTGGGCGCGGATCGTGGCCCTCTACGATGCGCTCGCCCAGCTCGCGCCGTCGCCCGTCGTGGAGCTAAATCGTGCGGTGGCGGTCGCCATGGCGTTCGGGCCGGCTGCGGGCCTCGAACTCGTTGACGCGCTGGCCTCGGAGCCGTCACTTGAGGGCTACCACCTCTTGCCGAGCGTGCGCGGAGATCTCCTCGTCAAGCTGGGCCGCTCCGGCGAGGCTCGCGCGGAGTTCGAGCGCGCGGCTTCACTCACGCACAACGCACGCGAGCGTACGCTGCTCCTGGAGCGTGCCGCTGCGTGCCCACGCGGATCGGCGCACGCGTAGTCATCCGTTGGCTAGCTGAGACGCCGTTTGATATCACTCGTGAAAGAGAACCGCCTGTGGAACTCCTACAGCAACAAATGCTAAGCTCCTCAATCTCTCCATGTGGTTGCTTCGCTGCACGGTGGGCGTCATCTTGTTGATGATCGGATCCTGGTCGTAGGGGGCGGTGAAGACCTGTGGCTCGGCCAGGGTGTGCAGGTCGAGCATTTTGCCCATCTCGGTTCCGCCCGGGACGATCGCGCCGACTGATTCTTCACGCAGGGTTGGGACGAAAATCCCGCCTACCCTGGCGCGGACACCTTCCGTTGCGCTGACGTGGATAGGCTCGGCCGGCGATGGATGCCCGTCCAGAGCAAGGACGACGAGGCGATGGAGCGCGCGCTCGAGCCTGCCCCGCAACGGATTTTTAGGCTGTCCCAGAGGGGCTTCTCCTCAGCCGTCTCGTCGGTACCTGGTAGCGCAGGTCACATCCGATCGCTCCGTATGAAGTACTTCTTGGCATATGAAACGATTTCTCTGTCGGTCGGATGATCCACGGTCTCAATTCCAACAACTCTTGCTTCGAGCTTCTTGTCGTAGTCTTGCACGTACCTGAGGAATTCGAGCTTCGCTGACGACGGACCAACGATGAGAACGGCATCCGTACCGTCGAGCAATCGCGCGACCTCGTGGAAGAACCTCTTGGCGTCATCGGGGTGCTCTTTTGCCTCTCCCCGCCCCTTGGGATGTCTATGGATAAGGTGTTGCGGAGATAGGATCGTTGTTTCGTCGATTGCCTCCGGTTGAACGTGGCCGACCGTTTCCGGTTGAACGTGAAAGATGCGAGCTTCCTTGTGATCGATCCAGATCACAGCGTGCGTAGGCATGAGATGATCCTCCATGGTGAAGTAGATCATTCGACCATCGTTCGCTGGAAGCTATTTTACTGGAGATCCGTGCCGTTGAGGACTGCGCTGCACCGGTCAAACACGGCTCTCGGCCTGCGATTCGCCCCGTCGGTCCGCCACATCCTCAGGGCGCCCGCTTCGGCGTCAGACCACAACCAGTTACACCGGATGCAGATCATGATTCAGGATTAATGCTAGCGCTGGGTCGGACCAAAAACCCCAGACTTGGGACCACTCGGGTTTGTCTTTAGGATGCGGCGTTGTAGGAAAGCAAGTTACCCGATGAGCGGCCTGGCCGCAACTGGGATGGCGTTTTAGCTCTCTTCAGATAATCGGTTGTCAACAGAAATATTTTCTTACGTCATCCCTATTCGCATTTGCTCATTGTGCTCGTGGGCGATCCGTGCGACACTAGGTCAGTAGCGCACGATTGCTGCAGCGGTCGCATCGCTAGTACGCACGCTCCCTTCCTCTCGATTCAGTCCCCCTGGAGACAATTACGTGGAGCCCACCGGGATAAGCGAATCGCCGGGTTGGCTGCCCACTCTCGTTCACCGCAGGGAGAGTGAGGAAAATTCTCAGAGGAGAAGTACATGTCATTCGAAGAGAACCGCATGTCACCGGAAGAGACCAAAGCTCTTGGCCGCCGCCTCGTAGAGGCGCTCAACACGGGCAACCTGCCGGCAATCGACGAAGTGTTCGCCGCCGGCTACGTTGACCGAAATCCCTTTCCTGGGACAACCCCGGATCGGGAGGGCCTCAAGCAGGGCCTAGCCAAGTTCCGGTCCGCCTTTCCAGACTACCGCTACACGATTGAGGACGAGATCACGGCAGGCGACAAGCTCGTTCACCGGCTCTCGGCGCGGGGCACGCAGAAGGGTGAGTTCCAGGGCGTGACGCCGACGGGCAAGCAGGTCATCTGGACGGAAATTCACATCGCCCGCTTGGCCAACGGCAAGGTCGTGGAGCACTGGGGTATCGAGGATCAGCTCGGCATGATGCAGCAGCTCGGGCTTGCTCCTGCAGCGAAGGTTCCGGTATCGGCGTAAGGGACCCGAAAAAACGATAGGCCGGTACGCGACGCTTAGCGACCAGGACGGTAGGAGTGAGTTCCTAACGTCCTGGTTTTCGTTTAGGAAGCAGGCGCTCCTGAAGGTGTTTACTAGCTAGAAACATGAGGGAGAATCCACGATTCAGGGACATTTCGTCATTGTGCCTACACACGATTTGTGACATAATAAGGGTGCGTTACAGAGTCTGGATAGGATCTGTGATAGCTCTTAAGGTAAAGGGGTTACAGCATGGCAACAGGGATCGTGAAGTGGTTCAACAGTGAGAAGGGTTATGGGTTCATCACTCCGGAGGACGGCACGAAGGACGTGTTCGTGCACTTTAGTGGCATCGAGGGCGAAGGCTACAAGTCCCTCAATGAGGGTCAGAAGGTGGAATACGCGGTGACGCAGGGCCAGAAGGGCCCACAGGCATCCGGGGTCCGACCTATCGGTTAGTCCCTCAACACACTCAGGAGATGAAGACGGGCCGGGGCGACAACGCTCCGGCCCGTTAAGTTTTGTGTAGGACCGATGTCGGACGTTTCGCCCAGGAGGCTTGGTCGTCGCACCGGTCAACCGGCAATGCGGACGACGCGGCTTACGAAGCCCGATGTGTGTGCAAAGTTCCGCTCGGCCAGCCTCTTAGACCAACCTGCGGGAAGGAAGGACCATCGACTAGGGGCTCTGGTCCTTCTCCATCTCCTGCACTGCACTGCGGACGGAGACTACCCGCCCAGGATTTGTCCGAGTTGCTCTGATGAGATGTTTCCCCCACTCAGGACCAGGGCGATAGCTTTCCCATGGTACTGATCGCGTAGCTTCAACGCGCCCGCCAATGCTGCCGCCCCTGCCGGTTCGGCCAGAGTCTTCGCCTTCTCAAGGTAAAGCCGTACCCCTTCTTGCAACTCCGCATCTTCCACCAGGACGAAGTCGTCCAGTCCCTGCCACATCATCTGCTGGGGCAACATGAAAGGCCGTCGGGTAGCCAAGCCTTCGGCGAGCGTTCCCATGGCTGCGTCGGTCGGGCGCCGATTCTTCCACGTCAGGTAGGCAGCGGGTGCGGCAGCCGACTGGACACCGATGACTTGGATGCGCGCGTCGATGGTCTTGGCGACCAAACAAGCCCCCGCTGCACCGCTTCCGCCGCCAACGGGGACGAAGATCGCCTCGACGTCGGGCCGCTCGTCTAGAATCTCCAGGGTTTGCGTGGCGACGCCCGCAATCAGATCCGGTTCATCTCCGGACGAGATGTACCGCAACTCCTCCTCTTCTGAGACCCGCTCACAGTAGGAGCGTGCGTCGTCGAAGTCCTCACCATGAACACGGATTTCCGCTCCATAGCCCCGCATCGCCTCGACCTTGACCGGGTTGGCCCGCTCCGGGATCGCGATGATTGCTCGGATGCCGAAAAGAGTTGCCGCATAGGCAATGGATTGTCCGTGGTTGCCGGTGGATGCGGTGATGACGCCCCGGATCCGCTGCGCTGCCAGGCGCGACATTAAGTAGATGCCCCCGCGTATCTTAAAGGCGCCAATCGGCTGATAGTTTTCGTGCTTCACATAGACTCGAGCGTCCAGTAGATGATCCAATGCCGGATAGCGATGCAGAGGTGTCCGCGGGAGGTGGGCTTGAATTACCTGACGGGCCCGCAACACATCGGAGAAACTGGGCGCAGACAGTTCCTTCATCATCGGATCTCCAGGATCACTGGTAGAGTTCGTGAAGAAGCAGGGGATGACCTCGGCAGCGTGATTAATCTCATCCGCGGCTCCGTAGTCCAGGTCTGTGAGAGGATGAGAATTCGTGATCGCTCTTCAGCCAACTCGTCACGGCGGTCAGTGATGGGCGCTTGATGACCTCCACGGACATGTTTTGTCTCACCGACCGCATTGCCGTTGTCACGGGCGCCGGACGCGGCATTGGCCGGGCGATCGCAATGGCGCTCGCCGGAGCTGGGGCCAATGTTGTTGCCGTCGGCCGGCGGCCAGCATCCGACCTCGTGGCCGAAGTCGAGCGCTTGGGTCGCCGCTGCGTGGCCGTGATGGCGGACTTGGAGGATCCCACTCAGGTGGAGACCGTGATCCCCCGCGCGCTTCAGGCGATGGGACGAGTGGACATCCTCGTCAACAATGCCGGACTCATTGTCCGGAAGCCGGCGGTCGAAGTTACCGCCGAGGACTGGCATCGGGTCATCCAAGTCAACCTGCACGCGGTGTTTCGGCTCTGTCAGGACGCCGCGCGCGACATGCTGCCGCGCCGGCGCGGCAAGATCATCAACGTGGGCTCTCTCATGAGTTTTGAAGGCGGAATCCTCATCAGTTCCTACACCGCGAGCAAGGGTGCCATCGGACAGTTAACGAAGGCGCTCGCGAACGAGTGGGCGCCGCAGGGCGTCAATGTGAATGCGATCGTCCCCGGGTACATAGCGACGGATCTCACGCAGGCTCTCCAAGACGATCCAGTACGCAATCCCGCGATTCTCGCGCGTCTTCCCGCAGGACGCTGGGGACGTCCCGACGATCTGGCGGGCGCCGCCGTGTTCTTGGCGTCGGCCGCCTCAGACTACATCCACGGCCATCTGCTGGCCGTAGATGGCGGATGGCTGGCGAGGTAACGCGCTCGGAGTGCTGTCAAACCCCGGGTTCTAGTGCATCGCCACCCCGTCAACCTCGTTTGGCGAGCAGCTTGTCGAGTTCGGCGTACGACTGGTTCATGCCCTCTTCCATACCCGACTTCAGCATCCCGTCTCGCTCTTCGGTGGTGTGGGCCAGCAGCATGGTGACGACCCGCGTTCGACCGTCGCCGAGGTCCTCGAAATTGGTGGTCTCAATCATCACGTAGCCCGGCATGCCGTCCCACTCGAAGGTCTGCACGAGGCGCTGCGGCGGTGTCACCTCGCGGTAGCGCCCCTCGAAGCC
>DASWFZ010000010.1:0-7109 GCA_036393975.1 bacterium | reverse complement strand
TACCGGGAACGAGGCGATGTGGGTCGAGGCCCCGCGGTGGGCGGCGCCAGGCGGACGCGTCGTGCTGTTTGCCGGGCTGGCCGCGGGGACGAAGGTTGGGTTCGACTCGGCCCGACTCCACTACGATGAAGTCGATATCATCAACACCTTCCACTATCGGCCCAAAGACATCGTGGATGCACACCACTTGCTGGTCGAGGGGTCGATCCACGTCCGGCCACTCGTCAGCGGCGTGACTGATCTCGGTAGCATCGTCGACGTCTTCTCCTCGCTGGACCGCGGCCATGGCGTGAAGTACGCGATTCTTCCCGAGGCGAGAGCGTGGGCGTAAAAAGCCCCCCCGCAACCACGAGCCGCGCTATCGTCTACCACTCACGCGACGATCTGCGGATGGAAGACGTTCCTCTTCGGCCTCTAGAGTCAGGGGAATTGCTGGTTCGCATCCGCGCGTGCGGGTTGTGCACCGGAGAAGTGTTGGAATGGTATATGGCCCGCAAGGCGCCGCTGGTGCCGGGTCATGAGATCGTGGCCGAAGTCGTGCAGACCGGGGAGGCAGTCGCAGAGTTTTCCCCCGGGGACCGCATCTTCGTCCACCATCACGCGCCGTGCATGCGCTGCCGATTCTGTCAGCGCGGCGATCACGTTCACTGCCTGACCTGGAGGAAGACCAAGCTCATTCCGGGGGGGCTATCGGAACTCGCGATCGTCCCGCGCGAGGTCATATCTGCTGACGCCTTCCTTCTTCCTCGAGAGATTTCCGACGATGCGGCCACTTTTGTAGAGCCGCTGGCCTGCGTGGTGAAGGCGGCCCACCGCGCAGGCGTGGGTCCGGGAGACCGCATCCTGGTCATCGGGCTGGGTGTGATGGGATTGCTCCAGATCATGTTGGCCCGGCGCCTGCGCTCGGAGCTCATTATTGGGGCTGACCGTGTGGGGTCTAGGCTGGAGCGGGGGAAGCACGCCGGGGCCGATATCATCGTCGATGTGACGCAAACCGCCTTACCTGAAACGGTACGGTCGCACACCGAAGGAGCAGGCGCCGATGTCGTCGTGGTGGGCCCGGGGACGGTGGAAGCTATCGAGATGGGGTTTCGCTGCGTGGCCCCGGGCGGATCGCTTATGTTGTTTACTCCCACGCCGCCAGAAGAGGTCTGGCCGTTCCCGGTGCACGACGCGTACTTCCGTGAGGTCAGCGTGATCCCCAGCTATTCCACGGGTCCCCCGCAAACGCAGGAGGCCCTGCAGTGGTTGGCGCGCGGCCTGCCCGTGGAGACCCTGATCACGCATCGCTTCCCCCTCGAGGGAGCGGCCGAGGGATACCGGTTGGTGCGGGAGGCGAGGGACGCCTTGAAGGTGGTGGTGCATCCGTGACTGAGCCGCCAGACGACAGCAGCTGCGAGCTTCCCGATGCCCCCCCGAAAGACGGCCGGCGGCACCGGCACTTCGATGGCGTCACCTGGGACGGCGTTACCCCACAGGTGTACAAACGTGCGCCTTCTTCGCCGAGCGCGCCCTGGCGAGACGTCGTGCGCTACACCCTGGTCGGCGAGACGGGGGAACCAACTGCGTTCCATCTGCGCTACTTTGAGATTGGAGAGGGCGGGTATTCGAGTTTGGAGAAGCACCGGTACGTCCATGCGGTAGTGGTGTTGTGCGGACAGGGCAAAGTCATCGTCGGGCATGAAGTCTTTGATGTCGCCCCGTTTGACCTCGTGTATGTCCCCTCACTCCTGCCCCACCAGTTTGTGAACAGCGGGTCAGAACCGTTTGGGTTCCTCTGCCCGGTCGATGCCGACCGGGATCGCCCCCAAGCGCTGGGCAAGGAAGAACTCGCAGACCTGTTGAGCGATCCTGTGGTGCGAGAAGTTGTGCGGATGCCAGACAGAGTGACGTCCTCCAAGACTGATCCCATCGATCCGGTGCGGCGATAGAGACGCATAGCGGGGACCATATCATCCTCATCTACGAGGAGCACGCCGACCTCCTGGCGTTTGCCATTCCCTTCATTACAGAGGGGCTAGCTCGAGGTGAGCGCTGCCTCTACGTGGTCGACGATTTGTCGGCCAAGGAGTTTCGGGAGGCTCTCATCGCAGCAGGCGTCAGTGTCAGCCGGGAGATCGAGCGGGGGGCCTTGGTCCTGCTGAACGCTCGGGAGTACTCTCAGCCGCCGGTTACCCCCGCGCACATCATCACCCTGATCCGGGAACGAGCGCGAGACGCCCGATCCCGCGGGTTTCGCGGATTGCGCCTGGGAGTCGAGATGACCTGGGCGGTGACGATGGGAGTGCCGAACGAGACCATCGTTAAGATCGAGGCGCTCGTGGATGTGGTCCTTGCCCACGAGGAACCCACCGTGGCCTGTCAGTACCGTAGAGATCGCTTCCCGGCGCCCATTCTGCAACAGGTCATGCGCACCCATCCTAAGGTGGTCGCAGGCGACCAAGCCTATGTCAGTGTCAGTGGCATGTTCCAGGAACTGACCCGGACGGATTTGCGGGCGTTCCTGGCGTCGGCGGAAGAGAGGCGCGTGCCGAAAGGCGGGTACTACTTCCGCCAGGGGGATCCGTCGGGCGAAGTGTTCGTCCTGACCGCCGGACGGCTCAAAGGGGTGTGGACGGACCCAGAAGGGCGGAGCGTCGTCCTCGGCTTCATGAGTCCCCCCGATCCGTTCGGGCATGCCGCCGCGTTCGCTGACCTGCCGCGCTTCGCCGCGGCTCAGGTCATTGATGATTCTCGGGCCCTCGTCTGGGATGTCCAGACGGTGCTCGGTGTGATGCGCGCGCACCCGGAGGTGTCCCTCGACGCGGTGCGTCTCATCGCGAAAGATGCAGCCGCACTGGTGAACCACACCGTGGATCTGACCGGCGCCCCGGTCGAGCGGCGCCTCGCCCGAGTCGTTCATCGGCTGGCCGGCTCCACAGGGCGCCGGACGGCGTCCGGCATCCTCATCGAGATGGGACTGTCGGGCCAGGACCTGGCAGGCCTGATTAATGCCACCCCGTATACTGTCAGCCGGGTCCTGGCAGCGTGGCACCGTCTCAAGGTTGTCGCCGCGCAACGCGGACGATTTCTCGTGCTCGATGTAGAGCGCCTGGCGGCGATCGCCGGCGAGCCCGGCATCGAGATTGCGGGATAGGCCGGTCCTGGAGAGCGAAACACGCGCCGGTAGGTAGCAGCGTTTGACAATGGCGAGGCGCGGGCGATAGAATCACCCTAGAGGGACCAGACCAAGTGATTACAATCACGGATCAGGCAGCCTCAAAGCTCAAGGAGCTTCTGGCCAACCAGGAAGAGCCCAATATGTTCTTGCGGCTATTCGTTCAGCCTGGCGGCTGCGAGGGATTCTCGTACGGCATGGGGTTTGATGCCGAGCGGCGGGACGACGATCAGATCTTCGAGCAGGGCGGCGTCAAAGTCCTCGTAGACGCGAGCAGCCTGCAGCACATGCGGGGGGCACGCGTCGACTACGCGAAGTCGACGTTTGGGGAGGGATTTACCATCCGCAACCCCAACGCCGTCTCTACGTGCGGGTGTGGGCATTCCTTCCGCACTCGCGAGGATGCGGGTCACGCGCAGCCGTGCGATACCGCTACACCTCAGACGTCACAGGCCTAGGAGCGGTGAGATGAGCGAGCAGCTTCAGACTCAGCAGGTCCAGACTGAAGAGCCCAACCTCCGCGCGCGAGTGGAGCAGGTCCTCGACAACATTCGGCCCTACATTCAGGGGGACGGCGGGGACATCGAACTCATCGACGTCGCCGATGGCGTCGTCCAAATCCGTTTGGCCGGGGCCTGCGTTGGGTGCATGCACTCGATGATGACCCTACAGGTCGGGATCGAACGGATGCTCAAGGAAGCGCTGCCTGATATCAAGTCCGTTGAGGCGATGCCCTTCTAGAACCGATCGCTGATTATCCAGTTACGAGAGGCTCCCCGCAGGACGGGGAGCCTTTTTTGCTATGCTGGAGCTGGAATGTCGACACAGTGGACGCACATCCTCAAGAAGATCGACGACTACCGCTGGGAGATCCCGACGTCGTATAAACTCGGGATGCGCGTGCCCGGGCTGGTGTTTGCGGATGAGCGCATGCTGGCACAAATTGTCGAAGAGCAGGCTCTCGACCAGGTCGCGAACGTCGCCACGCTGCCGGGGATCGTCCAGTACTCACTCGCCATGCCGGATATTCACTGGGGGTACGGTTTCCCCGTCGGGGGAGTGGCGGCATTTGACTTGGAGCGGGGTGTCATCAGTCCTGGGGGTGTCGGTTTCGATATCAGCTGCGGCGTCCGCGTGGTCCGAACCGCACTGGAGGAAGCGCAGGTCAGAGAAAAGTTACAGGTCCTGGTCGACGCGCTCTTCACTAGCGTCCCCTCTGGGGTGGGCTCAGTCGGACGCCTCAAGGTGGGCATGGGCGAGATCAACGACGTGCTCACAAGCGGCGCCAAGTGGGCCGTGAAGAAGGGTTATGGATGGCCGCAGGACCTGGAGGCCATCGAGTCGGGCGGCGCACTGCCGACGGCCGATCCGGAGGCCGTCAGCGACGCTGCCAAAAAGCGCGGGCGCGGTCAAGTGGGCACGCTGGGCTCGGGCAATCACTTTCTCGAAGTGCAGGTGGTGGACGAGATCTACGACCCGCATGCCGCCGAAGTGATGGGCCTCGGGCCGGTGGGCCACGTCGTCGTTTTCGTCCACGTCGGGTCGCGCGGCTTGGGCCATCAAGTTTGCACCGACCATCTGAAGACCGCCGAGCACTCTGCCCGCGAGAACGGCATCACGCTGGTGGACCGGCAACTGGCCTCCATGCCGTTTCAGTCTCCTGAAGGGCAGCGGTATGTCGGCGCCATGAACGCCGCCGCGAACTTCGCCTGGGCGAACCGGCAGATGATCACGCACTGGGTCCGCGAGGTCTTTAGCCGGGTGTTTGAGCAGAGCCCAGAAGCCCTCGAGATGGACCTGGTGTACGACGTCTCCCACAATATTGCGAAGATTGAGGAGTACGAGGTGGACGGGAAGCTGCAGCCGCTCGTCGTGCATCGGAAAGGCGCGACGCGCGCCTTTCCTCCCGGCCATCCCGAGCTCCCGGAGCGGTACCGCGCCATCGGCCAGCCAGTCCTGATTCCCGGGGATATGGGCCGCTACTCGTTTATTGCGGTGGGCACGGAGGATGCGATGCGCCTTTCGTTCGGATCCACCTGTCATGGCGCTGGAAGGGTGATGGGCCGCAAGCAGGCCGTCCGCGCCCTAGCCGGTGTGGACGTCGCCGAGGGCTTGCGCAAGCAGGGCATCCTGGTCCGTGCTCAAGACAGAGGCCTCCTCGCAGAGGAAGCCTCAGCGGCATACAAAGATGTAGCGAACGTGGTCGACATCTGCCACGCCGCCGGCATTAGCCGCCGCGTCGCCCGTACCCGGCCGATTGGCGTCGTCAAAGGCTGACGCCTGGCGACAAACTGCAGTACGGCACCGAAAGTTCTGGGGAGGATCATGTGGGAGAGCGCGACACCGCTGCCGTAGCGGAGTTTCCCCTCAAAGGGATCTGGTTCTATGACCGGTACACTGCCTCCGAAGTGCACGCGCACCGGTGCGGTGCTGTCATCGCCCGGGCCCAGACCGCGTATCAAGAGGTCGTCATTCAGCAGTTTGACCACCTCGGCCGCTGTCTGCTGGTCGACGGCAAGATCCAGTCGGCCGAAGTCGACGAGTATATTTACCACGAACTCCTGGTGCACCCGGCGATGATCACCCACCCCCAGCCACGGCGCGTGCTTGTGTGTGGGGGCGGAGAGGGGGCCCCACTGCGCGAGATCCTCCGTTACCGCAGCGTCGAATCCGTGACCATGGTCGATATCGATCGTGAACTAGTGGATCTGTGCCGGGAGCACCTGCCTTCATGGCATGCGGGGGCGTTCGATGATCCGAGGGTGAACGTCCACTATGGCGATGCGCGTGCGTTTGTGGAACACACAAGCGAGCGATTCGATATCGTCATCAACGACATCACCGATCCCATTGAGGGCGGACCGAGCAAGCTGCTCTTCACGCGGGAATTCTACACCGCCGTCGCTCGCATCCTCGAGCCCGCGGGGACGTTCGTGACGCAGGCCATCGGTGTGCACTACGATTCTGGGGATCGGCTGCATGCGGCGATTCACCACACCCTGCGCGCGGTCTTCCCGCACGTGCGATCCTACTGCGACTTTGTGATGTCGTTTGACTATCCTTGGGCATTCGTGGCGGGAGCCCGCCAGCCGCTGTGGGACGGGTGGGGGCCGGAGGAAATCGAACGCCGGCTGCGCGAACGCGGCCTGCAGCTGCGCTTTTACGATGGAGAGACCCATACGCGCGTGACGAGTCTGCCCAAACCCTTGCGGAAGCTCATTAACGAGCAACGCACGATCATCAGCGATCAGGCGCCGCTGGTCGTCGAGTGAGAGCGGATCTAGCGGGTCTAATGGGTGGGCGCCAGCAGGTTGCGAGGGACCCGAGGTGCGGATAGAACTCGATGATGCTCAGCGTTCGATTCAGCAGACTGTGCGCGAGTTCGCCGCGGCGGAACTCCGCCCCCAGGCCTCGGCGTGGGATCGAGCCGGGACGTTTCCGCAAGCGATTGTCCCCAAACTCGCTGCCTTAGGGCTGTTTGGACTAACGGTCCCGCAGGAGTGGGGTGGGGCGGGGCTTGATCTTCTCACCGCGGTGCTGGCGATCGAGGCGATTGCCTGGGGCGATGCGTCCATCGGTCTGACAATCGCCTCGCATAACTCGCTGTGCACCGGTCACATCCTCCAGTTCGGCAGTCCGACCCAAAAACGCCAGTATCTTCCTCGCTTGGCCACTGGGTCTGCGCTCGGCGCGTGGTGTCTCACTGAGCCTGGCGCGGGAAGTGATGCCGCTGCGATCCAAACCCGTGCCATCCGCCGAGGAACAGACTGGGCGCTGAACGGGTCCAAGGTGTTTGTCACGCAGGGGAGCGTGGCTGGCGTCTATGTGGTCATGGCACGCACGAACCCTCAGTCGGGTCACAGGGGGATCTCCGCATTTATTGTGGACCGGGACGCCCCCGGACGACGGGCCGGCAAGAAGGAAGATAAATTAGGTGTGCGGGCCAGCGACA
>DASWFZ010000009.1:0-6997 GCA_036393975.1 bacterium | reverse complement strand
AGTCTCGGATGTTAACCTGCTTGCGAAAGGGGTGGAGTCATTATGAAGTTCTTCATGCGGGTCCGTCCACTGGCACTATGGGTCCTCATTCTCAGTCTTTCCGTGCTCGTCTTCGGCATTCCCACATCACCGTCGAAAGCGGCGGGTCCGGTGGCCATTACCTATTGGCACGGTCTGACCGGGCCGGACGGGAAATTCCTCACCGCGATGGCGGACCAATTCAACAAGGAACAGAGTGCGATTCGCGTCACCGCGAGTGTCTATCCCTGGGACGTCTTCTTTGATAAATGGGTTGCCGCAGCCGCGGCCGGTAACCCGCCTGACGTCGTCACCTACCACATCAACGAGATGCCGCAGTACCAGGAGAAGGGGATTCTCGTGCCCCTAGATGACCTCGTCAAGCAGGCGGGAATCGACATGGGCGCGTTTCCGAAGGTCGCTCGTGACGCAGCGTACCGCAACAACCAGCTGTGGGGGGTGCCTCTGGACATCCACCCCATCGCGCTCTACTACAACGTGGCCCTGGTAACGGCCGCCGGATTAGATCCTAGTAAGCCACCGACGAACCGCGACCAGTTTCTCACCTGGGCGAGGAAGCTCACCAAGGCCGATGGTAGCCAATACGGTGTCGCCATGCCCGGCACGAACGTCGATACGTTCCGTGTGTGGTGGGGCTGGATTTTCCAGAACGGCGGGAAATTCATCAGCGCGGACGGCAAGACGGCGGAGATGGACAACCCGAAGACCGCGGAAGCCCTCCAGTTCGCCGCAGACCTAGTGTACAAGTACAAAGTGGCTCCGCCTGGCGAGAGCGATCCCGACGCCGACTTCAAGAGCCAAAAGGTCGCTATGGAGTTCCAGGGACCCTGGTGGATCACCGGCTATCAGGACGCTGGCCTGAACTTCCGTACCGCCGCGCAACCAACAATCTTCAACCAGCCCGGGGTGTGGGCGAGTGACCACTTCTTCTCCCTGAGTCAGACGAAAGATCCGCAACGCCAGCTGGCCACGATTAAATTCGTCAAGTGGCTGGAAGACCACGCGCTACTGTGGAGTCAGGCGGGTCAGGTTCCGGCGAACGACAAGGTCCGCCTCAGCCCGGAGTACAAGTCGAGTAAGCTCTTCCCGTTCTTGAACGGGTTTCAGGCCGAGATCCCTTACGCGCACCTGACGCCATCGATCGTCCAGAGCACCGAGATCTTCGCTGAGAACGTGCAGACGCCGCTTGTCGTGAACTACCAGGCGGTCATGCTGAACAAGAAGAGCGCGTCGCAGGCGCTGAAGGATATGCAGCAGGGGATCCAAAGCGTTCTGAACCGGCCTTGACGAGCTGCTCGGGACGCATCTACTGATAGGAAAGCACAGGCGGTGCCAGGAGGAGACAGGCGGTCGCGCTCGGAGACGCAGGCGGACAAGGCGGTGAGACGGACTGGCCGTGACGATGTGGGGCCAGCCGGAGCGGCGGTAAGGTGACATCCGAGCCGGGGTTTGTCCGCCGCATGCACGAGGTGTTGCGCCCGCAACGGCGGATCGGCGAGACGCTGGCCGCCTATCTCTTCCTGGCACCGTACTTGTTTGTCTTTTTGCTCTTCCTCCTGCTGCCGACGCTCGCCAGCATTGCCGTCAGTTTTACGCAGTGGGGCGTTCTGGGGTTTCCCCGGTGGCTTGGGTTGGCGAACTACCGCACCATCCTGAGCGACCCGATGTTCTGGCTGGCCTTCCGCAACACCCTGTACTTCGCACTGCTAACGGTCCCTCCGCTCGTCGCCGGCGGCCTCGGGCTCGCGGTGCTGTTCAACCAGCGCCTGGGGGGGCGGGTCGTGGCGCGCACGGTGGTGTTCATACCGTACGCGATCATGGTGACCGTCGTGGGCATGCTCTGGCGCTGGATGTACAATGCGAATTTCGGTCTGGTGAACTTCTACCTCGGCTCACTCGGCCTGCCTCAGGTCGCTTGGTTGACGGACGCCGCGTGGGCCATGCCCGGGGTGGCGATCAGCACGGCATGGTGGCAGATCGGGACCAATATGGTCATCTATCTGGCCGGGTTGCAGGAGATTCCGGTTGAACTGTATGAAGCCGCCCGTGTGGACGGCGCCGGACCCTGGCAATCGTTCCGGCACATCACCCTCCCGGGCTTGCATCTGATGCACGTCTTTGTCGTCCCTCTTTCAGTCATCGCTTCCCTACGGGCTTTCGGCCAAATCCTGGTGATGACACACGGGGGGCCCTTGGGATCGACCTACGTCCTGGTGCAGCACCTCTACGCCACCGGCTGGGTTAATTTCCGAATGGGCGAAGCCTCAGCTGTCGGGGTGATCCTGCTCCTGATTACCTTCATCTTTACGATCTTTCAGTTGCGGTACTTCCGCGCGATCTAAAGGAGAACATTGGTGCGCACCCTGGCGATTGCCCACCCCCGCTTAAGAGCCCGCCTGACTATCGGACGGGTGGCGGGGTACATCGCCCTCGTCGCCACGACCGCCGTCATGGCTGCCCCCCTGCTGTGGATGGTGTCCACGGCATTGAAACCGGAGAGCCAGATCTTTCGGTATCCGATCGAGTGGTTTCCGCAGACTCCCACGCTCAGCAACTTTGCGCGGGTGTTCACCGACTACCCGATTGGTCGCTGGTTCTTCAATAGTCTCACCGTGGCGTTGCTCACCACGGCGGTCGGCGTGCCCTTGTACACCCTGGCAGCGTATCCGCTGGCCCGGTTGAACTTCCCCGGCAAGCGGTTCATTTTTCTGGCGATCTTGGCCACGATGCTCATGCCGGTCGAAGCCACGATGGTGCCGCTGTTCTTGGGCCTCTCACGCCTGCGGTTTTCCGACAGCTACATCAGCCTCGTCATGCCGGTCGTGGCCAACGCCTTCGGCCTGTATCTGCTGACGCAATTCTTCCAGACGATCCCTTTGGAGTTGCGGGACGCCGCGGTCATCGACGGCGCGGGCCACGTCACCATACTGTGGCGCATCATCCTGCCGCTGTCCAAGCCAGCCCTGACCACGGTCTCCATCTTCACCTTCATGGCGAGCTGGAACAACTTTGTGTGGCCGTTTATCGTGACGAATACCGATTCTACGCGTACTCTGCCCGCTGGTCTGGCCGCGCTGATCGGCGGCGTCGATGTGGGAACGCGGTTTGGCATCAGCATGGCGAGCGCACTGATCGCCACCTTTCCGCCCCTGGTGATCTTCATCGCGCTGGAGCGCTACTTCGCCCAAGGGATCTCCCTGACCGGTACAAAGGGTTAAATCTCCTCGCTCTCCCGCCCGACTCCGTCTCGTGGTGGGTGGACCAGAGCCCTCGAAGTCCGCAACGCCGCCAGTGGCGGCGGATGGCGCTGACGCTCGAGGAACTCCTCAGGATTTACGAGCTGGTTTCTGTGGGGTGTAGACAACGCCAGCGCCGCGTCCCAGCACCAGGACGGTGCGGTGAGGGTGGCGCTCATACAGGTCGTCGACGAATTTGCCCGGCCGCTCCCCGTTCCTCTCGAAAAGGTCGTAGTGCAGCGGAATCGTTAGATCGAATCCGGCGGCATCCGCCAGATCGGCGGCCTCTCGATAGGTCATATTGCCGACGATACCGCGCTGTCGGCGGACGGAGTCCCGTCCGTTGATGACCACCAGGCCCACCGCGACACGGTGGCGTTGGAGAAGCTCGAGCAGGCCAGGATAGACCAACGTATCGCCGGAGTGGTAGACGCGGACGCCTTGCGCATCGAGGACGTATCCAAAGAACCGGTGGCCCAGACCCGGTTCCTGTTCTAGCTCCTCGTGGGCCGCGGGGATTGCCGCGAGCGTTAGGCCGGGGAGGGGAGCGATGGTCTCGTCTGCAGGCGGGACCAGGATGCGCTCGCGCGCGATCCCGGTTTCGGCCAAGATCCGCGCGGAACGGCCCGGGAGGACGAACCGGGCCCGCGGCGAGGCCCCAGCCACGATGGGCAACGTATCTAGGTCAAGGTGGTCTTCATGATCGTGCGTCACGAGGACCAGATCGGCATTCCGCACGGCTGCAGGGTCCACCAAGCTGGGATATCGGCGGACGACGGGCTGCCCGCGTGCCCGCGTGACGTGTTCAACGAAGTCCGAGAGGTAGGGGTCGATGTATATTGTCCATCGCTCTGTCCGCAGCACGACGGACGCCTGTCCCAGGAACCAGATCCCCACAGAGCCTGACGGGACGGACGCCGCCTCGATCTGATCGATCAGGCTCATGGTGCCGCTGATCCTCGTTTGTCGTCCGCCGATTCCAGGGCGGGGTCGAGGATCACTTTGAGTGCGTGGGCCTGGGCCGTCGCAAGATCTGCAAACGCGGCAGGCGCCGCCCGCAGCGGCAGAACCGCATCGACAACGCCTGGCAGCCAGGACAGCGTGGGGAGCCGGTCTACCGACTGGCGGAACTCCTCCGGGGTGTAAGCGTACGAGCCGGCGATAGTGACTTCCGCGGTGACCACGCGCTGCATGGACACGGTGACGTCAGGCTCGGCGTTCCCGACCCAGACGACCGTCCCGCCAGGCCGCGCTAGCTCGATCGAGGCTGCGGCCGTGGTGCCCAGGCCGACTGCTTCGAAGACCGCGTCGAAACCCTCGGGCGCGTGACGACGCCGGATGTCCTCCCACGCGGTCTGCCCGGAATTTTCGACGGCAGCGCTAGGAACCAACGTCTTGACGCGATCCAGCCGGTCTGCGCGCACATCACAGACCACCACGTCCCTTTGGAGATCCGCCGGCATGGCCGCCAGTATCGTCACACCAATCATGCCGGCGCCAATGATGGCTACCTTGAAGGGGGCAGCCGGTGGGTGGCGTCCCGAACGCGCTAGCATTGCCCAGGCGTGCAGTCCCACCGCAAGCGGTTCCGCCAGCGCGCCGACCGCCGCGCTGATCCCCTTGGGGAGAGGGACGAGGTTAGTCACCGGGGCCAGGAAATACTCAGCCATGGCCCCGGCCACAGTCATCATCCCTAGTCCCTTCCGGTGCAGGCATAGGTGAGGGGCTCCGGCACGGCACGCGCTACAGTTGCCACACGACCACAGGGGATTGACGGCCACCAGCACACCAGGGCGGATCCCTTGTTCGTGTGCCTGTTGGGCTGGTCCAAACTCCACGATCTCGCCGACCGCCTCGTGTCCCATCACGAGCGGGGGGACCCTTCGTCCCGACCGTCCCGTGTAGCCGTGTACGTCAGAGCCACAGATGCCGACGGCGCGAGTGCGGAGGAGTGCTTCCCCAGGTCCGGGACGGCCGACTGGCAGCTCTTCGACCCGGAGGATACCAGGGCCGTGAAAGACAGCGCCTTTCATCTGCGGCGGGTCCCCGGAGCGGGGCGAAGCGAGGCCACTCGCCCCCATGTTGCCCGGATGTATCCGAGGGCCCGCGTCAGCCCGTCCAAACCCTCGGGGCCGTTGTACTCAGCCGAAAGCCATCCGTCGTACCCACTCGTCTGGAGCAGGCGGAAGATCGCGGGGAAATCGACGATGCCCTCACCGGCGGGAGCATGCAGGTACGTGCCCGGGCCCACCCTGTCGCTGCAGTGGACGTGAACGACGAGATCTTGGATCTCCGCGAGGACCGCCAACGGATCCTCCCCGATCATGACCTGGTTAGACGTATCGTAATTCACGCGCAGCCCGTGAGGGCCCAGGGTATGGACGATCTCCAGAAACGTCTCTGCCCGCTGCGCGAAGTCCGGATGGTCCCAAAAGTAGTCTTTGTAGTGGTTCTCAAACGCGAGAAACACCTGATGGCGGGCGGCATGGTCGAGTAACGGACGAACTGCGTCGACGACCCACCGGATGCCATCCACCCGGGTGGTCTGGGGGTGGGCCTGGCCGGCGGTAATGCGCACGCAGGTCGCGCCCAGTGCAGCGGCTACCTCGATGTCGTTGCGGGTTCGTGCGATCTCCGCAGTGCGCATCGTGGCGTCGGGGTGGGTGAAGTCGGGAGCGCATGTTACCTGCGATACACGGAGACGGCGCGCATTCAAGGCGGCCCGCAGTCGGTCGAGATCGCCGGGGGCGGTCGGGAGCATGCGCCAGTGAATCTCGGTCCCGTCAAGCGGAAGGCCTGCGGCGATCTCTAGCCAGTCGACCAGACTCAACGTCTGGTCCAAGACGATGGCCTTGAAGTAGATCATGGGGAGGCAGCTGTAGTTCATGGGGCCGATGCACCGCGCTGTCCTGGCCGTGGGACGGCCTCTCTCCGTCCAGTCCGACGAGGCGGGCGCCCGAGCGCTTGTCGGATGCCGTGTGCAGTGGCGAGCAGGTGGACGCGCACCTCTCGGCGTGCTCCCTCGATGTCACCTGCTCGATGCAGCGTAGGATGCGCTCGTGTGCCCGCAGCGCGGGAAAGACACCGCCCGCTCGCTTGGCACTGACCTCGCGGCTCGCCCGGAGCAACTCTCCGATCGGCTCGATTGAATCTGTAGGGGTAAGGGAGCCAAACTTCGTCGTAGAAAACATCCAAAGTCGACAGTACGTCGGCAATGGGAATGATTCCGGAGGAACAGGTCATAGTGAGTTTGTGACCGTCCTCACTCATACGCAACTGTGCGTGTCGAACCGTATACCCCACCCTTACCCATCCAGAGCCTTCCTTCCTTGTTAATTCCTCCCGGATCGGGCTTGCGTGCTTACGCATCCATGATCAATGCCCCACGAGTCCGCTCACTTGCGAGGCATTTACCAAAACTTCATCATTACCTGATACCTTCTTGCCTGTTCAACAGATGCACGCATCAGTACGGGAGGGGACTCGATGAATCAGCAAGATCTAGGGTCCGGGCGCGTGTGGCGCGTTTTCATGGTCGCCGCGTTTTTGGCACTTGGGTGGGGGCTTAGCGGGGCGTCAACGGCCGTCGGTCAACCGGGGCAGCCGGTCATCCTGGCGATCGGCCAGTGGCAGGGTATTGACTCATTCCATCAGACCCAGGGCAAAGCCATTCTGGTCCGGGTTCCTGACGGCCGTCGGTTCATCCGATTCGAGGACTTCAG
>DASWFZ010000008.1:0-63105 GCA_036393975.1 bacterium | reverse complement strand
GTCAGGGGCATGATCACGTGGTTGTAGACCTGCGCCATGGCGTTGCCGTGTCCGAACTGCGCCTGCCGGCTGGTCCGATCCGCCTCCAGGATCGCCGTGTAGACCTCGGGGCTCTGACGCGCGAGCCACCGCAGCAACGTCGGACCGACATTGAAACTGATGCTGGCGTAGGTGCTGATGATGCGCACGATGCGCTTGGCGTCGTCGAGGATGCGCGCCGCTGCGTTGCGCGCGTAGCATTCGGCGGTCACACGCTCGTTCCAGTCGTGGTAGGGTGCGGCAGCCTCTGCGGGCGGGACGGCGTCAAGCCAGGGGTTTTCTCTGGCGGGTTGGTAAAAGTGTCCGTGGACGCAAACCCAGTGTGAGCTCATCTCAGGCCGCCCCAGGGCGACAGCCCGACCAGCGCAGGGGGGCGTCGTCGGTCGGGGGCGTCCTCATTCCCGCGCGCGCGTGGGTCCCCTTGGCAGTACCGTGATCCCCGCTTCTCCGGCGCTCCCGTCGACGCCGAGACGCGTTCCGTCCTCGATCACGTTGTAGCGGTCGGCGATCACCCGTCGCAGCCGTGCCCCGGCGCCCACGACCGTGTGGTCGAGGAGGACCGACTCGTCCACGACCGCCCCCGGCAACAGGCGGACATCCCGTCCGAGGATTGACCGGCGCACGGTGGCGCCGTCGATGATGGACCCTTCGCCGAGCTGGCAATCCACGATTGTCCCATCGACGATACGTGCGGAGGGGCCGCGGTAGGGGGCCGTGTGGATGGGCCAGGACCGATTGGCCAGTTCGAACTTGGGCGTGCGCCCGAGCAAGTCCATGTGCGCCTGCCAATACGCCTCAATCGTTCCGACGTCGCGCCAGTAGCCGACTTCCTCATAGGGCTGGATCCCTGGGAGGGCATTGTCCAGAAAGTTGTAGGCGTACACGCGCGCGTGAGGGACAAGTTCAGGCAGAATGGCGCGACCAAAATCATGGTCGGTGCTGCGTCGGGCATCTTCGATCAACGCGTCCACCAACACCTCACGCGTGAAGAGGTAGTTGCCCATGGAGGCGAGACACCGGGTCGGATCCCCCGGCATCGGCGTGGGAGACGCGGGCTTTTCTTCAAACCGCACGATCCGACCGTCCGCCTCTGTGGCGATGACCCCAAAACTGCTAGCTTGGCTCACCGGTACAGGGAGAGCGGCCACGGTAATGTCGGCCCGGCGCTCCTGCGCGAACGCCAGCATCTGCGTGATGTCCATGCGGTAGATGTGGTCGGACCCGAAGATGGCGACCATGTCCGGAGCGAAGTCTAGCAGCAGGTTCAAGTTTTGGTACACGGCATCGGCCGTGCCCTGGTACCACGTCTCGCCCCACCGCATCTGCGGGGGGACGACGATGACGAAATGGTCCGGCAGCCCCCCCAAACGCCAGGCGTTGCGCAGATGTTCGATTAGTGACTGGGCTTTGTACTGGACCAGGACATACAGCGCGTAGACGCCTGAGTTGACGAAGTTGGACAAGACGAAATCGATGATTCGGTATTTGCCGCCAAAGGGCACGGCGGGTTTTCCCCGCTCACGGGTAAGCGGGTATAGCCGTTCGCCTTTGCCGCCGGCGAGGATGAAGGCCAGGACACGCGGACGGGTCATCGAGGCCGTCACGCCGCGGTGGTGCGGGAGGCCTCCACGACATGCGTCAGCACGTCAGGGAACAGGAAGTTCTGCGCTTCACGGGCTGCCAGGAATTCCTCATCCCCCGCAGGTATCGTTCCTCCGGATGCGACATGATGCAGCATCTGCGCGAGGCGGGTAAACGTCGCATAGTGCTCGGCGACGCGGGCCTCGGCGTAGTCGCGCGCGGCCCACGTCGTAATCAAGAACTGCCAGTCCGACGCCTGCAGCAAGAGCAGTTCGCGTGCGAGTTGGCTGAGAAGGCGCCGGCCGGACTCGGTGGCTCGCATGTTGGGTTGCTTAGCTAGGGTCCAGAACTCGTCCTCGGCCCCGTACACCCGTTCCCACGTCCACTCTGTCTCGTGGTTTAACCAGACCCGGTGATCGCCGCCTTCTCCCCACGACCCTTCAAGGAGGGTCGTCGTCTCTTGTGGGGGGCGGGCTTGGAGCGCAGTGACACAGTCCTGCGGCGCAATACCGGCCTGCGGCAAGCGGGCGAAGACTTCCTGCAGCCAGCGGGGACCTTCAAACCACCAATGCCCAAACAACTCCGTGTCGTAGGGGCTGCACACGATCGCCTGCGGTCCATCGGGGGCCGCCGCGAGCACGCGGTGCAAGAGATCGGTAAAGTGTTCAGCGTGTGCGCGGGTCTGCTCCTGGGCCCGAGTTGGATCGTAAGGGAGTTTGGCGCCCAGATCGGTCTTCGCCTCGGTGACCCGCCAATAGCGCAGTCCTCCGGGGAAGTGTTTCTTGTGAAACTCGAGGTACCACCCATCGCCTGGGTAACCCCGTTCTCGGCTCCAGACCTGCAGGGTCGTCTCGGGATCCCGCACGAACGCGGCGGCGGTTCCTCCTCCTCCACGGGACGCGATGAGGTACGGCCGGTATGGCGAGCGATTGGGTCGATAGGAGGGGGGTTGAGGACCGGGCACTACGTGCAGCGCCGGGTAATAATCACGGTACGCGGACAGCGGACTTCCGCCGCGCATCAGGTGCGTATCGGTGATGAAAAACTTGATGCCGAACTGGGCCAAGAATTCTTCGATCCCGCGGCGGCGGAGATGGACGCGGCCCTTGTGGGGACCGACAGGCGGCGTCCACTCGTAGCGGGGGCGGTACGCGCACTCCGGTAACCAGATGCCTCCCGGAAGTCGGCCAAAGTGCCGCTGATGTGTGGCCACGGCGACGCGCAACTGCAAGTCCACCGACTCTTCGCGGCTGAGAAGCGGCAGGTACCCGTGGGTGGCCGCGCAGGTGATGAGGGTCAGGTGCCCTTCATCAGCGAGGTGGCGGAAGCGGCCGAGCAGATCTCCATTGAGACGTTCGAACTGCTCGAGCCGGTCGCGATAGAGACGTTCCCACCCCGTGGCGAGGTTGGCCAGATCCCCCCGTCCTGCGGCTTCAAACTCCGTGCGGTTCTCCCGGGCTGACTGGATGCGGGCTCGCAAGTAGTCGTCGAATTCGGTGCGAAACGCGGCCGAGGCAAGTTGCTCAGCCAAGACCGGGGAGACATCGATCGTCATGTGGGGCGAGATGCCGGAAGCAGTGAGCGCAGTGGCGGCGTCCAGCAGGGGGAGGTAGCATCCGACCGCCACTTCCATCAGCCAGTCGCTCCCGTGCGGCCATTTCCCATGTCCTATGACAAAGGGGAGATGCGTATGCAGGACGAGGGCAAAATAGCCAATGGGTTGCGCCGCCACCTAAGGCTCCTTCATTTGGGGGAATCCGTGCTGACCCTTTCGCTACCCATTATGGCATTACCCCTACAAATGAGGTTGTCAGAAAGGGAGCGGGCCGCCGGATCTGGCGTAGCGGATTAGCGCGCGCTCCGGCACCATTCCACCGTCTTCCGCAGACCGTCCACCAGGGGAGTAGGGGGCGTCCATCCCAACCATTGCGCCGCGTGAGACGGGTCGATCGCAATCCGATAGACTTCGCCGGGACGCGGAGCCGCATGAAGCGGGTCGCCCTGAAAGCCGCTGAGCGCGGCGAGGTGGCGCGCGATATCGTTGATCGATGTTTCCACGCCGGTGCCGATATTCGCCAATCCGGACGTCGGAACTGCGGTCGCCAGGAGATTGGCCCGCGCGACGTCTTCGACGAAGACGAAGTCGCGCGTCTGCGTGCCGTCTCCGAAGATCGTCGGTGCCCGCCCATCGAGCATCGCCGCGGCGAAAATCGCAATGACACCAGCCTCCCCGTGGGGATCCTGCCGCGGACCGTAGACGTTCGCGTAGCGCAAGATGGCCCACGTCACCCCGGCCCCTTGGAAGTACCGCACATAGTACTCGCCGGCGAGCTTGCTAATCCCATAGGGCGAGAGGGGAGTCGCCGGGTGATCTTCTGTGGCGGGCAGGGCGCGTGGCTCGCCGTAAATCGCGCCTCCGGTCGATGCAAAGACGATGCGGCGTACGCGGTGTTGCGCACATAGAGTCAGGAGGTGCAGAGTGCCCATCACGTTGACATCCGCATCCGCCCGGGGATCGGCGACTGAGGCGACGACCGACGCCTGCGCCGCATGGTGGTTGACGACCTCGGGCCGTTCGCGTTCGAAGACGTCACGAAGGCGCGGGGCCCGGAGATCCACCTCATATAGGCGCGCGGAGGAGTTGACGTAGTCGCGCTGACCCCTCGTGAGGTTGTCCACAACGGCGACCTGGTGGCCGGCGGCGATGTAGGCGTCGACGACATGCGAGCCGATGAACCCGGCCCCTCCCGTGACAAGGACTTTCATTAGTACAGCCCCCCTTGGGAGTCCGGCTCACTCCTGCCGGCGTGTGATGAGTCCACGGTACAACACATGCGGAGACCACGGAAGGTTACCGAGGAGGGCCGGACTGCGGGCCTCTGTTCCCGAATACCTCGAGCCGTCCGTTCGGAATCGTCCACACTTCTCCGCTGGATGTCCGGATCTGGGTCGTTCGGATGCCGACCCGTTCCACGGTCCCCGTGTGCGTTTCGTAGGTGATGACGTCGCCAAGGTGGACCAGACCCTCCGAGAGGAGAGCGATCCCCGCCAGCACGTCGCGGACCAGATGCTGCGCGCCCAGACCGAATGCCAAACCCACGACCCCTGCGCTAGCAAGAATTGCCGTGACGTCCACGTTCAGGCGTTGCAGGATCATGATGAAGGCCGTGAAGTACACCACAAACCGGACCGCCCTCTCCATCAGCGGCTCCAACGTCTGCCAGCGCATTTCGTCCATGAGCCGGGCGGCAGGCGCCCGTAGCGTCCGGCGGATCAGGACCACCGACAGACGTAGGGCCACCGCGGCGCCGATGAGGATCAGGGCGATCGTTCCCACAGGGTCGAGCCAGCGGATGGCGTCGCGCAGGGCAGCCCACCGATCGGCGCTCATGACGTGCTTGGGACGTGGACACGACGTGTCGCGCAAGATGCCGATCGCATCGGACTGATGCGGGCAGGAGTCGTGCGCTTCATGACCGGCGGCGACGAAACGAGCGCGGGGGAGGGGGGACGGGCGCGGGGACGGCGGGCCGCCGCCGGGGACGGTGTTGCGTCACGAACTGGGCTGCGGTGGTGACGCCCTCGAGCGGTACGGTCCCGAGCCGCCAGCGGATGGCGCGGATCACTTCGCCGCGCGTCATTTCGGGGACCGGACGCGGGGAGATCTTCCAGGGGCGTGATTTCTCCAGCAACGCCAGGAGCTGTCGCTGCACCTGCATCGGCAACTGGACGGAGGCGACTTTCACCTGTTCGCGCAATTCACGCAGTCGCCGGATTTCCGATCCTGATAACCGCGTCGTCCCGCGGGGAAACGGGAGGTCACTCACCACCGTGTAGTTCGCCTTGGGGCAGGTTGTCTACCTGTCGGTCCTGTGGGCAGGTGTTGCCTACGCATCGGCGAAGGGGAGCACCGTGATGCGGGTGGAATCCTCGGTGCGCGCGCCGCGCGATCCTCACGGGATGTTGCAGCTGATCCAGCGCTTTCCCCAGATGTGTGAGGAAGCGTGGGGGCTCCCCGCCGAGCCGGCCGGGCGGATCACGTCGCCCCAAGCGATTGTGGCGTTGGGGATGGGCGGATCCGGAATCGGGGGCGATCTTCTCCGCGCCGTGCTCTTCGATGAAGCCGTCGGCCCCGTCGTCCCCGTCAAGGAATACCGTGCGCCCGCCTTCGTGGGGCCCCAGACGCTCGTGATCGCCTGCAGTTACTCCGGGGACACCGAGGAAACGTTAGCAGCCTATGACGAGGCGGCCAACCGCGGCGCGCCCTGCGTGGCGATCACGTCCGGCGGGGCATTGTTGAAGCGCGCGCAGCAGAGGCGGCACCCAGCCGTCGTGGTCCCGCCCGGGCTGCCTCCCCGCGCGGCGCTCCCGTACTTGTTTCTCCCCATGCTGGCGGTGTTGGCCCGCTCTGGGGCAGTACGGTCCTTTGATGCCGACCTGCGCGAAGCCGTGGATGTGCTGCGGCGTGTCGTCGCTGACTACAATCCGGACCGCTCCGACAGCCCAGCGCGGCGGCTGGGGGACGCGCTGAGCGGGCGCATCCCCGTAGTCTACAGTGGCGTTCCCTTTCTCGAGCCCGCCGCGGAACGCTGGAAAGACCAATTTAACGAGAATGGCAAGACCGCGGCGGTGTGGAACACATTTCCCGAGCTCAATCACAATGAGACCGTCGGCTGGGGGTTGGATGCCGCGCTGGCCGCAGTGCTGCACGTCATCATTCTCCGGGATGCGGTCGAGGCGGAGAGGCTGGCACGGCGTGTGGCGATCACGCGGGAACTCGCGTTCGCGCGGGCGGGAGGGATCGACGAGGTGCGCGCCATTGGGAGTGGGAAGCTGGCGCGGTTGCTCTCGACGATCCTAATCGGCGACTTTGTCAGTTGGTGGGTGGCCGTGCAGCGCGGGGTCGATCCCTATCCAGTTGCCGTAATCGATGAACTGAAGCGCCGTTTGGCGCAGCGGTGACGATCGCGCCGTAACTGGTGCCGGACAGCGAGCCCGCGGGAGATCGTAGGGCCCCGCGGACTCGGATCGAACGCGCTAGAATAAAGACCAGCCCCATCAAGTGAGCGAGGAGGATAGCTTGTGGCGAGGGTACAGCTGCAGGGAGTGACCAAGAAGTTTGGTGCCGTCACTGCGGTGAACGACATCACGCTGGAGATTCCCGACAAACAGTTCACGGTGCTCGTCGGGCCCTCGGGGTGTGGGAAGACGACCGCCCTGCGGTTAATCGCGGGACTCGAAGAGGCCAGCGACGGCGACATCTTTATCGGCGACCGTCGGGTGAATGACGTCCCCCCGAAGGACCGCGACATCGCGATGGTGTTCCAGAACTACGCGTTGTACCCCCACATGACTGTGTACGACAACATGGCGTTCGGCCTGCGCCTGCGTAAGTACCCCAAGCCGGAGATCGACCGGCGGGTTAAAGAAGCGGGCGAGATGCTCGGCATCGGCACGCTGCTCGGCCGCAAGCCCAAACAGTTGTCCGGCGGACAGCGCCAGCGCGTAGCGTTGGGCCGGGCCATTGTGCGAGAGCCGCAGGTCTTCCTGATGGACGAACCCCTATCCAACCTCGATGCCAAGCTCCGCGTCCAGACCCGCGCCGAGATCAAGAAGCTTCACGCCCGGCTCCAGACGACCACTATCTACGTGACCCACGACCAGATCGAGGCGATGACGATGGGGGACCGCATCGTCGTGATGAACGTGGGGCAGATCCAGCAGGTGGACACCCCCATCAACCTCTACGAGAAACCTGCCAACCTCTTCGTCGCAGGATTCATCGGCAGCCCGGCCATGAACTTCATCGACGCCACGGTGGCCGACAGCACCGGGCGGTTGTTTGTCGATGCGGGAAGCTTCCGCGTGGAAATCCCCCCGAGTTGCGTGCCTACGGCAAAACCGTGGGTCGGTCGTCGCGTGATCTTTGGCATTCGGCCTGAGGATATTGCCGACCGCGCGTTAACGACCGGGCCCTCGCCGTCTGAGACGATCCAGGCCACTGTGGACGTGCATGAGCCGCTAGGATCGGATGTCATTCTCTACCTCACGACAGGCCCGCACTCCATCGTGGCGCGCGTGGAGGCGCGGTCGCAGGCGAAGATGGGACAGAATATCGAGGTCGTGCTGGGGATGAAGAAGATGCACCTGTTCAATCCGGACACGCAGCAGGCCATCATCTAAAACCCGGTCCGGCGGGGGGCTCCCCCCGCTGGACCGGGCCTGTCGCGGGAGCAGTTCTACTTCTGGCCCTCCGCCTCACGCACAAAGTCCGTAATCGGCTGCAGCAGTTTCGTGAATTCCAGCGGGAAAATGAACTTGGTGGACGCGCCCTCGCCCAGCACCTTCAACGCTTCCAGGTACTGGAGAGTGAGGGTCTTGCTATCGATGTTCTTGGCCACGGAGAAGATTCTGTCGAGGGCCAGCGAGAAGCCTTCGGCGCGTAGGATCGCGGCCTGACGTTCCCCTTCGGCGCGCAGGATCGCCGACTGCTTGTCTCCTTCCGCGACGGTGATCGTGGCCTGGCGCTTGCCCTCCGCCTCGGTGACGACGGCCCGGCGGGTTCGCTCGGCGGACATCTGGCGGGTCATCGCCTCCTGCACTTCGCGCGGCGGCAGGATCTCGCGGATCTCGACCGTCGTGACCTTCACGCCCCACCGTTCGGTGACCTCATCGAGTTTCGCCCGCAGCACTTGGTTGATTTTCTCGCGCTGGGCCAGCACATCGTCGAGGCTGATGTCGCCGACGACGGCACGCAGGGTGGTCATGGCGATGCCGCGGGCGGCGCCGGCGAAGTCAGTGACCTGAATCACCGTCTGGTCTGGTTCGAAGACCTTGAAGTAAATCAGGAAGTCGATGTTGATCGACGCGTTGTCCTTGGTGATGCACGTCTGCGATGGGATCTCCAAGAAGAACTCGCGCAGATCCACCCACACCGCTTTGTCGACGACGGGGATCAGGAAGACCAGGCCGGGGCCCTTCTTCCCGACAGATCGGCCGAGCCGGAAGACGACTAGCCGTTGGTACTCCCGGACGACTTTGATCGCGGAGCTGATGATGGAGAATCCGACGATCAGAATCGCCGCCAGCACCGTCAACGATGTCAGAAACGAGGGCATCCCACTACCTCCTCAGACCTATGGCTCGCGACCCGGCTTTCGTACTCTTCCTGCCTCGCGTGGGGGATTCCTATCCGGCGCCCAATTGCGCCGGGGTTCCGGCACCTGCAGAGGCCGACCCAGTCAGTCGCGGACGGCGCTGAGGCGGGGGGTGAGGGCGGACAGGTCGATGCGACGCTGGACGAAATTCGTGTACACTTCGCCGCGGCGGAAGAAGGCGTTATCTAAGACCATGAGGTGAAACGGGATCGTCGTCGGGACGCCGCCGATCTCAAACTCCATAAGGGCCCGCCGCATGCGGGCGATCGCCTCCGGGCGATCGGCGCCCCAGGTAATGACCTTCGCGAGCAGCGAGTCGTAGTACGGAGGAATGACATATCCCGCGTAGGCGTGGGTATCCACCCGCACCCCCGGGCCTCCCGGGGGGACAAAGGCGGTCAACGTGCCGGGGGAGGGACGGAAGTCTTGGCGCGGGTCTTCCGCGTTGATCCGGCATTCGATGGCATGGCCGCTGGAGTGCACATCGCCCTGGTTGATCCCGAGTTTCTCTTTCGCCGCGACGGCGATCTGCATCTTGACGATGTCCAAACCGGTGATCATCTCGGTGACGGGGTGCTCGACCTGGATGCGGGTGTTCATCTCCATGAAGTAAAAACGGCCATCGCGATCCATGAGGAACTCGATCGTTCCGGCCCCCGTGTAGTTGATGGCGTGCGCCGCGCGCACCGCGGCTTTACCCAGCGCCCCGAGGTACCGCTCCCGTAGACTCGGGGGGGGCGATTCCTCGAGTAGCTTCTGGTGCCGGCGTTGAATCGAGCAATCGCGGGCGCCCAGGTACAAGGTGTTTTTGAAGCCATCTGCCATGATCTGGATCTCAATGTGGCGAGGCTCCTCGACGTACTTCTCGAGATAGACCTCCCCGCTCCCAAATGCAGCCTCGGCCTCGGCTTGGGCGGTCTGGAGCGCCCGGCGCAGATCTTCCCGCGTGTGTACGATGCGCATGCCGCGCCCCCCACCGCCGGCGGCAGCTTTGACGATGAGCGGAAACCCGATCGTCTTGGACACCTCGATCGCCTCCGCCTCGTTGCGCACGGGGCCGTTGCTGCCAGGAATGACCGGTACCCCAGCCGCCTTCATGCGCTGGCGAGCCGCAGCTTTGTTGCCCATGATGGCGATCGACTCTGGCGAGGGGCCGACGAAGGTGATGTTTACGTCTTGGCAGATCTCGGAGAAGTGCGGGTTTTCCGCGTGAAAGCCGTACCCGGGGTGGATGGCGTCGACGCCCAGGAGCTCGGCCGTGCTCATGATGTTGGGGATATTGAGGTAGGATTCCGCTGCCGGCGGCGGGCCGATACAAAACGCTTCGTCTGCGAGACGCACATGCAGCGCGTGGCGGTCGGCCTCCGAAAAGACGGCGACCGTGCGAATGCCCATTTCGCGGCACGCGCGGATGACACGCACCGCAATCTCGCCTCGGTTGGCGATCAGAAGCTTGCGAAACATGGGCACGGGTCTGCGACCGGGTCCGTCCGTCGGGGAGATCGTCCCCGCATCCCTATGGGGCGGTGGTGTCTACGAGCATGAGCAGCTGTCCGTATTCGACCGGGGAAGCGTTTTCCACCAGAATCTTCGCGACGCGTCCCCGGACCTCACTTTGGATCTCATTGAAAAGCTTCATCGCCTCGATAATGCACACCGCTTGGCCGGGTTCGACCAAGTCGCCTTCGGCGACGAACGGTGAGGCGTCGGGCTTGGGCGCGCGATAAAATGTCCCGACCATCGGGGCGGTGATGGGCACGAGCTGGTCGGTCGACCCGCTCGGCGCCGAGGGCGGGACAGACGGAACCGCTGTGGGGGAGGCGGAGGGGGTGGAGACGACCGCCCGGGCTGCGCCAGCGACTTTCTTCACGACGACCTTGAGCGTCTCCGACGCCACCTCCAACTCTGCGACGTCGGGGGACTCACTGGCAATCTTGATGACAGCCCGGATTTGGTCAAGGTCGAGCTTCGGTTCGGTCACCATCGCCTCCCGCGGCCAGGGTCTCGACGACCCGGCCGATGCGGCGGTACTTCGCGTATCGCCGGTCTAGAAGAACTTCGCGGGGCACCTCGCGCAACGCCTGCAGATGCCGGCCCACTGCATCACGCATGACGCGAAAGACCGCCTCGGCATCGCGGTGGGCCCCGCCCAAAGGCTCGGGCAGAACCTCGTCCACAATGCCCAGGTCCTGGAGGTCGCGGGCGGTGAGCTTGAGGGCGGCGGCCGCATCGCGCGCACGTGAGGCGTCGTGCCACAAAATCGCGGCACAGCCTTCGGGAGAGATCACCGTGTAGACGGCGTACTGCAGCATCAACACCGCGTCGCCGACCGCAATCGCCAGCGCCCCTCCGCTGCCGCCTTCCCCTGTGACAACCACGAGGATGGGGGACTTTAGGCGGGTCATCTCTTGGATGTTGCGGGCAATCGCCTCCGCCTGGCCCCGTTCCTCCGCTTCATCACCCGGGTGGGCGCCAGTGGTGTCGACAAATGAGATGACCGGGTAGCCGAACTTCTCGGCCAGCCGCATTGCCCGCAGGGCTTTCCGGTATCCCTCGGGGTAGGGCATCCCGAAGTTTCGGGCAACGTTTTCCTTCGTGTCCTTTCCTCTGTTGTGGCCCACTACGACGACCGGCTGACCGTCGAAGCGACCCAGCGCGGTCAAGAGGGCGGGGTCGTCCCGGAAGAGGCGATCTCCGTGGATCTCGATGACGTCGGTAAACAGGGACCCCAGAAAATCGACCAAGCGGGGCCGCTGGATCTGGCGGGCGAGCTGCACAATGTGCCAGGGTGAGGGATTGCGGTAGATCTCCTCCCGCAGTTGGGCCGCCTGCTGCTCCAGCGCGGCGATCTCCGTTTCCCGAGACCCGGACTGGTCGCGGGCACGCAGGCGCAGCCGCTCGATTTCCTTCTCAAGCTCGGCGAGCTGGTGATCGGGATCGGCAGTCGGGCGAGGGGGGCGTTGCGTCATGGCTGCACGGCGGGAGCGGGCTCCTGCGGCGTCGGCGCAACGCGAGGAGCACCGAAGAAGGCGAGGAGTCGGGCCAGGGTAGCGCGCATCTCGGCGCGCGATACAACCATGTCGATTAATCCCCGCTGCAGGCAGAACTCGGCGGTTTGGAAATCGTCAGGGAGTTTGCGGCGAATCGTCTGCTCAATGACCCGGCGACCCGCGAACCCGATGAGCGCTCCCGGCTCGGCCAGGATCACATCGCCCAAGAAGGCGAAGCTGGCCGTCACCCCACCGGTCGTGGGGTCGCACATGACGGAGAGGTAGGGCAATCCGGCCTCGTGGAGCCGGCCGATCGCTGCACTCGTCTTGGCCAGCTGCATCAGGGACAGGACACCCTCCTGCATGCGGGCGCCCCCGGAGGCGGAAAAGATCACAAGCGGCAAGCGGCTCGCCACCGCCCGTTCCGCGGCGCGCGTAATTTTTTCTCCGACCGCCGATCCCATCGAGCCTCCCATGAAGTTGAAGTCCAAAGCGGCGATGACCGTGCGCCGGCCGTCAATTGTTCCATCGCCCGTGATCACGGCCTCGGCCTGGCCGGTTTTCTCTCGGGCCTCGGCGAGTTTGGCGCCATACCCTTCGAAGCCCAGCGGGTCGGTCGAGGTCAGCGATGCGTCGTACTCCTCAAACGCATGCTCGTCCAGAGTGATTTCCAAGCGCTCCACGGCCGAGAGGCGGTGATGGTAGCCGCACTTCGGGCAAACCATCAGATTCCGCTCCAGCTCTTTGCGGTAGATGAGGTTGCGGCAGCGCGGGCATTTATCCCAGATGCCGGCCGGCATCTCGCCGCGCTGCAGCGAACCGTCCTTGGGCCGGCGCAACCAATTCAGCACGTCGCACCTGCCGGGAGAAAAGAGGATGACTGCGAAATACGATTATAACCTACCCGCGTCGTGCCGGGCAAACCTCGGTTACGCATACGCGGACGCGGATCGCACCGGCGCGCGCGCAGAAGAGAGAATCCATCGACTGCTCGCGCATCCAGATGCGATGGAAAGTGTACCCATCTGGTCATTCTTTCAGTCGGCGCGCCGTAGACGATCCTGACGCAGGGGATCACATGACGATCTCCCGGACACTCGCGGGGATGTGTTCCAAAGTCCTGTGGCGATGCACGGCCGGAGTCCTCGCGGGGTGTGTCGCGGGAGTGATTCTTTCGCTCAGCACCGGCCGGGTAGGGCATGCGCTCAAGGTGTATCCGCCTGCTCCCTTCTTGGCTGCCGGAGACGGACGCGCCCAAGTAGGCATCAGAACACCCAACGCTAGCTACCTTCTAACCTCCGTTGCTCGTGTACACTCAATTGTTATAATGAACAGAGCAACCAACCGTTGGCGCAGGGACTCATTGCTATCGGCTTGAAGCACACACCCAATATGGCAAGGCAAGACCGTCGACTTGCAACCCACTGATCCCACCGCGTAGAAAGCGTGGCTAGAGCGATTCAATGCGCATGCGTTTGAATACGACGCCGAACAATCTTCTGGTCCTGGTCGTGCTTGCCGCGGTCGTGGGCGGCACGGTGGGCACTGCCGTTCTGCCAAAATACGTCGGCGGCGCTTCGCCGACCAACTCCGCGGCCGCGCCTCAGATGCCACCCCCGCAGATTGCTCAGACGCCAGTTCCGCCCCCCACGACGCTCACGCCAGAAGAGATTACGATCATCCACGTGGTCGAGCGGGTGCGCCCGTCTGTCGTGAATATCGATACGGTGGCCCAGGTCCAGACGGCGGTCGGGATCTTTCCTCAGAAGGGCGCGGGGTCGGGGGTGATCGTGAGCCCCGACGGCTACATTTTGACCAATAACCACGTTGTGGAGGGTGCCCAACAGATCAGGGTCACCTTATTGTCAGGCAAATCCTACACGGCGCGGCTGGTGGGTGCCGACCCCTTTTCTGACGTCGCGGTCGTCAAGGTGCAACCTCCCGAGCGCCTCTCCGCCGCGCAGCTGGGTAACTCCGGGGCGCTACGGGTCGGCCAGCTCGCCGTGGCGATCGGAAACCCCTTTGGGTTGGGGCACACCGTGACGGTCGGCGTCGTGAGCGCGCTGAATCGTAGCATTGAGCGGGAGAGTGCCGCAGGTCCGAATATCGAAAACCTTATTCAAACCAGCGCCGCAATCAACCCGGGCAACAGCGGCGGAGCGCTGGCCGACAGCGCCGGGTCGATTATCGGTATCAACACCGCGATCATTCCTTACGCCCAGGGCATCGGCTTCGCGATTCCGATCGATGCGGCGCGGGCGATCATGGATCAATTGATCCGCAACGGGCGCGTCGTCCGGCCGTATGTGGGGATCACCTTCGGGGGCGACATTGACCCCGGAATCGCCAACCAATACAACCTCCCAGTTGACCACGGCGTGTTCGTGCGGGAGGTGAGCCCTGGCGGCCCGGCGGCCGCGGCCGGATTGCAGGCCGGCGATATCATCGTGGCGGTTGACAGCAAACGCATCGGCAACTGGAACGAGTTCATCCGCGAGCTGTTCAGCAAACGCCCCGGAGACCGTGTCCGCATCGAGTATTTCCGCGACAGCAAGCGGGGAACGGCGGAAGTTACCCTCGGCCAACGCCCCTAGCAGCATTCTACGGACACCGCGCTCCGGCGCGGCCGCCGGTGGGTCCTACGCTGCGGGTTCCGCCTTCCCCATCCTGTAGAGAGTCGAGTTCGTACTGACGTACTGTCCGCGCAACAATGTACACGTATCAAGCGACCAAGCAAGACATCGTCGAGGCCATTCGCCGGGCTACAGACGCCGACGTAGATCTCGCGCTGTCCGTCCCCCCCTCAGGGGTAGTGGCGGACCTGGCCCTCCCCTGCTTTCCGCTGGCGAGCCGGCTGCATAAGTCCCCGCACGAAGTCGCCTCTTCCCTCGCGGGCGTCGTGCACCCCGGACCGCGGGTGGACTCGGTACGCGCCGACGGTGGATACCTTAACTTTACGTTGGCCCGTGCGCCGTTCGCCGCTGGTGTGATGTCCGATCTGGCCCGGTGGAAAGACCGCTACGGTAGTCACGACGCAGGGGCCGGACGGGCAGTGGTGATCGACTACTCCTCGCCTAATATCGCTAAACCGATGTCGGTCGGCCACTTGCGTTCCACGATCATCGGTGCCGCGTTGCACCGTCTGTATGCCTTCATCGGGTATGCGCCGGTGGGCATTAACCACATCGCCGATTGGGGGACGCAGTTCGGCAAGCTGCTGTACGCCTTCACGGCGTGGGTCGATCGTCAAGCCTACGCGGAAGCCCCTCTCCGCGAGTTGCTGCGTCTCTATGTGAAGTTCGAGCAGGAGGCGCAGCGCGATCCGACCCTTGAGGAGCGCGGCCGGGAGGGGTCCTTGAAACTCGAGCGCGGTGACCCGCAGGCGCGTGCGCTGTGGCAGGAGTTCGTCCGGCATAGTATGAGTGAGTTCAACAAGATTTATGACCTCCTCGACGTCCGGTTCGAGCACACACTCGGCGAGAGCTTTTACGCGGATAAGGTCGACGAGGTGATCAACGAGGCGATCCGCCAGGGGGTCGCCGTCGAAGACCAGGGAGCGCTCATCGTACGGCTAGATGACGTCGGGTTATCTACCCCCCTGATTCTCCGGCGCAGCGATGGAGCCACCCTGTACCACACCCGCGACCTGGCCGCCGCCGTTTACCGCATCAAGACGTGGAATCCCGCGCAGCTCATCTACGTCGTCGGCGCGGATCAAAAACTGCACTTCCGCCAGTTATTCGCGGCGCTGCGAAAACTGGGCTACGACGGAGTTTTCGTCCACGTCGACTTCGGACTGATTACGCTGCCGGAAGGGCGGATGAGCACGCGCAAAGGGCGGGTCGTGTTTTTGGAAGATGTCTTGGAGGAAGCGATGCTGCGGGCCCGGCGGCTGGTAGACGAAAAGAACCCTGAGCTGTCCACAGACGAACGCGCCGAGGTGGCGCGGATTATTGGGATTGGCGCCGTTAAGTACGCGGATTTGTCCCAGAACCGCGTGAAGAACATTGTCTTTGACTGGGACAGGATGCTGTCGCTGGACGGGGATAGCGCACCGTACCTGCAGTACACGTACGTGCGCGCCCGCAGCATCCTACGCAAGGGCGGGGAGGTTGCGCCCGAGGGAGCGTTTGACCCGCGAGCGGCCGCCTCTGCGCCCGAATGGGGGCTCGTCGTCCTACTGGCCCGGTTCCCGGAGATCGTGCTCGAGGCCGCGCAGACGTACCATCCGCATCTCGTGGCCACATTCCTCCTCTCGCTGGCGCAGGCCTTTCACGGGTTCTACCATGAGGTCCCGGTGTTGCAAGCGGGGGACGCGCCGCTGCGGCAAAGCCGCCTCCAGCTTGTCGGGGGGGTAGCGGCGGTAATGCGATGTGGGCTCGACTTGCTGGGGATCCGTGTCCCCGAGCGCATGTAACGCCGAGGGGTGGCCAACTAGGGGTATAATAGGAGGAGACCAGGGGACTGGCAGGGATTCTCTTCCCTGAGGCGAAGCGTCCCCGACGAGCCTCTAGACAGCAAGACCCCGGACGGCCGGCACTCAACCCCGGTTTTGGTCGCGCGTACCGAGTGATTCCAGTCCACCCCGCCGGCGGTCACATAGGATAACCAACCAGGCCTTCCCAACTGGCAGACGATTTAGAGGAGACAGGATGAGAAAACAGACAGAGCACTGCTGGCACCTGCGCGCGTGGACGGCCGTCTTGCTGGTGGCCGCCGTCGCGGGGACCGCGGCGGGGGCGATCTTCGGCGACGTGGTGGGCCTGCCCGCGCAGCGAGCGATCGAGCGGCTGGCGGCCAAGGGCATCTTCAAGCTTGGGGATGACAAATTCACCCCGGCCGGCACGCTCTCGCGGGCGGACTTCTCCGTGCTGCTGACCCGTGTCCTGGCATTGTCCGGCCAGGGGGTGCCGTTGCCTAATTTCAAAGACGCGGCCGAGATTCCCAAGGATGCCCAACCGGCGGTCGCCGCCGTGACCAATCTGGGCACGGTGTCACCAACAAAAGCAGAGGTACGCACCGGCCCGCTGGTTTACGTACTCGCCACCGACAAAACGGTCTATGGGCCCAACGACACAGTGCAACTGACCTTCACCATCTCCAACACCGGCAAGGAGAACGTGAAATTCGAGTTCGCGAACTCGCAGCAGTACGATTTTCTCATCAAGAATGGTGAGGGAGCAGAGGTCGCCCGGTGGTCGCTGGGTTTGGCGTTCCGCCCGTTGGACGGGCCGATCACGCTGGCTGCAGGGAAATCATTCGAGTACCACACCATCTGGAAGCAGCTCGATCAGAACGACGAACCGGTGCCTCCCGGTCGCTATGAGCTCCAGGCGATCCAAACGACCAAGAGTTCTCCCACGGTGCTCTCGGTCGTGTTGTACCGGGGAGTCCTCCCTGGGTATGCGGATAACACGTTTCGCCCGAAGGAGGACGTCACGCGGGTGGATGTAGCGGCCGTCATCGTGCGGGTGCTCGGCTGGGGTGAAACGCCCCAACAGTCCCTCGCCGTGACCGATGTCGACGCGATCCCCCCCGCGTTGCGCGGTGTAGTCGGGGTCGCCTTAGAGCGCGGCGTTATTAGCGCCCTGCCTGATCAGACGTTCCGACCGGCGCGAGCGGCGACGCGTGCGGAGATCGCCTGGGCGCTCGACAAGGTCATGGATACTCTCAAGCGCTATGACTTCTCCGCGGGCAAGTTGAAGGATATCCGAGTGGGCACGCCGACTCTGCTCGTGGTCGAGGATCTCAAACAAGCTCAACGCACGTACCGCGTGGCTCGAGCGCATGCCGTGTACCGCAACAACGCCGCAACGGAGCTTGCAGCGCTGAAGCCCGGCGACGCCCTGCTGTTCCTGAAAGTCGGCGACGTGGGCGACGTGGCCTACATCGAAGCGACCGGCAACTGATCGGAGGATGCGCCGATGAAGTTCTTTCTTGATACCGCTAATGTGGAGGAGATTCGCAACGCGCATCGTTGGGGCATCCTGGATGGGGTCACCACCAACCCCACCCTCATCGCGCGGGAAGGGGCCGACTACCGCACGGTAGTGCGAGAGATTGCCACCATCACGAGCGGTCCAATCTCGGTGGAAACCACCTCTGACCGCGCGGAGGAGATGATTACGCAGGGTAGGGGCTATGCCACCTGGGCCCCCAACGTCGTCGTAAAGGTCCCGGCCACGCCCGACGGCATCACCGCGGGCGCCACGCTGGCGCGCGAGGGGCTCCGGGTGAATGTCACTCTGATTTTCTCTGTGAATCAAGCATTGCTCGCCGCCAAGATCGGCGCGTACTTCGCGAGCCCGTTCTTGGGCCGGCTGGACGACATCGGCCAAGATGGCATGCAGGTGGTTCGGGAGGCGGTCCAGATCTACCGGACGTACGGGTTCACGACGCAGGTGCTCGCCTCCAGCCTGCGCCACCCGCTCCACGTGACCCAGGCCGCGCTTGCAGGTGCGCACATCGCCACCATGCCATTCAAGGTGGCCTCAGCGCTCTTCACGCACCCCCTGACCGCCCAGGGGCAGGAACGGTTTTTGTCCGACTGGCGACAACTCCAGGTTGCGCTCGAGCAGCGAAAGACAAAAGTGTAGAGGGGATTGGCGACCCGGCCCGCGCCGGCGACGGCGGAATCGCGGGACCACGGCGCTGTCTACCTGTACAAACACGGTGGTATACCGCACCCGAGGGGGCATAGGCAGTGACGGCAATTGCTGAGCTAGAGACCAAAACAATGGCGGAGCTCCAGGACATGGCCAAGGAGCTCAACATCGCCAACTTAAAGCGCTATCGCAAGCAAGAACTCATTATGCGTATCCTGCAAGCCCAGACCGAACAATCTGGCTTGATGTTCCGGTCCGGCATCTTGGAGATCATGCCGGAAGGGTATGGATTCCTCCGGCATGAGGGCTACCTGCCGGGGGCGGAAGACATATACGTGTCGCCCTCGCAGATCAAGCGCTTTGGGTTGCGTGTGGGCGACGAAGTGTTGGGCCAGGTACGGCCGCCCAAGGACAACGAGAAGTACTACGCCCTACTGCGGGTCGAGGCCGTCAACGGATTGGATCCCGAGCAGGCGCGCAACCGGCCCGATTTCGAACGACTCACCCCGGTCTTCCCGCACGAACGCATCAAGCTCGAGAGCGACGGCGACGTCACGACACGCATGATCGATTTATTCGCCCCGATTGGCAAGGGACAGCGCGCGATGATCGTCTCGCCACCTAAGGCGGGCAAGACCACCATCCTGAAGAAGGTCGGGCAGGCAGTCGTAGGCAACTATCCGGAAATCTACGTCATGGTGCTGCTGCTGGATGAGCGGCCCGAAGAAGTCACGGACATGCGCCGCTCGGTGGAGGCGGAGGTGGTGGCGTCCACTTTTGACCGGCCCCCCGAGGAGCACATTCAAGTGGCCGACCTGGTCCTGGAGCGGGCCAAACGCCTGGTCGAAGGCGGGCGCGATGTCGTCATCCTGCTGGACAGCCTCACCCGATTCTCCCGCGCCAACAACCTGGTCATCCCCCCCTCCGGCCGCACGCTGTCCGGAGGCCTGGATCCGGCCGCATTGCACCGCCCCAAGCGCTTCTTCGGCGCCGCGCGGAAGATCGAGGAGGGCGGGAGTCTCACGATCGTGGCCACCGCGCTGATCGACACTGGCAGCCGGATGGACGATGTGATCTATGAAGAGTTCAAGGGCACCGGCAACATGGAAATGCACCTAAACCGTAAGCTCCAGGAGCGGCGGACCTTCCCGGCCATCGACATCAAGATGAGCAGCACGCGGCGGGAGGAGCTGCTGTTAACGGAGGACGAGTTGCGCAAAGTGTGGGTGCTGCGGAAGAGCCTGGAGCAGCTCGACACCGTGGCGATGACCGAGTTAATCCTCGACCGGCTGCGCAAGACCGCCAACAACCAGGCATTCCTCAAGTCCATCGTCAAGAGCGCCGAAGAGGATGCCCAGTAGGGCGATGGCACTTCGCGACGTCCTGCGGATGACGCGCAGGCGGCCAGGGGGCGAGGTGTTTGCTCGCCCCACCCTCCGTCGGTCACTGCGCCATCTGCCGTGGGCGCGTCCTCGGGCCTCGGTGCTCGGGCAGAAAATCGATGCCTTGCGTCGGAGACGGAGGACGTCGAGTGTCGGCACGCGCGTGCCGCCCGTTGTGATTTGCCCAGCCGAACGAACCGAGACGGCGATAAAGACCCGGAGCGTGCGGCGGTCGTGGCTCAAGTTGGTCGTCTTAGGCCTCTTGCTCCTTCCGGCGTTTACCGCGTCAGAACTTCCCGACTGGCCCGTGGCCACGGACTCCGTGGCGTTCTTGGATGCCGCCGAGGCTCACAGGCACGCCGTCGAGACCCTGGTTTCCAGCGCGATGATTCCTACCATCTCCTTGGCCCCGTCGCTGCCGGTTGCCATCGACCCCAAGATGTCGAATTCGCCCCCTGGCATCCGCCCTCGGTTCCGGGGGACGTCAGCAGCGCTCGTCTCTCGGCGCACCGGGATTTTCAATGAACCCTTCGTCATCGTGGCCGAAGGGCAGACGCTGTGGGGGATCGCCGAGAGCCGCGGCGTTGCCCTAGAAGATCTCGCCGCCGCAAACGGCCTCGGTGTCAAAGATCTCCTGGCGGTCGGCCAGCAGCTGGTGTTCCCGCCGAAGATCTCCGTCGCGGGGCGTGGTCTGCTGCCTGGCGCCGCGCAGGCATTGCCCCGGCCGATCGGCGCGACCCGCCACGTCACGGTGCGAGTCCGTGAAGGGGAGACGCTGTGGGAAATCGCTGAGGCGACGGGGCTCCCGGTGGAGGCGATCGTGAACGCCAACGAGATCCCAGATAGCGCCTCGGTCCATACCGGGCAACGATTGACGATCCCAGGTGGAGCACTCGATGTGTTGAGGCGTGTCACCGCCGCGCGGGGAGTCGTCAGCATCGCTCAGAACTTCGTGTGGCCCGTGCGCGGCCAGCTGACGTCCCGCTTTGGGTGGCGCCTGACCGGCCATCACAACGGGATCGATATCGCCGCCCCGCGCGGCTCGCCGATCCTGGTGGCCAAGGATGGCCGCGTCGTCTTTGCGGGATGGTACTTTGGGTATGGACTGCTCGTCGTCGTGGACCACGGCGACGGCATCAGCACAATCTATGGGCACGCATCCAAGCTGCTCGCGTCCATCGGGCAGATCGTGGAGACAGGGCAGGTGATCGCCCTGGTGGGTTCGACCGGGGATGCCACAGGACCCCACCTCCACTTCGAGATCCGGACAAACGGAATCCCCCTGAACCCCATGAAATACCTGTAGGTTGCAAGCGGAACCAGGTAGCGAACTGACTCGCTTCCCCCGACCCGTGTGAGATGACGGGCCGGTTGTCCGGGGCGTCCTCACATGCTACAATGCTCTGGCTTTTCCGGCGCGACCTCGCTTGGGGCGAGGAGCGTCAGTTGACGCCGGGGCTTGAAGCGTGCGGCGTCCGAGGTGTTCCAGATGAAAAAGGGAGTCCATCCTGCGTACTACCAGGCAACAGTAACGTGCGCCTGCGGCAACACGTTTTTGACGGGGTCGACCAAAAAAGAGATCCGCGTCGAGATCTGTTCGCGCTGCCACCCGTTCTACACCGGTGAGCGGAAGTTTATTGATGCCGAAGGCCGGGTCCAGAAGTTTGCGAAGAAGTACGGGATAAAGGTGTAGCGCGTTCGACGGGTCCAGAATAGAGATTAACGGTGGGGGTGGCCGGGCTGCCCCCACCGTTGTCGTCTGAGGGGGGACGGACGGGCGGGAGACCAGTCCCTTACTCAATCCTGTTCTCTGGGGTGGGGCCGTGGACGGCGGTCGGGCAGCAGGCCGCATTGAGGTCATCTGCGGCAGCATGTTCAGTGGAAAGAGTGAGGAGCTGATCCGGCGGGTGCGCCGCGCGCAGATCGCCCGGCAGCGCGTGCAGGTGTTCAAACCGGCACTCGACGACCGGTATGGTCGGCGGCAGGTCGCATCGCATGATGGCTCGCGCCTGGAGGCGGTCCCCATCGCCCGTAGCGAGGAGATTCTGACTCATCTGCAGGCAGGCGTGACGGTCGTCGCGGTGGATGAGGCCCAGTTTCTTGATGAGAAATTGCCCAACGTGGCCGGACAGCTCGCCGCCCGTGGCCTCCGCGTCATCGCAGCGGGCCTCGACCTGGACTTTCGGGGCGAGCCCTTTGGGGCCATGCCCCAGCTGATGGCGATGGCCGAAACCGTCGACAAGCTGCAGGCCATCTGCATGGTCTGCGGGGCTCCAGCCAGCCGCACCCAACGACTGGTGAATGGTTCTCCTGCAAAGTACACCGACCCCGTCATTTTGGTGGGCGCGCAAGAGGTCTACGAAGCCCGCTGCCGCCTGCACCACGTCGTGCTGGGCGGACGATAGCCGTGTCCTATCCGGGGAGAGAGCCCCTGACATTCGTGGTGGAGGAAGTTGAGCGGAAGACACGTCTGCCCCCGGGTGGGCGCACACGTCTGCTGATCGGCGGTCAGGCCGTGATCGAAGGCGTGATGATGCGGTCCCCCCAGTGGACGTCGACCGCGGTCCGCCGTCCGGACGGCGCGATTCGCGCGCTGACTGAGCCGCATGCCTCCCTCCTATTGCACTTCCGCTGGTTGCGGGTCCCCGTCGTGCGGGGGTGTGTCGCCCTCTATGAGTCCCTCACGATCGGCATCAAAGCGCTGCTGCTGTCGGCTAGTCTGGCCAGCGGAGCGCAGGCATCTCTCACCGGTCGGCAAGTCGCCGCGACGGTGAGTGTCGGGGTGGGAGTAGCCCTGGGTCTGTTTTTTGTGCTGCCGGCTGCGGTCATCCGATCGCTGGACGTGTACTTTCCAAGTGTTTTCGCATCGAACCTGGTCGAAGGTGCCTTGCGCGTGTTGATCCTCCTCGGCTATCTCGTCGGGATTGGCCGCTTACCCGATGTGGCCCGGGTCTTCGCGTATCACGGCGCCGAGCACAAGGCGGTGAATGCCTATGAAGCGGGAGCGCCGCTGCAGGCGGAGGCGGCCCGCGGCTTCAGCCGGTTCCACGTACGGTGCGGGACAAGTTTCCTGCTCATTGTAATGATCATTGCGATCGTTGTCTTTTCGTTTCTCGGACGGCCCCCGCTTGCGCTCCGTCTCGTCTCTCGCATCGCGCTCCTCCCGCTCGTCGCGGGGCTCAGTTACGAGCTCATCCGCGCGGCCGCACGCGTCCCGTGGCTTCGTCCGGTAGTAGTCCCCGGCCTGTGGCTGCAGCGGCTGACCACCCAGGAGCCGGACGAGCGGCAACTTGAGGTCGCCGTGCGGGCCCTCCGTGAAGTGCTCGAACGCGACGACGCCTCGCCCTCGTCCGGACCCTCGCCCGAAGCTCTCTCGTAGTTTTCTCCCGTTCGGTATAATGGACGTGCCATGGGAGTTCAAACGCCGCTCATGCTGGACAAACTAGAGTCCCTCGCCGCCCGCCACGAGGAACTACTCCGCGGCATGGCCGATCCCCAGGTCCTAGCGAACCCGGACCGGTTCCAGCAGTTGGCGCGTGAGCAGGCGTCACTTGCGGAGACTGTGTCCACGTTTCGGGAGTTCCAGCGCGTGGCACGGGAAGCGGAAGAAGCCGCGGCGATGGCTCAGGGCGAGCAAGACTCGGAGCTGCGCGAGATGGCGCGGGCCGAGGAGACTCGCCTTCGCGCTCAGCTGCAGACGCTAGAGGCGAAGCTGCGCGAGTTGCTAATGCCCAAAGATCCTCTCGCTGATCGCAACATTATCATGGAAATCCGCGCAGGAACGGGGGGAGATGAGGCGAGTCTTTTTGCCGGCGAACTGTTGCGGATGTACTCGCGGTACGCGGAGCGCAAGGGCTGGAAAGTGGAAGTCTTAGCGAGCAGCCCCACGGCGCTACGAGGGTTCAAGGAGATCATCTTCGCCATCCAGGGGAAGGGGGTGTATCGCCGATTGAAGTACGAAAGCGGCGCGCACCGCGTCCAGCGGGTGCCGGTGACCGAATCGTCTGGTCGGATCCACACTTCCACGGCCACGGTCGCTGTGCTCCCCGAGGCGGAGGAAGTGGATGTGCAGATCCGCCCGGACGAGATCGAAGTCGACACCTACCGTGCCGGCGGGGCGGGCGGACAAAACGTCAACAAGGTCGAAACCGCGGTCCGCATTCGCCACCTGCCCACGGGTCTAGTGGTTGCTACCCAAGACGAACGCTCGCAGCACCAGAATCGAGAAAAGGCCATGCGCATCTTGCGGGCAAAACTTCTGGAGATGGAGGTACGCCGACAGCAACAGGCCATCGCCCAACAGCGTAAGCAGCAGGTCGGCACAGGGGAGCGCAGCGAGAAAGTCCGCACGTACAACTACCCCCAGAATCGTGTGACGGATCACCGTATCGGTCTGTCGCTACATCGATTGGACGCCGTCCTGGATGGCGACCTGGATGAGCTAATTCAAGCGCTTACCTCCGCCGAATTTGCTGCCGTAGCTGCGGCCCCGTAAGTCAGCTCTGTGGTCAGAGCAGAACGTCCCGATCAATCGCAGGTCCATCCGCCCATCCTGACAATCCACGAGGGGTACCTGTGGGGGCGCGAGCACCTTGCTGCTTCGGGCAGTGCGGAGGCGGCGATTGAGGCCGAGGTACTCCTGCGCCACGTCCTCGGACTGGATCGGGCGGGCCTCTACATTCAATGGATGCAATCCCTGTCAGCAGAGGCATGGAGCCGATATCGCCGGCTCCTGGAAGAACGCGCCACCGGTCGCCCCGTGCACTACATCGTTGGGCAGCGAGAGTTCATGGGGCTGCCGTTCATGGTGGATGAACGGGTAATGATCCCTCGGCCGGAGACCGAAGGACTTGTCGAGCACGTGATCAGCGCGGTCCGAACCGCAGACGTTGCGTTCCGTCAGGGGGGCGATCGCCGCACGGCACCCAGGTCTGACCTCGTGGTGGTCGACGTCGGGACGGGCAGCGGCTGCATTGCCGTGAGCGTGGCGCACTTTGTGCCTGAGGCGGCAGTGTTCGCCATTGATATCTCGGAAGACGCCCTCGTGGTGGCTCGGAGTAACGCGATGCGCCATGGGGTCGATGGGCGGATCCGGTGGCTCCACGGCGACCTGCTCAGCCCTCTGCCAGTAGGCATGGCCGGACGTGTGGATGTGGTCGTGAGCAATCCTCCGTACGTGTCCCGCGGTCAGCGCGAGGGGCTCCCCCGCGAGATCCGCGATTTCGAGCCGTCGGGGGCGGTATTTGTCGACGGCGAGGGGACGGCTGTTCACCGGCGTCTTATCGCTGAGGCCCCAAGTTGGCTGGCGGAGGCGGGGCTACTAGTGATGGAGGTCGGTTTCGGTCAGGCCGACGCCGTCGCCGACGCCGTCCGGCAGGATCAGAGGTACGCCAACGTCTCGATCATGCCGGACTACGCCGGCATTCCGCGCGTGGTGGCCGCCACGCGGCACCGTTAGAGGATAGCCTGCGGAGGGACGCCGGAGGGTCGGGCGGAACTAGTAGACGATGTCGTACTCCGGCCTCACCTTTGCTAACCTCCAGCCTTTCGATCCACGTCCAGTTCCGATTATTCGGGCGATAGGGGAAGACTCGCAGGTCCCCCGGCGGGCCATCGAAGCGCTTCGGCGGGGACAGGCGATCGTGTTCCCCACCGACACCGTCTACGGGCTCGGCTGCCGCATCGACGACGAAGATGCCGTCCGACGCATCTACGAGATCAAAGGTCGGCCCCCCACCGAACCACTTCCGGTTTTGCTGGCCGATCCGATGCAGGTGGAGACCTACGCACGGGGCGTGAACGCGGCGGCGCAACGCCTCATCAGCCGCTTTTGGCCAGGGGCACTGACGCTGGTGTTTCTCCGATCCGATCGCATCCCACCGGCTGTCGCGGGCGGCGGGGAGACGGTGGGATTACGGGTTCCGGCCCATCCCATTCCGCGCGCGCTTGTGCGTGCCATGCTCACACCCATCGTCGGCACCAGCGCGAACTCCCACGGCATGCCGGCGCCCATCACCGCGCAACTTGCCGTGTGGGACCTGGGCGACCGCGTGGACCTCGTGCTGGATGGCGGTCGCGCGACGCTCGGACAGGAGTCGACGGTGGTCGATGTGACCGGGAGTGTTCCGCGCCTCGTTCGCCAAGGAGCGATCCCCGCGGGAGAATTGGGTCTGTGAGCCGATGAAGATTGCGATCGCGAGCGACCATGCCGGGTTCCGGCTGAAAGAGGAGGCTAAGCAACTGCTCCGCGAGCTCGGGCACGAAGTGCGGGATTTCGGTGCACACTCCGAAGAGCCGGTGGACTACCCCGATTTCATCGTGCAGGCGGCGGATGCGGTGCGGCGAGGGGAGTGCGAGCGCGCCATCGTGCTCGGCGGGTCCGGCAATGGCGAGGCGATGGTCGCGAATAAGGTGCCGGGAATCCGGTGCGCGCTGTGCCATGATGTGACAACGGCCCGCCTGGCCCGCGCCCACAATGATGCGAACGTGCTCGCCCTCGGCCAACGCATCACGGGGAGCGAAGTCGCCAAAGACGTCGTCCAAATGTGGCTGGACACTCCCTTTGAGGGAGGGCGCCATCAGCGGCGGCTGGACAAGATTGCGGCCGTGGAAGCCAAGCTGGCCGGACGGGCTGGGCCGGCGCGCAGCGGAGCGCACAAGACCCGACGAGGGGGAAAAGCGATATGAGCAAAGGGCCGACGTCCCGCGCCGGGGGACAAACACGCGGCGGTGGCGCCGCAGCAACCGGAAAGCTCTACGTCTTCGACCACCCCCTGATTCTGCACAAATTGACAATCCTCCGGGACAAGCGCACGGGCCACAAAGAGTTCCGCGAGCTGGTCGAAGAGCTGGCCATGCTCATGGCGTTTGAGGTCACCCGCAGCCACCCGACCCGGGAGATCGAGGTCGAGACCCCGCTGGCACGGACGAAAGGTCGCAGTATTGCCGGACGGGAGATCGCGGTCATCCCGATTCTGCGCGCCGGGTTGGCGATGGAAGTGGGGATCACGCGACTAATTCCCACTGCTCGCGTCGGGCATGTCGGTATCTACCGGGACCCCGAGAGCCTGGAACCTGTCACCTACTACTCGAAGCTCCCCGTGGACATCGCGGAGCGCGAGGCGATGATCGTGGACCCCATGCTCGCGACCGGGGGATCCATCGTCGCCTGCATCGACGCTCTCAAGCAGCGGGGATGCAAGACGATCAAAGTGATGACCATTATTTCGGCGCCCGAGGGGATTAAGAAGGTACACGATGCCCATCCGGATATTGAAATCTACACCGCCGCCGTGGATAGTCACCTCAACGAGCACGGCTACATCGTCCCCGGGCTCGGCGATGCGGGCGACCGGTTGTTCGGGACAAAGTAGCGGAGTGCGATGACAGAGTCATCAGCTTCACGAATCTGATGACAGTAGTGCGGAGGAACGCAGGGGAACCTGCGATGCCTGTGCGGCGGAACCAGGCCCGGAGGGCGGTCTCCCCATGAGCAGACCCTCGTGGGATACATATTTTATGCGCATGGCGCACCTTGCATCAACGCGCTCGACGTGCGTACGCCGCAGAGTCGGCGCGGTGATCGTCAAAGACCGTATGGTCCTCACAACCGGGTATAACGACACTCCTCGGGGGGTGCGCAATTGCGGTGACGGGGGATGTGCGCGCTGTGCGGGAGACGCCGCCTCGGGTACTGGCCACGACACGTGCCTGTGCATTCACGCCGAAATGAACTGCGTCATTCAGGCAGCCTACCATGGGGTCTCGGTGGCCGCCGGGACGCTCTACTGCACGTATCTGCCGTGTCTAACGTGCGCGAAGACTCTCCTCAACGTGGGGATCAAGCGGATTGTGTTCGAAGGCGACTACCCGGACGCGCTCTCGCTGGACCTCCTCACGACGGCAGACGTCGACTTGGTCCGCTATGCAGAAGAGAGTGTCCGCGGGTAGGCGTTCGGACCGAGTGGTGTCTTGCTTCATTCACGGAATCCGCGCATTTCCCGTTTCCTGTAGGTATGCTATAATCCGCTTCGGCTTTCGGCCGGATAGGAGTCGGCTTTTTCGTTTGGAGACGGCATGGAACGGGTCACCCTAGAAGCAAAAACGCGAGAGGGCCTGGGCAAAAACCAGGTCCGCAGACTCCGCCACGACGGGCAGATTCCGGGGATTGTGTACGGACGTGGGCGCGAGCCACGGCCTGTCGCAGTGGACGCTAAAGCACTGGGGGCGGTCCTACATACCCAGGCTGGGCGGAACGTCCTCATCGACTTGGCCATCGGCAACGGAGACCGTCGCGCCGAAACGGTCATCGTGAAGGAACTCCAGCGCGACATCTTCCGACGCGACATCACCCACGTCGACTTCTACGCCATCGATCTCACCCGCCCCCTGGAAGCGTCTGTCCCCATCACCTTCGTCGGTCAGGCGGCCGGGATCGCCGACGGGGGCGTCTTCGAGGTGCACCTCCGTGAGGTTGTTGTGAAGTGTCTGCCCACGCAGATTCCCGAGCACATTGAAGTGAACATCAACGCGTTAGGGGTGGGCGACGCGATCCACGTTCGGGACCTGGTCCTCCCTGCGGAGGCTACGGTCGTGACCGCTCCGGAGGAAGTCGTCGCGACCGTCGTGGTTCCGAAGGTGGTCGAGGAAGCGACGACGACGACGGTGGCGGCACCCGCGGAGGCGGGAGTCCCCTCAGCTGCGGGGGCGCCGGAAGCTGCGGCGGAAGCGAAGCCAGCCGAGGCCAAGCCTGCTGCGGCCAAGTCTGCCGCTTCGCCTGAGAAGGCGAAGACGGAGGCATCAGGGGCCAAGGCGAAGTCAGACGCAGGACAGAAAGCGAAGCCAGACGCAGGGACAAAGGCGAAGCCAGAGACAGGCTCAAAGGAATAGGCTGCCAGCTGTCTGGGGCAGCAGGCAGGATGCAAAGGCAGCGATGACGCTGTCTGGTGCGATCTGCCTGCTGCTTCGTGCTGACTGGGGACCGTGCGGATGAAACTCATCGTCGGTCTCGGGAACCCCGATCGCCCCTATCGACGGACCCGCCACAATGTGGGATGGGACGTCATCGATAGGATGGCGCGTCGGTGGGGGGTGACGGGGGACCAGGAAGACGGGTGGGCCCGGGTGGGGAGTACGAAGGTCGGCCGTCACCGCATCCTCCTGGCCAAGCCGCAAACCTACGTGAACCGCAGCGGAGTGGCGGTCGCGGATCTGCTGCGGCGGCACCGCGTGAAGATTGAAGGCCTTCTGGTGATCGCAGACGATCTCGATCTGCCGTTGGGGCGGCTGCGCCTACGGGGTGGGGGCAGCCACGGCGGGCACAACGGCCTGCGGTCCATCATTGAGGCCCTGGGCCGCGACGATTTTCCGCGATTGCGTGTGGGGATCGGTCGGCCCCCATCCGGCGTCGATCCTGCCGAATTTGTGCTCACGCCCTTCCGCGACGACGAAGACGCCCCGATGCAGGCCGCGCTAGACCGTGCTGCGGACGCCGTCGAGACTCTGCTGCGCGAGGGGCTGCAAGTTGCCATGAACCGGTTCAACACCCGGGGGCCTGCGAACGACGGCGCCGAAAAAGACGCCCGGCGCGTGTCCCCTTCTGGCTCCTGATGCCGGACTCATATGATAATGAAGAGAGATTGCGCCACGCGATAGGGCCGCGACAGCAGATTGGACAGGGGGAGCGATGAGCGAGGCATCCTCGACACTACCGCAGTTTGGCCCACTAGAGACGACGTTGCTGTGGATCGTGCTCGCCAGCAGCGTCGTCGCTCTCGTCTACGGCTTCTATTTGCGTTCCCGAGTGAACAGCCGCGATCCAGGGCCGCCGTCGATGACGGCTGTGGCCGCCGCCATCCAGGAAGGCGCCATGGCGTACTTGTGGCGGCAGCTCCGGACGATGTTGGTGCTCATCGTCGCAGTCACCGTCGGACTGTATTTGCTCTACCGCCCGATCTACGCGGACCACCCCGTGCTAGCGATCGGCATTGCCGTGGCGTTTCTGCTCGGCTGCTTCGCTTCGTATGGCGCAGGGTTTGTCGGCATGACCTCCGCTGTGCGCGGCAACGTTCGCACGGCGAATGCGGCACGACGCAGCTACCCGGAGGCGCTGCACATCGCCTTCCAGGCCGGCACGGTCTCCGGGATGTTTACGGTGGGATTAGGGCTGCTCGGGGCGACGATCATGTTCATGTTGTTCCGCGAAAACGCGATGCGTGTACTGGTCGGTTTTGGCTTCGGGGGATCCCTCGTGGCCGCGTTCATGCGGGTGGGCGGGGGCATTTACACCAAGGCCGCCGACGTCGGAGCGGATCTGGTGGGGAAGGTCGAGGTAGGCATCCCGGAAGATGATCCGCGCAATGCCGCCGTCATCGCCGATAACGTTGGCGACAACGTGGGAGATTGCGCCGGGATGGCCGCGGACGTGTTTGAGAGTTATGAGGTGACGCTGGTCGCCGCCATTATCCTGGGCGCCGCGACGCTTCTCGACCCGGCCTTCGTGGCGCGCTACGGCGGAGCGGTCGGCGCCGGGGCTTTCGCGCTGAAACTGATCATTTTCCCTCTGCTGGTCCGGGCCATCGGCGTCTTCGCCTCGATGATCGGCACCTGGGTCGTCCGCGGTCGGGATGAGGAACGCAGCGATCCGATGCGGCCCATTAACGTGGGCTTCTACACGGCGGCGATCGCTTCCGTCATCGGCTTTGGCCTCGTCAACGTATTCTACCTGCGCGATCCCGCGACCGGCGCGCCGGACTTTCGGTTCTTCTTCGCCACGCTGACCGGGATACTGCTGGCGCTCGTGATCGCGTGGCTTACCGAGCAGTTCACGCATCCGGATCGCGGTCCCGTTACGGAGATCGCATATGCGACCAAGACAGGCGCTGCCACCATGCTACTCACAGGCCTGGGCACGGGGCTGGAGAGCTCTGTGTGGGCGATCCTCGCCATCGCCGTCACGCTGGGGGCATCCTACGCCATCTTTGGCGGATCCGTCGCGCTTGCCGCCTACGGGATTGCTCTGACCGGTTTGGGTCTCCTGACGACCACCGGGTACATCCTCGCGATGGACACGTTCGGCCCGATCGTGGACAATGCCAACGGGATTTTTGAAATGTCCGGCGTGGAACGCGGCACGTCTCAGGCGGGGCGCATCGTGGCTCGGCTCGACCAGATCGGCAACACCACCAAGGCGCTAACCAAGGGGTTTGCCATTGCCACGGCCGTCATCGCGGCCATTGCATTATTCCGGTCCTTCATCGACGAGGCGCGCCTGTTCGCCACGGTGCAGGAGCTGGCCTCCACCGGGGCGCAGCAGGCCGGGGCCATGCTCTCGCGCATTGGCATCCAGGTCAACCTGCCGCTTGTCTTTATTGGGTTACTTCTCGGGGGCGCGGTGCCGTTTCTGATATCCGCGTTTCTGATTCGTGCGGTTGGCCGGTCGGCGTTCTTGGTAGTCGAAGAGGTGCGCCGGCAGTTCCGGGAGATTCCCGGTCTGCTCGAAGGCCGTGCCCGGCCCGACTACTCTCGGTGTGTCGACATCGTGACCCGCGCGGCGCAGCGCGAACTCCTCGGTCCGGGGATCATCGCAATTAGTGTGCCGATCCTAGTGGGTTTTGCCTTAGGTGCCGCGCCACTTGGGGCGTACTTGGCCGGGGCAATCCTGACCGCGCAGCTGCTGGCGGTGTTCATGGCCAATACGGGCGGGGCGTGGGACAACGCGAAGAAGAAGATTGAAGACGGCTACCTCGGTGGCAAAGGAACAGACGCCCACAAGGCTGCGGTCATCGGCGACACGGTGGGGGACCCCCTCAAGGATACCGCTGGCCCGGCCCTCAACCCGGTGATCAAGGTCATGAACCTCGTGGCGATTCTGATCGCCCCGGTCGTGATCCGGCCATTGCCCGACGCCGTGCGGTTTAGTGTCATTGGGGTGGCACTGGCGCTGGTGGTGACTGCGGTGACCATCAGTCGGCGCACAACCATCCCCGTGGATGCGGCCCTGCCCGAAACTGCAGGAGTGGTCAAGCGCTAAGCCTGCGACGGACACCTAACCCGTCTTAGGGGGCAGCCCACGACGGGATTTTCACCACCCGGTCGGATTCCACAGGTCGCCGGAGCACGACGAGGGCAGAAGCGACCATCCGCTCAAAGCCGTCAGACGGCGCATTGACGATACGGCCTCCGACGACCATTGTTGCGGAGCCGCCGCCATCCAAATTCATGGCGTCCTGGGCTCCCAAGCTCACCATCAGGTCGCCCATCTCGGGCAAGGTCATCCCCGGATTCTGACGACTTCCCCCGTCCACCGTCACCAGCAGTAGTTTGCCCAACGCGGTGATACCGACCGCCGTGCGCGCCGCCCGACGCCAGGTCAACGGCGACGAGAACGACTCCCATGCAAACGGAACGAACGCTCGACCGCGTTTTACTAGCCGGGGGCCTCCTCCCAATGCATTCACCACGTGGAGGTCGGGATCGAGATCGAGCGAGAGGGCCAGGCGCTGCCCGGGGCGCAGGTGCCCCAGAAATTCGGTGTCGCCCTCGCAGGCGGTGAGGACGTATCCATCGCGGGGGATGAGGATGCGTCCGGACGGCACGCGTTCCACGATGTCGCGCCGCACGACCGCGCCCAACGCGACGGGCGGGGTCAGGGGCCCGTACTGCGGCATGAAGACTGTTACCCCTCCGGGTTGGGGCAGACTGTTCACACCCGTGATGGGAGCCCACTGATCTTTCTGCACGTAGACGCGTCCGGCAAATTGGAAATCGCGAATCACCGGCGTCCCCGCCTGCGGGAATGCCAGGACGGAGCGCCGAGGAAGCGGGAGGGACACGAGCTCGCCATTGATGACCACCAGACCCAACGGCATGGCCGGACCACCGAAGTAGCCGCCGTTCACGGCCGCAACAGCCTCGTGCCGTGTGGCGATCGTACTCGTCGTTTCCGTCCCGGAGACCATATCGACGGCCAGCACGGGCCGGATCTCGAGCTCCGGATCGTCGGGGTTGATGCGCAGCAGGTGCACCCCAGTTGTGCCCGCTCGGGTGTGGGCTCGGAGCGCTTCGTACGCTACGCTCCGCGGCAAGGGAGCGGTTGCCAGCTCCGGAGGAATGATGACCACGGTCACCGTGGACGGTTCTGTGGTCATGTAGGTCTTGTACCGGGCTGGCCGGCGAAGGTCAATCTGGATGCGGGCGACGTCTGGGGTTAGTTGGTTGACGCGGACTCCCTGGACGAACGGATGCACCACCGTCTGCGATTGCCATTCGCCCAAGCGAGCCTGCCAGAGGTCCACCAGGATACTGGTGGGCGAGGCCATCGTACGGTAGGTGACTGGCGCGTCAAGGCGGATGACCACTTTGCCAATCTGAGCATCCGCCTCCCAGGCAATGGTCATAACGCGGGCTCCGTTAACCTCCGCGGCGGGGAGGGGAGCCGCGCTTGCCGTGAGAGCGCCGACAAGCATCGGCAGAATGGCGCACTGGACTCTGGTGAGGCAGTAACTCATCCGACCCGGGCACGTCCTCTACTCCAAGCTGCACCTCCCCGGGACCGAGAAGTACCTGGCCCTGTTCAGGGGGGTGCGCTGCGGGATCTCGCCCTTACCATGCCCCGGTCGGAACCGAGTCAGTCAAACTCGGTCGGGGAAAAGAAAAGCGTCCCGGCCCACAAGCCAGGACGCTGGGTGTTAGGCACAGACGGCGATCCGTCTTACCCGAACAACAATCCTATCTGGTGGGCCGGGACCGTACTACACATCGTCGGCTCACCTCCTTCCGTTGTCGCCATCTTTAGATGGCTATACCACCGCGAGCGTAGCATGGGGCTTGCGAGAGGTCAAGGGTACTGCGGTTGGATCGTCGAACATCCTCGCAGATCCTATGCGCGTTCCTCGAATCGTTATCGCCGGCACGCACAGTGGAGCCGGCAAGACCACAGTCACGCTTGGTCTGCTGCGCGCGCTGCAGCGCCGCGGCATGGTTGTGCAGCCGTTTAAGGTCGGCCCCGATTTTATCGATCCCGAATGGCAGACCGCCGCCGTCACGGCAGCGGAACAGCCGGGCCGCCTCGCCCGCAATCTCGATGCATGGCTGCTCCCCCCCGCGACCGTCGTCGAACTGTTTGCGCGCGACGCGGACGGAGCGGATGTGGCGGTGATTGAAGGCATGATGGGTCTCTACGACGGCGTGGATGGGCGGAGTGAGGCAGGTTCGACCGCGGAGGTCGCCAAGCTCCTGCGCGCGCCGGTCGTATTGGTCCTCGATGTGGCGGGATCAGTCCGTAGTGCCGCAGCCGTCGCCCTAGGGTTTGTGAGTTTTGATCCTGAGGTCACGCTTGCGGGGGTGATCGCCAACCGCGTCGGCGGGGGCCGCCACGAGCAGTGGCTGCACGATGCATTAGATACTGCCGGAGTACCGTTGCTAGGGGTTCTCCCGTGGGATGATCGGCTGAAACTCCCGGAGCGGCACCTCGGCTTGGTGCCGGCCGCCGAGCACTCTGCCCGGGAGGCCATTGACGCGTTGGCTGATGCGGTGGAAGAGCACGTTGACGTCGCGGCGCTGGTGCGTACCGCCGGGTTGGCCCTGCCCTTAGTGGTCCCCGGCCCTCAGATTTTCCCCCCGATGTCGGTCGCTCAACAGGTCGCCCTGGGCGTGGCGCGCGACGAAGCTTTTTCGTTCTACTACGAGGATGCACTGGACCTCTTGGAGTCGCGCGGTGCGCGCATCGTCCCCTTCAGCCCGCTGCATGATCACGACCTGCCCCCCGTGCACGGTTTGTACATGGGAGGGGGATTTCCCGAAATCTACGCGAGGAAACTCGCCGAAAATGTGCGGGTGCGGGAGCAGGTGAAAGAGGCTGTGGCCTCAGGGATGCCGGTGTACGCAGAGTGTGGCGGCATGATGTACTTGGCGCAGACGCTGGTGGATGAGGCTGGGCGGGAACATCCCATGGTCGGGGCCCTCCCCCTCATGACCCGGATGCAGCCGCGCCTAGCGGCGCTAGGGTACGTCACTCTGACCGCGACAACTGACAGCGTGTTGCTGCGTAAAGGAGAAACGGTTCGCGGCCACGAGTTCCACTTTTCCACGACCACCCCCCTCGGTCCAGTGGAGTTTGGCCTGACCTCGGTGGGCGGGCGCGGGCTCGCGGAGGGGAAAGATGGCATTTGCACGCCGAATGTGTTTGCGTCGTACGCGCATGTACACTTTGCGTCCCATCCGGTGATGGCCGAACGATTTGTTAACGCCGCCAAGAACTACAGAGGGCAGATTCAGGGGTCGGGAACCGAGGTCAAGCAGTCGGCGCGGTAGACGGGGGCCCGGCTCCAGGAGCGAGGGGAGGATTGGTGGGAGTGGCCAAGATCAGCGACGCGGAGGTTCGTATTCGTCTTAAGGACTTGCCCGGGTGGGAGGTCACGCCGGCCGGGATCCGCAAGACCTTCACGCGGCGCGACTTTAAAGATGCGATGCGATTCGTCAATGCTGTGGCGGAGCTAGCCGAGGAGGCCAATCATCACCCCGACATCCTGGTCTTCGGGTGGAACAAGGTGACTTTGACACTCATGACGCATAGCGAGAAAGCCATCACAGAGAACGATCTCGCGTTGGCGGGCCGGGTCGAGCATGCGGTGCACTGAGACGGATTCGCCCGCGTGAGGGTCGCAGATTCACGCCTGCGCCGCTCACCACTAGACCTCGCATCTACCCAATAAGACAATCTAAGGGAATTTGCTTCCGGTTTCTCGCGGACTTACTTCGCTTAACGGCTGGGGGAAACTCTGGCTACACCGGGTAGCCCATGCTTTGCAGGGCGAGACGCCCATCATCGGAGAGCCGCTCGGGAGACCACGGCGGACTCCACACGAAGTCGGTCTTGACGTGTTCTGCGCCGATGGACATAAGTTTGTTCTCGATCTCTCCGGCGATCGCCGGACCGACGGGGCACCCGACCGCCGTCAACGTCATCTTGATGGCGACATCGTAACCCGAGATCTGCAGATCGTAGATGAGCCCCAGGTCCCAGATGTTCACCGGGATCTCCGGGTCGTAGATGGCGCGCAGCATCTCAATAACCTGCTCGCGTGTCAGTGCGTCGCCCTCACTGAGTGTGCTCATCGCGGATTGATTGTACCACGCCCCCAGAGGCGGTCAAATTCCACGGGGGAAATGCGGGCGCCGGAGTCCTTCAACAGATCCGCTCCATAACACAGCGCGCGCGGAGGGCTGGTCGATGCGCGGTGGTCGCGAGGGTGCTTGCCGACTACGACGGACTCGGTTCGCGCTCGCTGGTGGGCTCGGATGTTGGCGCGTCTGGGGTGGGGGGAGTGAGCCGCTGCACTTCCCGATCAATTACGTCTCGGGGTGTCCAGGCCCCAACCCACAACGCCATTGGATCCTTGTGCTCGTCCATGTGTCCCTCCGAAAACGCAAAACGCCTCCGCGTATCGCGGAGGCGTCGTGGCCTCTCATCGAAGACCGATTGCATAGTCATCATAACATGGAGGGGATCTCTGTCAAGAATTGGGGGAGAGGTAGAGCACCGCAGCCGTCCGGGATGGAGAGAGGTCGGTCGTGGACTGCTGCGTTCTGCGGGCGAGAGTCCTAAGCCTCGACAGTGGCCTGCTTCACGGTGTACTTGTCGATCCGGTCGAGCCTCACGGTTACCCCCAAACCGGTGGAGGTCGGCACGCTGACGGTTCCGTCGTTGTTCAGGACAACCGGCGGGTCGATGAGGTCTTCGTGATAGTAGCGATCGCTGGCCGACAGGTCGCTGGGGAGCCGAAAGTTGGGCAGAGACGCCAGGGCAAGGTTGGCGGCCCGGCCAATGCCAGTCTCCAAGAGCCCCCCACACCACACCGGAATGCCATGCTGTTGGCAGATGTCATGGGTGGCGATGGCCGCCCCCAACCCACCCAGGCGCGCCGCCTTGATGTTGATCACGCGGCAGCTACCCAGCTGGATGGCCTTGCGCGCGTCATCGGGGCCGACGATAGACTCATCCAGGCACAGGGGGGTGTGCAGCTGCGCTTGTAGCGCGGCGTGGTCGACGATGTCGTCTTCGCCCAACGGCTGTTCGATGAGCAGTAAGTCCAACGCGTCTATCTCACGAAAGACGCTCGCCTCCGTCAGCGTGTACGCGGAATTGGCATCGACCTGCAGCCGGATGGGTCCGAACGCCCGGCGCACCTCCCGCGTGACCTGCACGTCCCATCCCGGTTTGATCTTGATCTTGACGCGCCGGTACCCCCGCCGGAGAAAGTCGCTGATGCGCTGCAAAAGCGCATCGATCGACGGTTCGATCCCGAGGCTCACGCCGACCTCGACCGATGTTTTGGTACCGCCCAACACCCGCGCTAGCGACATCGCTTGGAGCTTACTGAACAGGTCCCACAGAGCGGCCTCCACTCCCGCTTTGGCCATGTGATGGCGTCGCAACCGGCGGACTAGCGGCGGGAAGTCACGGGGGTGGGCGATCTCGTGGCCGACAACCGGGGGGAGAATGAACTGCTCCAGGATGTGCCACGCGGTGCCCGTGGTTTCCTCGTTGTACAGCGGTGCGGTCTCCACGGGAACCTCTCCCCATCCCTCTTGACCGTCGGCGGTCAGCCGCACGAGCAGGCACGAGTGGCTCTCCTGCCGCCCAAAACTAGTTTCAAAGGGGAACACCAGGGGCAGGTTGACCTGCCGCACCTCGGCGCGGCGGATTCTCACACCGATGTCCCTTCCCCCGCTTGGCGTTCGAGGATGTAGGATCCCGTGGCGGCGCTCCGCTGGCCCACGAAGTCGATGGCGCGGTAGCCGCGATGGAAGTAGTGGACGAAGGCTTGACGCGAGGCCAGCCGCCAGGCCAGGGCGATATCGGGGTGAGTGGCCTTCAGTTCCCCAATGGTGCTGGGAATATCAATCCGAATGATAGGTCCGGCGAGGTCCAGCGCCGGGGTCTCGGGAATGACGATCTCCCCTCGGGCAATCCCGCGTAACGCGGGTGGGACCGCGGGCCACGACCGCGGCGCCGCCGTCTCTGTCAGCGCAGCGTCGACCCGGGGGTCGCGCAGCCACCAGTCGACTTCTAATCGATCGGTCGGCATCCCGCGGTTGATCTCGTCTGCCATCTCTCCATAGTAATCCACATAGTAGCGGTGGGCCGTGGCCCCCAGCTTGCGGAGATTAAACGCCGCGTTCAGACTTTGTAAGGGGTCGAAGGTCCACATCATCCAGTCCAACCCTTGGTCTAGGGCTGTTTGGCGCTGCGCGCGCTTGAGCAGGAATCCAATGTGGTGATTCTGAAATCCGGTCCGCACTCCCGCCATGTGGGAGTAGAAGAAGAGTTTGCCCGCACGCATCCCGACCAGTCCGTAGCAGAATCCGAGCAGTGCTCCCGTGTGATCGAATGCGCCGAGCACGTTGCCTCCGGCGGCCACTGCGGCGAGGAGTTGGTGCACGGGGATGATCTCGCGATCGGGCATCCCCCACACGTCTCGTTGCAGATCTTCGATCCCGCGCAATCCACCGGAGTCGGTGATGCGACGGATCTCCGGCGGCGTCATCGTCACTCACTGTACCAAAATTTTTTCGCGCGAAGCAGGAGAACAGTGGATCGATGTCGCATCCCATCAATCCAACGAACCCTCGCATCCGGTGCGATGCGGGCGGTGCACCTCATCAGTGAGCACCCGTGCGCTCGGCCAGTGAACAGCGCGCGATCACGAGCGCAGCGGCGCGAGCGAGCATGGTGTCGCTCGGCGCGAATGCGCAAAAGGAGGCTTCCCGTGGCGAAGAAGAAGGCCAAAAAGAAGCGATAGAAGCACGAACGCGAGCATCGGCTCGCACACGGCGACGGGGATTTGCCCTCGTCGCCGTGTTTCTTTTTTGGGCGCCTGTGCTGATCCCAAGGACGGTCACTCCGACGATCGCGGAACGTGATGCATCTGGTCCCGCAGCTTCTGCAAACCCGGACTCAGACCCACGGGCGAGGGGAACGCAGGCGCATGGAGCGTCCGCCAGGCCGGCGGCAGCCCCTGCAGGCGGCCTCGGCAGCGCTGCCGGATCGCGTCGAGCGAATCCTGCCGAAGGGTCTGCCCGCGGGCCATAACCTGCCCCAGCAGAGGCGTCATCCCCTCCGGTCGCTTCTCATCCCGCAGCGCGATCATGTCGGTGAGGGCGCCGCTGTCCGTCTGCGTGCGCCACACCTGCTTGCGGCCAGGTAGCGTCGCCTTGCCGGTGGACAGTTTGATCTTGGGTCCCGCGGTGTCTTCAACGAGTTTGTAGACGCCGCCCAGGCTCGGCGCGTCCTCGGAGGTTCCCATCCGGGTGCCGACTCCGAAGGCATTCGCGACACCGCCGTGGGCCAGCAGGTCGGCAATGCGGTACTCGTCCAAGTCGCTGGACAGCAGAATCTCGACCTCCGATAGCCCCGCGGCAACGAAAATTGCCCGCACCCGACGACTGAGGGCCGCCAGGTCCTCAATGTTCTCGTAACTGTCAATCCGCACTCCCCGCAGCCGCTGGCCCCGCGCAGCCATCTCGCGGGCCACGGTGACGGCGTGATGGGCGCCCTGAATGGTGTCATACGTGTCGATCAAAAAGGTGGCGTTCTGGGGGAAGTCTCGGGCAAACGCGCGGAATGCCGTCAGCTCGTCGCTGAAGGACATGATGTACGAATGGGCCATGGTGCCGTAGACGGGGATGCCGTAGTACATCCCGGCGAGAACATTGGACGTGCCGATGCACCCCGCCACGTATGAAGCTCGGGCGACCTTCATGGCCGCGTCGGTCGCGTGATCGCGGCGCGGCGAGAAGTCGACCACCCCACGGCCTGCAGCCGCCAGGACCACGCGCGCGGCTTTGGAGGCGATCATCACCTGGAAGCTCAGCACATTCAGGAGGAACGTTTCCACGAGCTGCGCTTCAATCCGCGGGGCGGTGACCTCCACCAGCGGCTCCATGGCGAACACCAGCTCGCCTTCCGGGATCGCCCACACCTCCCCACTGAAGCGGAAGGTGCGCAAGTACGTGAGGAACTCCTCGCTGAACAAGCGCAGCCCCGCCAAATAGGCGATCTGGTCCTGGTCAAACCGGAGGTGTTCTAAGTAGTACAGTACTGACTCCAGCCCGGCATTGACCAGGAAGGACCGATTGGCGGGGAGCCCACGGATAAACAGGTCAAACGTCGCCGGCTCGTTCAGGCCCTGGTGGAGGTAGCTGTCGATCATCACTAGCTCGTACAGGTCGGTCATGAGCCCCATGTTCTGTGGGGTCACAAAACCGAAGGAAGGGTAGGGTTCGCTCATGTGCGCTCGCGGGGAGGGCGGTGCAACGTCCCCATGATCGGCCGGCCCCGCGCCAGCGTCAAGCACAGCGTATGGCCTCCGGGGAGCGCCGGTCCGATGTGACTCATGGCGACGGGCTCAGCGGTCCAACGGCGAGGACGGCAACGCGGTGCTGGACCTCGGAGGGCAGGAGATGGATCCCCGCCGGGAAGGCGGCATGGCGCTGGACCATGAACTCGATCCCCGCCAGCATCAGCGCCGAAGTGAGATCGAAAGCGTCTACGGGGTCGCCGAATCCGGCGGCCAGATTCAACAGCGCGCCGTTAGCCAGCAGGTAGACGGTCCTCCCCTCGACAGTGACCTCCTCGATTGCCGGGCGAACCTCACGCGTCGGGTACCGTCGCAGGGCCGAAGTGTCGATCTCGAGGCTGGAGTGGCCCGCATTCGCTAGAAAAAAGACCAGCGGCCACGCGTCGCGTAAGAGGGATGTAGCGCCGCAGCCAGGGCAGTTCTGTTTCAGCTTCAGCCGCAGCAGACGGGTCTTTAATGCGTGTCATCGAGGACGCGAGAGTTCAGAGGACTGGCTGTGTGTTCGCGTGGCGGAGAAGAGCTCCTGCTCCACGCGGTGACCCCGGCGCGCTTCTGCTATAATGGCCTGCGAACTGAGTCATTTCGACGGGCACGAGGATGCAGTGCGCATCTCGCCGGATGGTCTGCGGTTCACCGAGATGTGTCCAGGGTCACCGCGCCTTGTCAGTCACGTTGGAGGTGTCTAATGGGAGTCGATGTTGGCCAGCGTGTCCCCGATGTCACTCTGGTGAACGCTGAGCGCAAACCGGTGAAGCTCTCCGAACTGCTGGGAAAGCCCACTGTACTGGTCTTCTTCCCCGGTGCATTCACCAGTGTCTGCACCAAGGAGTTGTGCACATTCCGCGACAGCATGGCGAAGTTTAACGATATAAAGGCGCAAGTGCTTGCGATCAGCGTCGACAGCCCCTTCGCGCAGAAGGTCTTCGCCGAGCAGCAACGGCTCAACTTCCCTCTGCTCAGCGACTTCAACCGGGAAGCGGTGCGGAGGTTTGGCATTGAGGATCCCAACTTCGTTGGCGGGCTGTTGCCCGGTGTGGCGAAGCGCGCGGTGTTTGGCGTGGACAAGACCGGGACCGTGAGATACAAGTGGGTCTCCGACAACGCCGGCGTCGAACCCAACTACCAGGAAGTCGAAACCGCCGTCCGTAAGCTCGCGGCGTAGCTCTACCCGTCCCCGGGTCAGCCGGAGGATGGAGGTGGGGAAGGGGTCTCCGGCGTCGCCGCGGCCGATTTCGCCAACCCCGACACGCGCACGCCCACCAGCCGGACCGACCGGTCAAGCGTAAACCGGTCCAACAGTGCGATCGCCAACTGGCGGATCGTCTCAGGGTCATCCGTCGACTGATCGAGCGTCTGGGCGCGGGTGTGAGTCTGGAAGTCGTGGTAGCGAATTTTCAGTGTGATCGTCCGCCCCCGATAGCCCTCCCCGCGCAGTTCGCTGGCGACATCGTCTGCGAGCTCACGGATTGTCTCCACAATCTTCTCCCGGCGGCGCACGTCAGACTGATACGTCGTCTCCCGACTGAGGGACTTCGGCTCCCAGTCCGTGACGACCGGGCTGTCGTCTTCTCCGCGGCAGACGTGATACAAAGACTCCCCCCACCGCGGTCCCAGCAGATCCTGCAGGGTCTCTAGCGGGACGCGTTCTAGATCCCCCACTGTGTGCACGCCGAGGGCGGATTCCAGGCGGGCGCCGGTCTTGGGCCCGACCCCCCACAGCACTGTCGCGGGCAGATCGCGCAGCATCTGCGGCGCCGTTTCCACTGTGATTTCGGTGACAGCATCCGGTTTGTGGAGACCTGAGGCAATTTTGGCAAGCAGCTTGTTCGGACCGATGCCAATCGAGGCAGTCAGCCCGGTTTGCTCGGTAATGGCACGTCGGATCGTCTCGGCAAGCGCCCGCGGGGGCTCGGGGCGTGCGCTGACGTCGAGAAAAGCCTCGTCTAATGAGAGCGGCTCGACCTGCGGCGTGTAGGAGCGGAGAATCGCCATGATTTGGCGCGAGGATGCGACGTACGCGTCAAAGTCGACAGGCAGGAAGATGGCCTTGGGGCACTTCCGATACGCGACGCGCAGCGGCATCGCGGAGTGAATCCCATACGCGCGCGCTTCATACGATGCGGTCGACACTACGCCGCGGCTGTGCGGGTTCCCGGACCCTCCGACGACGACCGGCTTGCCACGCAGAAATGGTCGGCGCCGTTGTTCGATTGCCGCAAAGAAAGCGTCCATGTCGACGTGGAAGATCCGGCGGATCATCGTCGCCATGCGCCTTTGCTGGGGAGACGGTGGGCTATCGCGTCCACGTGGGCGAGGGTGACCTCTCCATCGATGGGTACGCGCACCACTGTCCCAGCGAGCGCCCGTTCCGCGTCCGCCACCAGTGGCGGCGGCCAGTCAAACAGCCGAGCGATCTGGGAGATCGGGATCGCGCCCGTTGTTTGAAGGTAGCGCGCCAAGATGTGCGCAGCCGCTTGCGCGCCTGTGATCCGGGCGGCGGTGCGAATGCTCTGGGGAAGCCAACGGTCAAAGGTATCCCAGATAAAGCTGTAAGTCCCCCCTTTGCTTTCGGCCACTTTGCCAATAAGAAGGTGGTTCTGCAGGTCGGCCAGCGCGCGGTGAAACGCCGCCCCCACCCCGCCACGGGTCACGAACAGCCGGCGGAGGGTCCCAGTCGAACAGGTCCCATGCGCACGCAGATACTCGTAAATGTCCTTGGCCAGCAGGCTGAGACGGCCTTCCCGGTAGGCCTGAAGATGGTCGTCATGTGCGCCCACGTTTCCGGTGAGCGCGTAGAAATAGGGGACGTAGCGGAGCGAAACATAGGTCGGCTTGCGGCGGATGACCTTTCCATAGAAGAGCTTCTTGTCGCTGGCGAGGTCATCTTTCCACTGCCAGGCCCACTCCCACTTACGGTCAATGCTGCGGGTCGCGAGGACGTCGAACAGCCCGGGCAGACCACCCGGCCCGCCGGTGAAGGCGTAGCAGAACCCGACGCGATCCACGAAGGCAAGGGCCGCCCTTTTAGTGCGCACACGGTGGGCGGCCAGAAGCGCAACTCGGTACTGGGTTACATCTCGCCAGGAGAGACTCACCATCAGACCTGGGGATTTCCGTTCGTCCTGTTCGACATCGACCCCCTGCGGGCGGAGCGCAAAAATCCCTCAGATGCGCGGGGATGATTACGCCTTGCCCGGGCGTTATCGCAGGGGAGAGGCGAGCGGTGCTCCGCGATGTGGGCGGAGCAGTCGTGGAGTATGCCACGAGGGGAACGTTTGCCAGGAGGCGAATCGCACCGAGCGACTATGTCAACATTGCGCATCCACACGCTGGACAATGGCCTGACCGTCCTCCTCCAGGAATCGCACACGGTACCTATTGCCACCTTCTGGGTTTGGTACCGGGTGGGGAGTCGCAACGAAATGCCGGGGACCACTGGCATCTCCCACTGGGTGGAGCACATGTTGTTTAAAGGCACTCCCACCCATCCCAAAGGGACTCTGACCCGGTACATTGATCGGCTCGGTGGCCGGTGGAACGCCTTCACGTGGAAGGACTATACGGCCTACCACGAGGTGCTCCCCGCCGAACACCTCGATGTGGCCATCCGCTTGGAAGCCGATCGCATGGCCCACACGATCATGGATCCCGCGGAGGTCGATAGCGAACGAACTGTGATCATTTCCGAGCGGGAGGGCAGCGAGAATCATCCCTCCTATTTGCTGCGAGAAGAAGTCGACGCCATTGCGCACAAGGTCCACCCGTACCGCATTCCGGTGATCGGGTGGAAGGATGATCTCCGCGCGATTACACGCGACGATTTGTTCCACCACTATCGTACGTTTTACCACCCCCAGAATGCCATCGCTGTGGCCATTGGCGCGTTTGATACCGACGCGATGCTGGAAGCGATCACGCGGGCGTTCGGCGAGGTGCCGCCCGGCCCAACGGTGCCGTCCATGCGCGTGCGGGAGCCAGAGCAAGAAGGCGAACGGCGGGTCGTTCTGCAACGGCCCGGGGGCGCAACGAGCTATCTCCACATCGCCTATCACGTCCCCGCTGCGACACACCCGGACCTTGCCGCTTTGCTGGTGACCGACGGGATACTGTCCGGGTTCAAGGGCATCGTGCCGTTCGACCAAGCGGGGGGCGGTCGCAGCTCACGATTGTACCGTGCCCTCGTGGATGCTCGGCTTGCCACGGACGTGAGTTCCTCGGTGACTCCCAGTGCAGACCCGACTCTGTTCCGGGTCGCGGCCACCGTGCGTGCGGGTGGTGAGGTGGGGATGGTCGAGGAGCGGATTCTGACTGAGGTGGACCGGTTGACGCGCGAGCCGGTGGGGGCAGACGAACTGGCGAAGGTGAAAAAGCAAGCGAAGGCCCAGCTCATTTTTAGCCGCGACGGGGTCTTCCGCCTCGCCATGGGGCTGGGCGCGTTCGCCGTCGTCGACGAGCCCGCCGCGTTCGAGTCCCTGGTGGGCCGGATCGACCGCGTGACGGCCGATGATGTGATGCATGTGGCTGCGACGTACTTGACTGAGCGCACCCGCACAGTCGGGTCGTACCTCCCTGTGCCTGGCGCCACGGCGTCTGCCGCGCAGGCGGCGGTGCGTCCGGAGGTGTTTTTCATTCAGGCCCCACGGGCCGGGAGGGCACGTCTATGATGCGGGCAGCCGTCCAGTCCGCGCTGATCACGCCGGAGACCGTGACCCGATCTGAGCTCCACAACGGACTTGTGGTGTTGGTGAAGGAGATGCGCGGGGCCGGGTTGGTTTCTGTCCAAGGGTATGTGAAATCGGGCGCAATGTTCGACGGATCACGCAGCGGCCTCGCCCGGTTTGTCGCCTCCATGCTACAACGGGGGACCCGTCGTTACAGTGCGCCCGAACTGGCTGAGACCCTGGACGGAATGGGCGCCAACCTGGGGATTCGGGCGGATATGGAGACCACCACCGTGGGCGTGCGTATGCTCTCAGAAGATACCGCCACGGCTCTGGTTCTGCTCGGGGAGGTCCTAACGCGTCCCACCTTCCCCGCGGACGAGACGGAGAAAGTTCGGGGTGAGCTCCTGACATCCGTGCGCGTGGGGAGGCAGGACACCCGACAGATGGCCGAGCGGACGTTTCGAAGCCTGCTATATCCTGAAGCCCACCCCTATCGACACTTGCCGGACGGCGAGGAATCAGTTGTGGCGTCGGTGGCACGGGACGATCTGCAGGCGTTCCACCACACACACTACCGTCCCGAGGGCACGCTGCTCGCCGTTGTGGGTGACGTGGCCACCGACGAGGTCCTCGGCACGCTCGCGCAGGTCTTTGCCTCATGGCCGCGCGGAGGTGTGTGGGCGCTCCCGCCCGTTTCCTTTCTGCCGGCGCTGGTCGAGCCGCGGCGAGGCGAAACCCGTATGCCGGGCAAGGTGCAGTCCGATATTGTCCTCGGTGCCCCGGGGATCGCGCGCAGCGCGCCCGACTACTATGACATCATGATCGCCAATCTCATCCTGGGTCAGCTCGGGATGATGGGCCGGTTGGGTGACCGGGTCCGCGAACGGCAGGGGATGGCCTACTATACGTTCAGCGAGTTGCGGGCAGGTCTGCTGGCCGGCCCGTGGCTAGTGCGCGCGGGGGTCAATCCAGCGAACGAGTCGGCGGCGGTGGAAGGCATCCTCGCCGAGATTCGCCGCTTCCAGCAGGACGGGCCCTCAGACGATGAGGTGGCGGATGCGCGCGACTTCCTGGTCGGGTCGCTGGCCGTCCGGATGGAAACGCAAGCCGGTGTGGCGCAGATGATGGCCGACATGGAGCTCTATGGCCTCGGATTGGATTATTTGGTGCGGTATCCGCAGCTGATTCGCGGGGTGGGAAAGGACGCGATCGTAAAGGCTGCTCGCAGGTTCCCCGACGCAGCGTACTGCCTGGCTATTGCCGGTCCGCCCGCAGCCTGATGCCTGAACCGTCCTCACTCCGGGTGGCTATCATCGGGGGGTCGGGCCATCTCGGACTCGGCCTGGCGCGGCGTCTGCACGGGGCAGGAGTCGAAGTTGTGGTGGGATCGCGGGATGCTGCGCGCGCGCAAGCGGCCGCCCAGTCGATTGGTCTTCCTTCAGATGCCGGATGGCTTAACGTGGAGGCCGCGCGCTGGGCTGCGGAGATCATCGTAACCGTTCCCTACGACGCGCACCGCCAAATTTTGGAAAGCATCGCCTCCGTTGTATCCGATAAGATCGTCGTGGATACCACGGTTCGTCTGGGCCGTTCGGGTGAGCGCGCCACACCGGCCCATGGGTCGGCGGCGGAGGAAGCCCGCGAGCTCCTGCCGACCGCGCGCATCGTGGCGGGGTTTCACACAGTCAGCGCGGCGATGCTGGCGGATCCCGCCCAGAGACCTCACGGACACGTGCTGCTCTGTGGGGATGATCCCAGCGCCAAAGAGCGTGTGGCGGAGATGGTCCGCTTACTCGGGATGCGCGCCGTCGATACCGGGAAATTAGGCCAGGCCGGGATCCTTGAGTCATTGGCCGGACTTCTGTTAGCCATCAATCGCCGCTACAAGCGGCGCGACCTCGGGATCGAGGTTGCAGGGTTGGACTGATCGGCTCGCTGCTCCGAACGTAGACAGATCGTGGACCCTTCGGCATCAGCCTCTTATGCTGTATTCTGTGAGTCGTTTGTGAGGTGTTGGTGTGCGCCTGCGAACGTTGACCGCCTGGGCTCCTGAGGGATGCCCCGATATCCGTCCGGGAATGGATCTGTCCCGGGTGATCCTCGACTTGGTCCGCCGCAACGATCTCACCCCAGAAGACCTGGATGTGTTTGTCATTGCGCACAAAGTCGTTTCCAAATCCGAAGGCAGCGTTGTTAACCTGGATGAGGTAACACCTACTCCCCGTGGGGAGGCCTTGGCTGCAGAATCGGGCAGAGACCCGCGGTTGTGTCAGGTCATCTTGAATGAATCGCGGGCGATCCTGCGGGTGCGCCCGGGACTGATCATCGCTGAGCACCGGTTGGGGTTCATCTGCGCCAACGCGGGTGTCGATCACAGTAACGTCGGACTAGGCCCGCAATGGGTCGCGACCCTGCCGGCCGACCCCGACCGATCGGCCCAAGCCATCCGGCGCGCCCTGGAAGAGGCCCTCGGCGTACGCGTAGCGGTGATCATCAACGACAGCCACGGGCGCGCGTTTCGTGAGGGCGCAGTGGGAGTTGCGCTCGGCAGCGCCGGTCTGGCTCCTCTGTACAGCTACATCGGCAAAGAGGACCTGTATGGCTATGTTCTGCAGACGTCGGTGGAGGCTCTGGCCGACGAGCTCGCGTCTGCAGCGAGTCTGTTGCAAGGCCAGGCGGCTGAAGGGACGCCTGTGATCGTGATCCGCGGCGCGCGGGTGGAAATGGATGCGGGTGGCGCGAAACCCTTGCTACGGGATCCCGCGAGAGACCTCTTTCGCTAGATGCCGGATCGGGACCCTAAGGAGACCTCAATGGCCATGAAGATCAAGACCGTCAAGTGTCGGATGCTCACCGGCACCCTCGACCGCCCCATCCACTTCGGGATCGGGGCGTTTCCGGCATTCACAGCCACGTTGGTGGAAGTGACAACAGACGATGGTCTGGTCGGGATAGGGGAGTGCCTTGCCCGCAAGTCCCCCCACGTCACCAAGGCAGTCGTCGACGAGATGTTCACGCCGTTCCTCATCGGGCGCGACCCGCGGGATGCGGAAGGCCTCTGGGACGAGATGTTCCAGCAACTTCGGGGCTGGGGGCACTATCGAGGATTTGTGTTTGAGGCGATCAGCGGCATCGATACCGCCCTGTGGGACATCGTCGCGAAAGCTGCGGGTCAGCCCGTATACAAGGTCTTAGGTGGGGCCGGTCGGTCCCGCGTCCCCTGCTACGCGTCCTCTGTCTACTTTGCCGACGTCCCGGAGATGGTAGCACAGGCTACCGACCAAGTGCGGCGCGGCCACACGGCGCTGAAGGTGAAGATTGGCCGGTCCGCACAGATGGGCGGGCGTCGTATGGATGTGACCTCAATTCGGGCCATCCGTGAGGCAGTGGGTCCCAGTATCGACATCATGCTGGATGTGAACAGCGCTTATGACGCGGCGACGGCCATCAAGGTCGGGCGCCAATTGGAGGCCTCCGACATCGCATGGCTTGAAGAGCCCGTGCCGCCGGATGACCTGGATGGGTATCAGCGCGTGCGGACGGGGCAGAGCATCCCGGTCGCCGCTGGCGAAAGCGAGTTCGGCGTCTTTGGCTTCCGCGAGCTCATCAAGCGGGGAGCGATCGATATCCTCCAGCCCGACGTCGGGCGGGTCGGGGGGTTCACAGGCGCCCGACGCGTCGGCGCGCTCGTGCACGCGCATAATCTCCGGTACGCTCCGCATACCGGGTTTTCGGCGGGGGTGTCGCACCTCGCGGCATTGCATGTTGCCGCAAGCGTCCCCAACTTGATGACCTACGAGTATTTCTTCGCGCCCAACCCGCTGCGGGATCTGTTCGTGGAGCCGTTTCCCGAACCCAAGGGTGGGATGGTGGATGTCCCGCAGAAACCCGGGTTAGGCTTGGCCCTTGACGAGAAAGTTCTGCGCAAGTTTGAGGTTCAGTAGCCCGCAGAACGTGGACGCTGACGTGTCTTCTTGCGCCAGGCCCGGGTGGGCGGGCCGAATAATCCCCGAACGGACGGATTAATGCCCGCAAACCTAACGCCCCAGTACCTCGAAGCCGACCGCAAGTTCAAGGCGGCCACGACACTCCAGGACAAGCTCACCGCGCTGGAAGAAATGCTGGCCACCATCCCCAAGCACAAGGGAACCGACAGAATGCAGGGCGATCTCAAACGTCGGATCGCCAAGCTGCGCGACCAGATGCAGCGGCAGAAGAAGAGCGGCGGCCGGGGGCGGCCCTTCTACCATGTCGAGCGCGAAGGGGCGGGCCAGGTGGTCCTCGTCGGTCCGCCCAATGCTGGCAAGTCAGCGTTGTTGCGGGCGCTCACCAATGCGCAGCCGGAGATCGCCGACTATCCGTTTACGACGCGTGCTCCGCTGCCAGGCATGATGGTGTATGAGAACGTGCAGGTCCAGCTCGTCGATCTCCCCCCGGTTACCCCGGAGGTCACGGAAGGCTGGCTCTACGGCATCATCCGTACCGCCGACGCCGCGGCGCTGGTTGTGGACTTGGCGACTGACGACGTCCTCTCCCAGACGGAACAGATCCAGGCCCTGCTCGACCAGGCGAAGCTTGCCCTGGTCGGCACCCCCACGGCCCCGCACCACAAGCGGGCCCTCGTCGTCGGCAACAAACTCGACGCCCCCGGAGCAGCGGAGCGCCTGGCTCTCGTGCGCGATTTCTTTGGCGATACGCTCCCTCTCTATGCGGTCTCCGCCGCGCATGGGACGGGTTTAGAGACGCTGCGGCGTGCGCTGTTCGAGTTGCTGGGAGTCGTTCGCGTCTATAGCAAACCCCCGGGCCGCAAGGTCGACACGTCCACGCCATTTGTCCTCAAACGTGGTTCGACTGTGATGGAAGCTGCCCACGCCATCCACAAGGACTTCGTCGCCAAACTGAAGTTCGCACGGTTGTGGGGGAAAGACGAATACCAGGGACAAATGGTCGGGCGCGACCACGTTCTTGAAGATGGAGACGTTATCGAACTCCACGCCTAGAGCTCCGCGGGGGTGCGGAAAACCAGTACGCGGGTGTGCCTCCGTGCGCGGTCGCGTCGTCTACCGAGGTGCTGATTTCCAGAGGTAGACTTCGCAGCCTTGGGGGTCCTTGAATGCAGCCCACCAACCGTATCCGGGGACCTCGGTTTTTGGAGTCACGATCTTGCCCCGCGCAGCCTTGATCTGGGCGAGTTTGGCGTCAATGTCGGTCACATCAAGGTACGCCCTCACCGAGGATTTGGCGGGTAGGGTCTTCGCTTTGTAGATGCCGCCGCCGATTCCGCCATCGGGCGGGGACCACAGCAGATATTCTCCCCCCATGTCTTTAAATGTCCACCCGAACACTTTTCCATACCACTCCCTGGCACGCTTCAGATCTTTGGCGGGAATCTCGACATGGACGACGCCGTGCATCGGCAATCTCCTTTCTCAGTGCGGACGACCAGATGTTCAGGACCCAAAGAGTCGAACCCTCCTCCGCCGGTAGGCAGGCCGACCCGCTCGGTCGAAGTAGTCGACCCAGGAGGCGGGATGACCATGACGGTGCAGCTGTGGCGGGCAGTGCTAGCCGAGGCCGTTGGGACGTTTGCGCTGATCTTCATCGGTGCCGGATCCATCATTGCCGACCAGATGAGTGGTGGCCGGCTGGGTGTTACTGGAATCGCCCTGGCCCACGGGCTTGCGATTGGCACGATGGTCGCAGCCGCGGGCCACGTCTCCGGGGGCCACTTTAACCCTGCGGTGACCGCAGGATTTGTTCTCGTCCGGCGACTCCCGCTGGGGCAGGGGGTCGCGTACGGGATCGCCCAACTCGTCGGCGGATCCGTGGGGGCATTCTTGCTGACCGCGTCGTTTCCGGAAGCTGCCCGCCGCGCGGTGCACCTCGGGACACCCGCCCTAGGAAGCGCGGTGTCCCCCGGGACTGGCATTGTCGTCGAGGCGATCCTAACTTTTCTGCTCGTCTTCGTGATCTTCGGCGCTGCCGTAGACACGCGGGGGCCCCGCACCATTGCCGGTCTGATGATCGGCCTGGTCATTGCGATGGACATCTTGGGAGGCGGCGTGCTCACCGGGGCGGCAATGAACCCCGCACGCGCATTTGGGCCGGCGCTGTTCTCGGGGTTCTGGCAAAATCAGATCGTGTACTGGATCGGTCCGCTCTTGGGCGGGATGGGGGCGGCGTTCTTGTATGAGGCGACACTGATGCGCGCGTAGGACGCGACACACGCGGGTCGGTGCGAGTGTACCCTCGGGCAAGAGACGGCGGGACTTCGCGGCGTGGCAGTTAGGCGAGGGAGGGCATGCGATGAAGCTCACGTATTACGGTCACTCGTGTTTTGTCCTGGAGGCGGACGGGACATCGATCCTCATCGACCCGTTCAATGCGGAGGTCGGCTATCCGCTACCCACCGTTGCTCCGACGGCAGTGGTCGTGTCGCATGAGCACCAGGACCACAACAATGTCCAGGTCGCAGCGGGGACACCGAAAGTGATCCGGGGCTTGCGTGAAGGTGGCAAGGAGTGGGCAGAGGTTCGCGAGCGCGTGGGCCCCGTGGCGATCACGACGATGCACGTCTACCATGACGACGCCCGCGGCGCCAAGCGCGGCAAAAATGCCATGCTCATCTTTGACGTGGAAGGCTTACGGATTGTCCACGCGGGCGACCTTGCCCATACGCTGTCCCCCGACCAGGTTAAGGCGGTTGACCACGCCGACGTGCTGATGATTCCCATTGGGGGCCACTTTACGATCGGGCCGCAGCAGGCGGAGACCGTTATCGGCCAGGTGAAGCCGCGAATCACCATCCCGATGCACTACAAGACGAGCGTGAATGCGGACTGGCCGATTGGGACGGTGGAGGATTTCATTCGGGGCAAGCCGCGTGTCAAGCGCCTGGGTAAGAGCGCGACCATCACGAAGGCCGCACTCCCCTCCGAGTCGGAGATCTGGGTACTGGGGGTCTGACCGGTCTCCGGGTATCTGGCTGGGCGCGGGCGCCGGGATCCGGTCAGCGGGGCGACTACTTGGAAATCCCCCCGAGGTAGGTGAGCAGGGTCCGCACGCCGTAGCCCGTCCCGCCCGTTGGCACGTAGGGGTTAGTGCCTTCCTCTTTATCCAGAAACGCAGTCGGCGCGATATCGAGGTGGGCCCACGGCCGCCCATCGACAAACTCCCGCATGAAGATAGCCCCTTTTTGGGCTCCCCCAAACCGGGATCCCGAGTTTCGGAGATCAGCGATGGGGCTGCGCATGTTGTCCAGGTATTCTTCATACAGCGGCAGTTCCCACAGGCGCTCGCCAGCCTGCTGCGCTGCGGCCAGGAGACGCTGGATCAGGGGTGGGTCGTTCCCCATGAGCGCGGCAGCCAGGTAGCCGAAGGCCACGAGCGCCGAGCCGGTGAGTGTGGCGAGATCGATGATCTCATCGGGGCGTTGCTGCGCCGCGTAGGCCAGGGCGTCCGCCAAAATGACGCGGCCTTCGGCATCGGTGTTGTTGATCTCGATCGTCTTCCCATTCATCGCCCGCACGATGTCCCCGGGCTTCACCGCGTGGCCACTGGGGAGGTTTTCCACGGCCGCCACAATACCCAGGACCCGTACCGACGGCCCCAGAGCAGGCAGGGCCTGGAGTGTCGCCAGGACCGCGGCACCACCGGCCATGTCGGACTTCATCGACTCGAGATCTTGCGTTTTGAGGTTGATGCCCCCGCTGTCGTAGCACACTCCTTTGCCGACCAGTGCGATGGTCTGCCGGGCCTTGGCAGGAGAATACTCGAAGACGATGAGCCGCGGCGGTTGGTCGCTCCCGAGGCCAATCGCGAGCAAGGCCTCCATGCCTAGCGCCTTCATCTCGTTGACGTCCAAGACGGTGCACTTCAGCCCCGCCTTGCGTGCGATTTCGGTCGCGATCTCTGCGAGTCGCACCGGGGGAAGATGATTGGGCGGTTCGTTAACGAGGTCGCGGGCAAACACGGTGGCGTCCGCAAACAGCCGACCGCGGGCCCCCCCCGCCTCCATCAGTTTCTGCTGCGCGGAGTCGGCGGCCAACAAAGTGACGTGGGTCACGTGCCCTCCCTCATCGCGTTTGTAGCGGAGGAACCGGTACGCTCCGAGGATGGCCCCCTCCACGCGGGCCTGCGTCGCCGCCTCGGGCCCAAGACTCGGGATCACGGTAGGCGCGATTCCAACGCGAGCGGCGTGCACTCGCGCCGCCTGTCGGACGACAGTCGCCGCCGCCCGGCGTATCTGGTCGAGCGACAACGAGCCCTTGGGGCCCAAGCCGACCGCGATGATCTTGCGGGCGGGAATGCGTCCGTTTGTGTGAACGACGAGCGTGCTGCCTAATTTGGCGTCGAACTTTTCCTCCGCCAGCACGGTGGACAGCAGGCCCCCCAGTGCCTTGTCGACGCGAGCGGCCGCTCCTTCGAGCGCCGAACTGTCGGCGGCGATACCCACGCCTAGCCCATCGCAGGCCAAGGCTTCAGGCGCGTCTAGCGCAACGGCAAACTCCACGGCGACACTCTCCTCACTAGGAAACTCCGGCGAATCGGAAATCTCGCGGCATCGGCGATCGGCCGATGCCGCGGTGTGGACGTCAGGCCCCCCGCGTCATGTCCTTTTGGAGCTGTTCTCCGACTCCGATCTGTATGGCGCGATCGTACGCGAGTTTCATCGTGGCCACGTCTTCGGCTGCAATGCCTTGCGATTCAAACAAGGTGATTTGTTCCGCCGACGTGCGGCCCGCTGCCTCGTCCACAACCAGGGAGCCCAGTTCGACGATTCGATCCCACGAGTACAGCCCCGCCTGGACGGCCGCAATGAGATCTCCGGATTCCTGTTGGGCCTGCTCCAGATCGTCGACCACGATGCGGTCGCTGCGAGCCACCGCATCACCGTCGAGTTCGCGCCGGGTGGCGGCATTCGATCCGATCGCGTTGATGTGCACGCCGGGTGCCACCCACTCCCCGAGCAGGATCGGGTCCTTGGCCGTCGTCGCTGTCACAATGATATCGACCGCATCCACCGCGTCACGGGCGCTGTCGACGGCCACGACCTCCCCGCCCAGCTCTTCCACCATCTCGTCGGCGAATGCCTCTCGGTGCGCGGTCGTCCGACTGTAGCATTTCACTAAGGCGATCGGCCGGACCCGGCTGATGGCAATCACCTGAGTGCGCGCCTGTTTTCCTGTGCCGATAACGCCGAGCGATCCGGCATCCGTCCGCGCGAGGTACTTGGTGGCCACCGCGCTCGCGGCGCCCGTCCGCAATTGGCCGAGCAGATCGACCTCCATCATCGCCAGCAGTTCGCCTGTGTCGACGCCGTAAAGCATTCCAAGGAACCGTGCCCCCCCGCTCGCGTGGGTGTAGGCCTTCAACCCCATGGCGCCCAGTGGAGGAAGGGCTGCCGACATCACGTGCAGGACCGTTCCGGTCGCGGTGGTCGACCGCTGGCGCGGGCGGTTGACGGCTTTGTGCTGTCCGAGATGGCGGAAGGCGTCTTCGACGGTGTGGATGACGTCGTCCATCTTCAAAACGCGCGCCACGTCGGCTTCGCGGAGCAGCAGGGGCATGGCCACACAATTCTCGCCGCGGCGAAGTGCTCCTTTCGGCACCCAGGGACTGGGCATCGAACGCACAACAATCTAGACAAGGAGGCGAAGATTGGAGATCGATCAGAGCTGGTACCGAAGACCTCCGGGCGTCCCGGAACACGCGTCCGCCGGCGGGGTAGTGGTCCGCCCTGGCGACGCCCAGCTCCTTGTTGCTCTGATCCGTGAGGGGGGTTACCCAGGATACGTGCTGCCCAAAGGCCATGTCGAGCCGGGCGAGTCCTCCGAGAAGGCGGCGGCGCGCGAAGTCTCTGAGGAGGCGGGGTTGGCTGGGTTAGTCAACCTCGGAGAGATTGCGGTGCGAGAGCGCCTCGATCTCAAGAAAACCTCCTGGAAGAGGACGCATTACTTCCTCTATGTCGTGGACGCGGGTAGCAGTGTGCAGGGGCAGGCGGAATGGTTCTCTCTCGATGCCCTGCCAGCGATGTTCTGGCCCGAGCAGCGCGAGGTGCTTCACACGTACCGATCCCAAATCACTGCCCTGGTCGCGCAGTTCCTCCAGGGGGGTCGGGATCCAGGCAAGGAGGCTACGCAGCGTCAATTCGGACAGCGCGCTAGCGCCTATGCCCACAGCGCCAGCCATCGGCACGACACGGATCTTGAGCTGTTAGTGGAACACCTGAAGCCAACTTCGGCCGACCGCCTGCTCGACGTTGCGACGGGAACCGGATTCACGGCCGTCGCCTTCCGTCCGCTTGTGCGCTCCGTGGTCGGGGTGGACCTAACGTGGGAGATGCTGCGTGAAGCCCAAGGCCTTCGCTCCGGGCGCGACCGCATCAGGTGGGCCGTCGCGGATGCGGACGCGTTGCCGTTTGCGGACGCGACGTTTACTGTGGTGACCTGCCGGCGCGCCGCGCACCACTTCGTCCACCTGGAGCGCGCGATTGGAGAAATGCTGCGCGTGCTGCCCGTCGGCGGCCGGATCGGCCTGGTGGATCAGGTGCCCCCAGACGACGAAGCTGGCGGAAAGCTGATGGAGTCAATGGAGATCCTGAGGGATCCCAGTCATGTGCGGGCCATTCCCGCCAGCCGCTGGCAGGCGCTGCTAGCCAAGTGGGGTGTCGCGCTTTCGCTCGTGCAGACCGTGGAACGGCGTCTGGCTGTCTCGGAGTGGCTGGAGCTGGCGGGGACCGATCTCGCCCGTCGCGACGCGATCGATGCGGCGCTTCGGCGTGCGTCCCCGCCGGCTCGGGAACAGATCGGATACGAGGCGACGCAGAATCCGACATTCCTGAAGCGATGGATCGTTCTCGTGGGAAAGAGATGAGCAGAGCAGGGAGCGACGCCGACCAGCCGCGCTTTGTAGCAGGGACGCTGAGGACCTCTTGCCCTGCGTGTTACGTGAGGACCACTTCCACCATGGCCTGGCGTGCTTCCAGCGCTGGAGAGGGGGTCTCGGCGTAGATCTTCCACGCCTCCCATATCCGGTCGCGCAGCGCGGGCGCAACATCCAAATGGAGCGCGGGCTCCGTCCAGGGGGCGACGTCGACTTCGAGCGCCAGCTGGTCACAGAAATCTAAGCAGGCCTCGAGGTAGGCGATGGCCCTCGCGCCATCGACGGGGCCCGCCGAAAACTTCTGCCCCGACCGATCTTCGAATGCGGCGATTAGCACCCTGGTCATCCCGGCGAGCGCGGCCAAGGCGCGGACCGTGGCCCAACGCGCTTGGATATTGTGGGCGGTCTGTGCTGCCGACCAGGACGCGCTCTCGGTGACCCACCGTTCGACCGCGGCGAGGCAGCGCTGCGCGGCACGCGCCACCGCGGCATCGCCGTCTTCCCGGACGCGCATCAGGATGGCCACCGCACCATCCTTCACTTTGCCGTGCTGCGCCGGGGTCGCGATGCGCGGCATCAGGACCGCATCCGCAATCAACCCGTCCACGACCAATTCGATGGTCCCGCGGCTGGCATACCGGTCGCTGCGGGTAACCGTCTGGGCGATCAGCTTCGTGCGGAGTGCCGGGGCCAGAGAGTAGATGGCTTCCAGCACGATCCGCAGCGGGATATACACCACCACAACCCACATGAGCAGTGCGAAGAACCAGCGCCGCAGGCCCGCGCCTGAGGCGGCCATCGTCCCCAGCGTCACCAGGTAGCCCACGACGCAGATCACCCCCAGGGCCCGGGCAGTCGTCTGCCGGGACCCCTCGTCGGTCAAGGTGCTGAGAAGACGGCGGAAGATCATCGGATCGGCCGATTCTTGGCAGTGGTAATTTTGGCATCGTCCCCAGGGTCTCCTTGAAATCGAACATGTTTGTGAATGTGTTGTGACACATCTGGTGTACCTACCAAAGGAGATGCAGAGGCGGTGGGGTGCCGGGATTCTCGTGGCGGCAGGACTCTCTTTCCTGCCGATCGGTTCTTTCGTCCTCGATCCGACCACCAGTCAGGTGGAATTCTTCGTGCCCGATAATCGCGGCGGGTTTACCGGAATCGCCCGCAACGTCCAGACGACAGTCGCCATCCGGGAACGCGACGGCATGTTTGCCGCGGATGTTGACGCCCACATCGATGCGCGCAGCATTACGACCGGGTCGGGGTTGCGAGACGACCAGATGCACCGGGACTTTCTGCAAAGCGACCAGTACCCCATGATGACGTTCCAAGGCACTGCCGTTCCGACTGGCTCGCTCGCAGCCCTCTCCTTTCCTGCACGCGTGACCGGCCAGCTGACGATCAAGGGAACGACCCACGAGGTGGAGTTTCCCGTACGCGTCATCGCTCTTCAAGATAGCTATCTGGTGGACGGAAAATTCACCCTGCGCATGACAGATTTCGGAATTCCGATTCCGCGGTTCTTCATCTTCGCAGCCTCTGACCCCGTCGTCGTGACGATGCGGCTACGGTTCACCAGCTCTCCTTAGCGCCCGCCCAGGTCGCGGATTAGACGGAAGGCAGTCGCCTCGTGCCGTCGAACCCTGGGAAACGAATCCCGCCGACTGTAAATCTTCGCAAGACCCTCAAGCGGGCCGGAGGTGGCGTAGGTGGGCGCACTGGACTACGCGCGGCAGCACCGCGCGCGATTTGTGGACGAACTCAAGGCGTTGCTGCGCATTCCAAGCATCAGCACTCTGCCCGACCACCGCAAAGACATCCTTCAGGCGGCCGACTGGCTCCTCGCCCAACTCCGCGACATGGGCATGACCGCCGAGCTCATCCCTCTCAACGGGGGCCACCCGATGGTCTACGCGCAGTGGATGCAGGCCCCCAATCGGCCCACGGTCCTCTTCTACGGGCACTACGACGTCCAGCCGGTTGACCCGCTGGCGGAGTGGACCTCCCCGCCATTCGAACCCACTCAGCGGGGGGAAGACCTCTACGCCCGCGGTGCGCGCGACGACAAAGGCCAGATCGTCGCCATCCTCAAAGCCTTGGAGGCGTATCTGAAAGATGCGGGCCGGCTCCCCCTCAACGTCAAGGTGCTCATCGAAGGAGAAGAGGAAATCGGCAGTCCCGGAATTTCCCGCTGGATGGACCGGCATGCGCGCAAGCTCGCCTGCAACATGGCGTGGGTGTCTGACGGGCAGATGTACGCCCGCGACCTGCCGAGTATTGTTACCGGCTTGCGGGGGTTGCTGTACACCGAAGTGGAAGTCCGCGGGGCGGCGCACGACATGCACTCCGGAACCTATGGCGGGGCCGTCCCCAACCCGGTCAATGCTGTTGCCACGATCATCGCGGGGCTCAAGGACCGCCGCGGTCGTGTGACGGTCCCGCGCTTCTACGCATCGGTCAGGGATCCGTCTCCGGAGGAAAAGGCCTCGTGGGAGCGCCTGCCGTTCCGCGAGGACGAATTCATGCGCGAGGCCGGCATCACTGCCGCACCGGGCGAGGAGGGCTATGGCATTCTCGAGCGCCGATGGTCCCGGCCCACCCTTGATGCGCACGGGATTGTCGGGGGATGGACAGGGGCGGGGTCGAAAACGGTGATCCCCGCCAAGGTTGTCGCCAAAATTAGCATGCGGCTGGTCCCCGACCAGAGAGCGAAGACCGTGCTCCGCGCGTTTGAGAAGAAGGTCAAGCAACTGGCCCCGGCGGGAATCGAAGTGGAGGTCCGGGACTTGGCTGGGGGCGACCCCGTCCTGGTCGTGCCGACAGTACCGCCCATTCAAGCGGCCGCACGGGTCGCGAGGGCAGTCTGGGGCGCCGATCCAGTGTACGTCCGAGAAGGAGGCAGTATCCCGCCGGTCACCAAGTTCGATCGGTTGTTGAAGGTGCCCACGGTAGTGTTTGGCTTCGGGCTACCCGATGACAACACACATGGGCCGAATGAAAAGTTTCACCTGCCCAACTTCCACCGGGGTATCGAGACGGTTATCCAGTGGGTGGAACAGGTCGCCGGCTAAGGGCCAAGACGCGATTGCTCGGGATTGAGGGCGGGGAGACGAGCGCGATGCCGTCGATCCACCAGACGCAACTCGAGATGGTGCAGCTTGTGCTGCCCGGGCACGCAAACGTGCGAGGGACCCTCTACGGAGGGCGGATGATGGATTGGATTACCACGGCGGCGACGATGGCGGCACTGCGTCTCGCCCGCGGACCGGTGGTCCTGGGAGCCATGGACGACTTAGATTTTCTCAGTGCTGTGCGCGTGGGAGATATGGTCACGCTCCGGGCACACGTGGAATACGTCGGGCGCGCTTCGTTAGAGGTCGGCGTGGATGTGGACGCTGAGGACCCCCGGCAAGGAGGGCAGCGGCGTGCGACTTCCGCGCACTTGGCGATGGTCGCCGTTGACGACACGGGCCGATCGCAGCCTGTCGGAATCCATATCACTCCGGCCGACCGTGCTGAGCAGATCCTGGCTGATGCGGCGCGGACGAGGAAGGCTGAGCGTGCCAAGCGGTTGGCCGACCGTCCCTCAGAGCTCGCCGAGGAAGACGAGACGGCCGCACTGACCCACACCCTGGAAATGTCGCGCTTGGTCTCTCCCGACGATGCCGTCCTCGGGACGCTGATGTTCGCGGGTCGGTTGATGATGCACCTGGATGAAGTCGCTTCCCTGCTTGCCCTTCGCTTCTGCCGATGTCCCATCGTGACGGCGTCGATCGACGCGCTAGCGTTCTTCGCTCCCATCCGCGTGGGGGAAATCGTCGCCTACCAGGCGGGCCTGAACTACGTGGGACGGACGTCGATGGAAATCGGAGTGAGGGTCCTCGCTGAGAACCCCCTCACGGGCGTCCGCCGCCACACGTGCACCGCCTTCCTCACGATGGTGCACGTAGATGCGCAAGGGCGGCCTCAGCCCGTCCCGCCATACCACCCCACTACGGAAGCGGAACGACGCCGCTGGGAAGACGCGGAGCAGCGGCGGGAGCTGCGGGTACTCCGGCACTCGCGCTTGCGGGGGGTCGAGTCCCCATGACGGGCACCAGGGGCGCGCTTCCCCTGAGTCCTCGCGCCCCCCACGGCGGATGACGCAGTCGCTGGTCGACCTCCTACTGCATCTCGACCGCCACCTCGATCTGCTCTTCGCGCAGGTAGGTACATGGGCATACGCGGTGATCTTCCTGATCGTGTTCGCCGAGACCGGGTTGGTCGTGACTCCCTTTCTCCCCGGCGACTCGTTGTTGTTCGCGACGGGCGCCCTCTCTGCCCGCGGCCTCATTGCCCCGATCGTCCTGGTGGCGCTGCTGTCGGCGGCGGCCATCGCGGGCGACACCGTGAACTACTGGCTCGGACAGGCGGCCGGTCCGCGCGTGTTTCGTCAAGAGCATTCGCGTTTCTTCAAGCGCGAATACTTGGATCGGACCCAGCGATTCTTTGAACGGTATGGGAGTCTGACCATCGTGCTCGCCCGGTTTGTGCCGATCGTGCGGACCTTCGCGCCGTTTGTGGCCGGGGTCGGGCGCATGGCCTATGGGCGATTTCTGTTCTACAATGTCTTCGGTGGAATCGTTTGGGTGACCATGTTCGTGGCGCTGGGGTATTTCTTCGGGAATCTTCCCGCCGTGCGCGAACACTTCACCCTCGCGATCGGAGTCGTGATTGTTCTGTCCGGCGTGCCGATCCTCGTGGAGCTGTGGCGCCACCGGCGACGGTAATCGGCCCACCGGATTTTTGGCGAAAAGCAGGGGTGGCGAGCGGCGTTACGAATGTGTTGGAGGGCTGTCGCCCTCACCGGAGTAACGGCCCGCTGCGCTCGAACGCGGGAAAGACCCGAAGGAGGTGGGGATGGACACCATAGGGCACCACTATATTGCCGAAGCATCCGGGTGTACGTCCGGTGTCATCGGGAAGATTGAAGCCGTGGAGCGGATCCTGGTCCGCGCCGCGGAGATTGCTGGTGTCCATGTGTGGTCCACCTCATTTCACCGGTTCAACCCCAGCGGGGTGTCGGGTGTGATTGTTATCTCCGAGTCCCACATGTCCGTGCACACGTGGCCTGAAGTCGGCTATGCGGCGTTGGACATTTTCACCTGCGGTGATTCTGCTAAGCCGCAGAAAGCGTTGGAATGGGCCCTGAAAGAGTTCGGCGCCACCAATGTCCACATCACTGAGGTGACGCGCGGTTTGGAGGAAGGCGACAAAGTCTTCTTCCACAGCATTGTGACGTGGGAGGAAGAGCTGCTACGCCGCACCGTGAACGGACAAAAGGCCCCCGGTCGTCGTCCCGCGCCGCGGCGTGCCGCGGAGGCCGGGGCGGGACGGCGTCGCCCGCCCGCTCCTCCCGAAGCCTAGTCGCGCGCCACTCTCCCCGCGCCTGTGCTCTCGTTCATCTCCATCCAGAGCGTGTCGGGACCATAGTCTCAACTCACGCGTATGCCGGCCAATCCTAGCGAAGTCGAGCGCGCGCTCAGAGCGTCGGTCGCAGGCGAAGTTCGCTTCGACCCGGCCTCCCGAGCTCTCTACAGCACTGACGCCAGCATCTACCAGATTCTCCCGTTAGGCGTCGTCATTCCCCGTGACGACGACGACATCGCCGCCACCCTGCGAATTGCCGCGGATGCGGGGACCCCGATCTTGCCCCGCGGAGCGGGGACCAGCCTCGCAGGGCAATCTATCGGGCGGGCAATCATTTTGGACTGCTCCAAGTACATGTCCCGGATCTTGGAGCTCGATGCGGCCCACCCGCTGGCACGGGTGCAGCCGGGGGTGGTGCAAGACGACCTCAACCAGGCTGCCCGCCCCCACGGACTTCGGCTGGGCCCAGATACCGCGACCAGCAACCGGGCGACCCTGGGAGGGATGATCGGCAACAACTCCTGCGGGGCGCGCTCCATTGTGTATGGGAAGATGATGGACCACGTGCAGGAACTGCGCGTGATGCTCATTGACGGGACCGAGTTACACCTGCGCCGGCCCGGCCCCGGGCGACCTCCCGCAGTCGTATCAGGCCGGGAGGATGTGATCCGCCGGAGTGTGGCGGCGATCGTGGAACGCAATCGCGAGGAAATCGACCGGCGATTTCCTCGCTTGCTGCGTCGCGTCAGCGGCTACAATCTCGATGCACTGGTCCGTGATCCTGCGGACTTGATCAACCTGCTCGTGGGGTCCGAAGGCACTCTGGGCATCGTGATGGAAGCGACCGTCGGGCTCGTCCCCCAGCCGGCGAGCACCGTGCTAGCGGTCGTCCACTTTGCGGACCTCTTTGCGGCGTTGGACGTCGTGCCGTTGATCTTGTCCTTCGCTCCGTCGGCAGTCGAGTTGATCGATCGAATGTTGCTGGAGATGACACGCGCCCAGCTCGAATACGCCCGGCGCATGACCTTCGTTCAGGGCGATCCGGACGCCCTGCTGATCGTGGAGCTCTCCGGTGCGACGTCCGCCGAGCTTGCCGACCGCCTCGCCGCGATGGAGCGGGCGCTGCGTGCGGCAGGCGTCGAGGGGGCGATCGTGCATGCGACGTCGGGGGCGGACCAAGACAACATTTGGCGGGTGCGCAAGGCTGGGCAAGGACTCTTGCAAGGGGTGAAGGGCGACGCCAAGCCGATCGCATTTGTAGAGGATACGGCCGTTTCCCCCCAGCGTTTAGCCGCGTACATGCGCCGGTTCAAGGCTCTGCTGGACGCCCAGGGGGTGCGCGCGGCGATCTACGCACATGCGAGTGTCGGGTGTCTCCACGTCCGGCCGCTGATCGATCTCAAGCGTCAGCACGACATCGAGAAGATGAAAGCCATCGCCGAGGCCGTGGGCGAGTTGGTCATCGAGTTTGAGGGCACCATGAGCGGTGAGCACGGCGACGGCTTGGTCCGGTCGTGGTTTGTGGAGCGCTTTTTCGGGTCTCAGGTGTATGGCGCGTTTCAGGAGATCAAGACACTGTTCGATCCGTCCGGGTTAATGAACCCCGGCAAAATTGTCAACGGTCCGCCGATGGATCAGTCACTGCGGTACGGGTCGCACTATCGCACCCAGTCTATCGCGACGGTCTTCGACTGGTCGAAAGACGGTGGCTTTGGACGATCGGTGGAGCTGTGTAGCGGGCTCGGCGCGTGCCGCAAAAACTCCGAAGGGACGATGTGCCCATCGTACATGGTAACGCGCGAAGAGGAGCACTCGACTCGAGGGCGCGCGAATCTCTTGCGGGCCGTCTTGTCCGGGGTCCTCCCCACACAAGAGATCACAGGCACGCGCTTGTACGAGGCACTGGACCTGTGCCTGGAGTGCAAGGGCTGCAAGGCCGAGTGTCCGGCCAACGTCGACATGGCCAAACTGAAATACGAGTTCCTGGCTCAGTACTATCGCACCAACGGGCTACCGCTCCGGGCCTGGATGTTC
>DASWFZ010000007.1:0-28576 GCA_036393975.1 bacterium | reverse complement strand
GGGACTGCGCCGACAAATTTCGCAACGATGATTCCGTTCTGATCAATGACGAAAGTTTCCGGAACGCCGTAAACGCCGAAATCAATGCTGATCTTGCCAGTCAAATCCATGCCATTGGGGAATGTCTGGCCGAACTTCCGGATAAACTCCCGGGCTGGGGACTCCCGGTCTTGGATGTTCGCACCAATCACCACGACGCCGCGTTCGCGGTAAAACTCCCACATCCGCTGCAGTCGTGGTGCTTCCTCATAACAAGCGGGGTAGCACCACGAGGCCCAGAAATTTACGATCATGACCTTGCCGCGCAGCGCACGCGTATCAAGTGTCCCACCGGCGAAGAGCGCAAAGCTGAAATCCGGCATCGGTCGCCCGATAAGCGGAGAGGGGATGGCCCGGGGATCTCTAGTGAGACCGAAGGCGAGCACACCGATTACGGCAATGGCAATAGCGACCACGAGGGCCAGAATGTAGAACTGCGTTGCGGGGCGATGATTTTCGGGCGTTGGCACCGTCGTCATGGCTGGGCCGGATATGAGTTTACCTTTTTAGGAATTTTCCGGCTGGGGTCGGACGAATTCGTGCAGCCTCCCCCGGCCAGCGAACACCGCAAGCGCTTACGGTAGGATTATCCGGATGCGGCGTTCCGATTCGGCCATACCTTCCTCTCCGAGAAAGCCTCCAACGTACTTCGATCGGATGATACCGTTCTTATCGATTAAGCAGGTGGTCGGCAGCCCAATACCTGATGGCGCTGGGCAATGTCACCGCTGGACAATCTCACCGCTGGCATCTCGTACGCCCGGATAGCTAATACCGAATGCCTTGAGAAACTCAGAGGCGTCATCCCAGTCGTCTGCTGAATGTTGACACCAAGAAAGACGACACCCGTCGCGCGGTTGCTTCCTGCACTATGCGAGCGATACCTTGGGGAAAGGACAAGTGGTGGAAGTTGCATCACTCGCGGTGGCGGCGCGTAGGGCGTCCCGAAAGACGTCTTAGAGACTTTGCCCGGCAGCGGCGCCGGTCCCGAAACCTGAATCCCTCGGGTAACGCCTGCGCACTTATCGCGGCGGCCGCCATGAGAGGGCCAGGGCGCCGCCGATAATCCCGAGGGTCCCTGATACGAATCCACCCATTCCGACGAGGAAGTTGAGCCCCGAGGCAATCAAGATGACGATCCCCCACGTTCGCGCCTGTGCGGGGTTGCTGTAGAGTATCACCGCCCCAATCAGCACCACGAGTCCCGCTACAAGACCAAACCACGGCCACCACAGCGCAGGAGGGAAGCCCCGCATCATACCAGGACTCCACATCCACCCTGGAGGTCCTCCGGCGCCCATGGCAGACACCATCCATCCTGTCCCGAGCATCGAGAGCCCAGCCAGGAGAGATAATATGAATGCCGCCGTCGGTTTCTGTCGTGCTTGGGCCTGTTCAGCGGGCACGCCGCACCTCCTGAGGAAATCTACTCACGCGGATCAGCATTTCGATTTCGGACTTCTTACGTGTAAAGCGGGTTGCCGAGCCCCGGCGAACCGCATTTGCCCAGAAGGTGAGCCGGGCCAGATCTCTTGACTCCCCGCGGTAGGCGACAACACCCATAATCACACCCGGCGCGGAGGCGGCAATATCGCATCGCAACCTTGCCCCAGGCTTCCGAATCGGCTCAGAATGAATGTCGCTACAACCCAATCATACGTCAGGCAGAACGGGGGAAACAGTTTGCCCGGGGTTGCGCCGCACCGATAGGGATGATGCAGCAGGTCCCAAACGCCGTGCAAGAAATAGCCTGCCGCAACCAGCCTGAGAGCGTACCAGAAACCTGCCAGCGCGCGTGCGAAAATCGCCGCGCCCATAGACGCCTCAAGGGCGACAATACCGCGCCGGCCGTCGGCCAGCGCAGATCCGACGTAAACAGCCGCGAGGGCAAAGAGCTCGGCAGCGAGCACATCAGTTCCTGACGCGACGGCAGGCGCGACGCGGCCAGCCAGATAGCGACGCCCAGGATCACCCCGACGAGCGGAGGCGCGAGTGGCTTCAATCGACTTCACTCCAGCCGGCGGCCCGGAAGGCGCAGCCAGGATCCACCCACCCGCGATGCCCGCATCTACGCGATTCCGCCGGGCTCGACCGCCGTGGCCACAATGTTCTCTCCCTGGATTTCAAACACGAACGTACGCGGTGGCCGCGGCGCGGGCCCAGAGAGCACGCGTCCCGGAACGTCGCGGTCCGCGGGGTCGTAGATGCTGAGGTGGCACGGGCAGGCCATGAGCGCATGGTGACGGCTCGGCGGGGGCACGTATCCACCGTAGGCCGCCGTCACCTCGGGCCAGTTCGCCACGTAGTTAAAAATGCACCCAAGGTGCGGGCAGATGCGGGAGCAGACGTAGATATCACTCTCCGTAATCTTCGGCGCCAGGCCCAGGTCTTTCGTCCACTCGAGCGGCAGCCTGATCTTGTACGGCAGGCGCACAGCGACGCCGGGCACATTCGCCGCCTTGAAGCCCTCCGGGGTGTACTGCGGGTACTTCTGCGTGAAGACAAAATACTTGAAATCCCACGGCTTGGCGAGTTCAGTAAGCGTAGCAACCGCGACGGCCTCACCCCGCGGCGCGTCCAGGACCGTGGGTGCATAAATCTTGAACTTCTCCACGTTGGGTTTCAGGAACCGGAGGAGCGGAGAGACGATGGCCGCCGCTCCTGCGAGGATCGGAACTCTTACCGCCAGCTTGAGAAACTTGCGCCGCGCAATCGCCACAGGGGGGACGTTTATCCGGGCCACAACGCTCGGCCCTCATCGCGTGCAATGCTCTGCTGAACCACCTAACCCATGCTAACACGACATTCTGTCGTGTCAATGGGCTGGTCATCTCGCGCCGAAGACACGAGGGGAAAACCCCGGCGTCTTGGCGGCGTAGGCCGAATACGCATCGCCGAACCTCTCAGCCAGGTAATTGTCCTCACGTACGGATAGGCGGTGGTAGAGAAGGAGGAGGATGGGCCACATGATCAAGCCGGGTATCGTCGGCCAGTGCACGAGCCAGCCGGCAGTGACGAGGAGGATGCCGAGATACTGGGGATGGCGCAGATAACGGTAGATGCCTTGCGTTGCGAGGCTGTCTTTGGCACGATAGACGTCACGCCAGCCGACGATGATGACGAGGACGCCAACGAAGGTGACCAGCGAGCCAAGCGGCATGCCGATCCGATACATGTACAGCATGAACTGCCGTTCAAAGAACGCCAGGCCGAGGAATGACGAGAGAAAGTACGCTGTGAGCGGGAAACCAAACATCTCAGCAAAGAGTGAGACGACGAAGGCCGCGTAAAGTCCGTGGGACCTCCAGTCCCGCTTCAGTCGCATGGGAATCAACGCAAGGAATGCGAGGAAGATCACAACAGATCCCGCCGCCAGGTCCCAACGCCCCTGGTCAATCCTCAACTGATTCTCGCCCACGTTCCCAGATGTCAACACGATCAGGGAGTGAGCGACGCCGATGAAGAGGAACGCCACGGCCAATGCCGTGGCGACGAGCGCACCGACAGTCAGGAGACCTCGTGGCGTTGGGCTTTGGGCTACTTCCATCGTCTTTCTCGCCCTCTCGGCACAGCAGGCTCGTCAGGCGCAGTCATCCCCGCTGCGGTATCTGTCGCATAGGGCGAACGAGCTCCGTTGACATACCCCTTCACACGACAGACCACCCTGTCACTCCCTTGTCAGGCGCGTGGAGGGGGATTTGGCCGCAACGCAGGATCAGAGCGTGCAGCGCAGGAGAAAGGGCAGCCGGGGCAACGTTTCGGCGAGCCCATAGACGGCGACCACGGGTAGACTCATCAACGCGAGGGCCGTTCCTGAACCTGCCTTCAACCGCTGCGGGACGGCCGGCAGCCTCACCTGCTCCCCCAGCAGCCGCAACAGGCGCAAATCGGCCCCGGCCATGAATGCCCCGGCAGCGGCCGGCCTATTCGGACCGAGCAATTTGACCACCGCCGATGCCAAGCTGAGCGTCTGCCCCTGCGCCGCTATCACGTCATCGTCCGCCGCCAGTTCCACCGCCGCTTCGTGGCGTTTCGCAAGTACCTTCAGCACTGGGATGAAAAAGAACGCGGTCCCCAGCGTGCGGGTGACAAGTAAGCGCGCCGGATCCTGGTGCCGCAGGTGGCTTTGCTCGTGGAGGAGCACCGCTTCCAGTTCGTCTTCTTCAAGCAGGGTGAGGAGCGCGGTCGACAGCACGATGCGCGGCGACGCCAGCCCGATGCTGAACGCGATTGGACGGCGGTCATCGATCAGGATGACACGATCGGCGAGGGCGTGTCTCTCAAGCAACTGGCTGAAACGCGGCGGCGGGGCGACGGCGCGTCTGGCTACGCTGCGTTCGGCCGCGCCGGTCCTCCGCCACTGTCTGACCACCGTACCCACCCAGAAACCCGCGGCGAGCAGTCCGCCCGCCACCGACGCAACGAGGCCGACCTGAAGCGCCAGCGGCAGCACAGCCCACTGCCGCTTGCAGGCGTGCGCCACGGTCACCGCGAGCTGGCGCAGGCCGGTGTCTCCGGCCCAGATCGCGACCCCGCTCAGGACAACCACAAGCCCTGCAGCGGAGATCGCGGCCGCAAACGCGCGCGCAGCTTCTTGCCGGTACGTGTCGACAGTCACCTGCCCACCTCGCGCAACCTCACCCTCTTGCAGTGTACTACCTCCCCGGTCGCCTTTGAACCGGGCTGGGACAGCGGGCCCCCCAAGAGAACAACCGCATCGTGCGGCGCGTCAACGGAGCGCTACGTCCGCCGTCGCCTACGTACGTGGGCCGCCCCACAGTTGGGCCAGGCCGAACAGGCCGCCCCCAAACAGCATGGCCTGGCCGATCAGCAGCCAGATGTGCCCGGTTAACGCCGCCTCCGTGGAATGGAGGACGACGACCAGCAGGCCAGCAAGCGCAACCGTAAGTCCGGCTGCGGCACCGATCTTCCGGCGAAGGCCTCCTTGTCGAATCGACCGCCTGGACCGTCGTCTCACGGCACCGAGCCTCAAATGTTCGGCCGAACGCTGACAGGGAATCGCAGCGTCGTGCGCACATCCCCACGGCGAAGACGCAGTTCGATCCACCCGTCTCCAACCTTGGCGAAACCGATCTGCGCGCGGTACAGCCCTGCGGATGCTGCAGGCAGAGCGACCGTCTGCGTCCCGGCATCGCTGGCCATGCCGTAGCTCACGCGCACTTCCTCGACCGCGATGGGATTCCCGCTGCGATCCGCGATCCTGATTTGCAGCGGGATCGGTCCGGTCTTGGGCGGATCGGGCACCGTTCCTGTCGTGACTCTGATCTGCTGCCCGCCCAGACTGGCCTCAGCGGACCTGGCCGGAATGCGGAACACCGTCAGGGCAAGGCTGATCAGTTCAACGCAAAGCCGAGGAAGCCAGTGCCCACGAGGTACAGGACCAGGCGCCGCTTCTTCGCCCGTTGGGATAGGTCTTGCCAAACTCGCGGACCTTGGCGAGGGCATCCTCGCGTCGGTCCCACACGTTCACCCCGATCAGCACAACGCCGCTAGAGCTGTAGGTTTCCCAGGCCCACTGTAGGACCGGGGATTCCTGCCGGCAGGCGATGCACCACGAGGCCCAGAAGTGGATGGCGACGACACGACCGCGCAGGTCCGACAGGCGCACCGTACGGCCGTCGAACAACGTGAGGGTAAAGTCCGGCACCGGCTGCCCGGCGGGCGGAGCGCTCCACTCCGGCCGTTCCCGCGCGACCGCGATGCCGAGCATCGCAAACACGACCAGCAGGACGCTCCAGATGGCAGCCTGCTGCCAGCGCACTCCAGTTGTTGACTAGCCGGGCCGCGCCTGCTCGTGAGATTGGGCTGGCTCCACCAAGGAAGACGACGCAGCCGACGCTTTGGCTTCGGGCTGATGGTCTGCTGCCCCCAGATGGCAGGTCATGCCCCCAGAGCCCTGGTGCATGCCGCGCATGCCGAAGTACATCGTGGCCGGGCACGCCAGCACTGCAGCCACGATCAGCAGGGTTGACAGGGACACCCCCAGGGCCAGCGCGGCGGCCGTGGCAGCAATCGCGCCCCCAATCCACAACCAGCGACGTTGTGTCCTCATCTCCAGCCTCCTCACGCAGAGTTGCCGGTCATCACATAGCGGTCCGTTACGATTGCAGCATCAAAAAAATCGCCACACATCCAGTCCGAATCGCGCGAACATGCGCTGGGCCCAGATGCTGATGTAGAACATCTTATTCGTCAGCAACAGCGCGCCGACTGCGACCAACGTCACCCCGCTGAGCGCTTCGATCGGGCGGGCGAACCGGCGCAGCCAGCGCAACGCCCGCATCCCCCGCGTAAAGGCCAGCCCGGTCAGGATGAATGGCAGCCCCAACCCTACGGCGTAGATGAACAGCAGCGCTGCACCGGTCTTCACGGTGCCCGCCGCCCCGGCGTACACCAGGACCGAGGCCAGGATGGGCCCGATGCACGGAGTCCAGGTGAACGCGAAGGCCGCGCCCACCAGCACGGGCCCGACGGGGCCGCGAGGAGGTTCGGCAACACACAAATGGTACTCCCTGGCTAGCGCCGCCGGGCGGATGACGCCGAGCAGCGAGAGGCCCATGGCGACAATAAACAACCCCGCGATCTTGTTGAGAACCGGCCGGTACGCCGCCAGCGCCGCGCCGATCGTCGACGCCGACGCGCCCAGCGCCACGAACACCAGCACGAAGCCGAGCACGAAGAGTAGGGAATGACCCAGGACGCGGCCGGATAGGCTGGGTGCGCCTGCCTCCAGCTCGGCGGTGGACACTCCCGAGACGTACGAGAGATAGCCCGGGATCAGCGGGATCACGCACGGTGAGAGAAACGATGCTGCCCCGGCCAGGAATGGTACCACCCAACTCACCTGCTGCGCGTCCGTGGTCATTTCAGCAACGCCTGGATACGCGTCCGGAGTTGCTGCTGGCCGAGGTCTCCGAGGAACGGCCCAAAGTGCTTGTCGCGAATAGTCCCTTCCCGATCGATAAAAAACGTGCTCGGAATGCTGACAACCTGGTACATTCCGGTGACCTTGCCTGTCACATCGCGCACCATCGGGTACGTGATGCTGAATTCCTTGACGAACGCCATCGCCTCATCCCAGTCGTCCTGGACGATGTCGACGCCGAGAAGGGTCATGCCCTGCGCCTTGTAGCGTTGATGAGTGGCTTCCAGATCTCTGGCCTCTGCCCGGCACGGGACACACCACGACGCCCAGAAGTTCATGACGACGGCCGTCCCGCGGAGGTCGCTCAGCCTGAGCGTGCCTCCGCCCGACCGGAGTAGGCGCGCCTCGAAATCCGGCGCGAGCGCGCCGACGCGCACGACACCGGCGGGACCTGCGGTGAACGTGATCGGACTTGAAACCGTCGGCACGGCGGCAAAAGGCGGTTGCCCGGTCTCCCTGGCGATGGCCGCATAGACCAATGCAGCGCCCGCCAGGACCGCGCCCGACAGGAACAATGCCAGCCGCGTTCGTGGGTGGAGGATCACGGCGGACCGCCTCGCTATGCTACGACCGCAAGACCCGCAGGATGCCCAACAAGACCAGAAGCCAGCCGGGAATTACCGGAGCCAGCGGTACACTACTTGCGCCCCCGTCGTCGCTCGCGGACTAGTGCGTCAAGCGCCGCCAGCTTCCTCGGATCAATACCTTCCAGCACTTCGATGAACTGCGCCACGGCGATATCGCCAAACTCGTGGACGAGCGCCTCGGCGACCTCGTGCGAAATCCGTGCTAGGAACGCCTCCCGGCCGACCCGAGGCGCGTACCGGTAGCTGCCGCGGCGATCCTCGCGGCGCAGCAAGCTCTTTTCCACGAGCCGGTTCATGACCGTCATGACGGTGTTGAACGATCGCGGATGTTTCCGGGTCACGTCTACCCAGACCTCGCGGATGGAGGCTGACCCACTGCGCCACAGGGCCTCCATCACCTCCGCCTCCAGATCGCCGAGGACCCGACCCAGCCGCCTGCCGCTAAGCCGAAGCCGCCAGACTTGCCGCGCCTTCTTCACAGAACCCCTCTCCACCGCTGCCCTACCGCTGCATCATCTGCTGCATCATTTGCACCATCATCTGTTGCATCATCTGCTGCATCTGCGGGTCCTTCATCATGCTGGTGCACGCGTCGACCATCGCCTGCATGAACTGCGGATCCTGCATCATCTGCGTCATCATATCCCCCATCATCGGTCCCATCGTTGACGGGGACTGCGGCATCGTCTGGCCCACCATCTCGCTCGCGCCGACGGCCCGGCCAACGGCCGCACCTCCGGCCACAAGAAGGACTGCCAGAACGATTGCCAGGAGTACTGCGCGACGGGACATTGCCATCCCTCCACGATGAAGCGGATCTAACACGACACGCTGTCGTGACATACGCTTACTATAGTTGCTCCGGCAGCGGCCTGTCAACTTGGTGGGCTGGAGGCCGCCGTCGACGTTCCATCCAGAGTACACTACAATATGTCGTGTCCATTGAGGATGCACCAACGTCTCGCCCAGCCTGCAGGATGACCCGAAGTCCGCGGCGGTTCAGCCGCTCTCTTGCCATGGTGGTCCTGATCTGGACCGCAGCCCTGGGACGGCCCGCGGTGCCGGCACTCGCCCACGCTCTCGTCCAGCGATCCGATCCGCCCGCGAACCAGCTAGTGCTGCAAGCCCCGAAAGAGATCACGCTCGTCTTCTCCGAGCCGTTTGATCCCCAGCGCACCGAGATCCGGGTGCTCGACCAGGACGGCCGGCGGGTTGACCGGCAGGGATTCCGCTTCTCGGCGAGCCGGCGGGAAGCCCGAGTGCCCATGCAACTCCCGGGCCCTGGGATCTACACCGTCACCTGGAGAACGCTTTCCGCTCCCGATTCCCCGTTAGGTATCCATTGAAACCCGCTGACCAGGTGAGTCGCGATGCCGAATCGTGAGCAAATACAGCCGGGCACTGGTAGGCAGCTGGGGATATTGCTCTTGCTGGTGCTCGGCGTTCTGGCCGGAGCAGCGCACTCTGGAGTGGACGCATACGCTGATCCCGGCGGCGATTCTGGCCACGCTGATTGCGATGGGCGGCGTGGTGTGGGGGCGGGTTCACGGCCCCCCTCCGCTCGACGCCGCAGTGGTCGACGTGCGCGCCGAACAATTCGCCTGGCTCTTCCGCTACCCCGGTCCGGACGGCAGGTTCGGCGGGATCCGCCCGGAACTGATGACGCGCGACAACCCGATGGGGCTGGATCCCGCTGATCCCGTGTCGGCCAATGACATCGTGACGCGCGAACTCCATCTCGTTGTCAACCGGCCTGTTCGGCTGCGAATCCGGTCCAAGGACGTGATCCACAGCTTCTTCGTCCCCCACTTCCGCCTCAAGCAAGACGCCGTGCCCGGCATGACCACGGAAATATCGTTCACGCCCACCGGGAGGGCGAGTTTGAAGCGGCCTGCGCGAAGCTGTGCGGGGTCGGCCACTACATTATGCGGGGAAAAGTCAAGGTCGAATCGCAGGCGGCGTTTGACGCGTGGCTCGCGCAACAGCAACGATAGGGGCTGTCCATATAATGGCGGAGGCCGCCCACCATCCTGGTGCCGCGCTGCGAACTGCTGCTTCCGCGGAACGACAATGTTGCAACGCAAGGTGGAGAGCCGGGATTTCGGCACCTGTTCGCCGGAAGGACCGCTATCGGCACCTGCACCTGCCCCAAACGCACCCCCTTAGCGCACCACCTCGCCTTGGGCACTGATGACAAACCAGACGTCGCGCACACCCTGGCCCCGCGTATCTCCGGCGGCGCTGTCCCGGGCGAAGTAGTACAGCGGCCGGCCCCTGTAGGTCACATGCCGCGTGCCATCGTCACGGCGGATGGTGCCCAATAGACTTCCCATCGCGTTATCGACCGGGGCGGGATCCTGCACGGTCAGCAGTGGCGGCCAGGCGAGCGCGCACTGCCCGCCACAGTTGCTCTTGTTCATCTCGTCCTCGGTAAACACGTACAGGACCCAGCCCTGATGGTCGGTGAGGATTTGCCCGAATCGCCCGATGCTGCGCGTCCCAACGCGAGCCCCGGTGAAGGTGGGCCCGCCGTAGGTCGAGACCGCATACCATAAATCGCCAACATCCTGGCCTTTGACATCGCCGGCCTGGGAATCCTGCCCGTAGTAGTAGAGAGGCATGCCGCTGTAGGTGACCTGGCTGCCGCCGTCGGGGCGGCGCAGCGTGTCCAGGTGGTCTTGGGCCACACCGTCACCGGCGCTGGGCGTACCGGAGGTAAGAAGTGGGGGCCATCGCTGGGCGCATTCGCCCGAGCAGTTGCTCCTCACCCGTCCGTCTTTGAGGAACATGTACACAGTCCGGCCGACGCCGTCGGTAAGAATCGGGCCCAGCGTGGCATGGCGGGCCAGCCGCACTACCGCCGGCCCGGTGGGGGCCGTCTGCGCCGTGCGGATCGGGATCAGCGCCAGCCCGGCCGAGCCGGCGAAGGTAACCATCAAGATCAGGACGGACAGCTGCCACTTCCGCAGCACGCGTGTGCGATCCATACGCCCTCTCCCTCGGTCTCATCGTGTGTTGTTAATCCTAGAGTACGATTGTCACATCAAGGTCACGTCGCGTACGCTGTCAAGCAACGTTACCAAATTGTTGCGCAGATTCGGATTTTCTTTCAGCGATCCTTGGGCCGGTCGCGACCAAAAATCAGGGCAGGGCCTGCAGGAAGAACCATTCGAGGACCCGGGCCACGCTCAGCCCCAGGGCGTCTCCCGTCACGGACCGGATCAGGCCAAGACGGCGCCGGTGAAGAGTGACCAGAGAAAGACCTCAGGCGGCGTTGCCCGGGCTGGAGGGCGCCCCCGGAGACGTTCCATCCAGAGTACACTACAATATGTCGTGCCCATTGAGGATACACCGACGTCTCGCCCGGCCTGTAGGATGAACCGAAGTCCGCGGCGGTTCAGCCGCTCTCTTGCCATGGTGGTCCTGATCTGGACCGCAGCCCTGGGACGGCCCGCGGTGCCGGCACTCGCCCACGCTCTCGTCCAGCGATCCGATCCGCCCGCGAACCAGCTAGTGCTGCGAGCCCCGAAAGAGATCACGCTCGTCTTCTCCGAGCCGTTTGATCCCCAGCGCACCGAGATCCGGGTGCTCGACCAGGACGGCCGGCGGGTTGACCGGCAGGGATTCCGCTTCTCGGCGAACCGGCGGGAAGCCCGAGTACCCGTGCAACTCCCGGGTCCTGGGATCTACACCGTCACCTGGAGGACGCTTTCTGCTGTCGACCTTCACACCTACGACGGGTTCTTCACCTTCACCCTGGGACCGCTGCGTCCCGGCTCATTCGCGCCGCGAAGCGGCGCGGCCACCGGCCCATCGCCGTGGGAAGTTGCCGCCCGATGGCTGATGTTCGTCGGTGCCGCGGTGTTGGTCGGGGGACTGCTCATCCAGCGATTCCTGTTGCCCGCGGCGCTCGATTCGTGGAAACCTCCCGCGGAGTGGATGCGTGTCGTCCTACGCCGCTGGCGATTCGCCGGCTGGCTGGGAGCGATGGTTTTCCTGATTGGCGTGTTGGGCGAGCTGGCGGCGCAGGCTGCCCGCGCGGCCGCGGCCATCGGCGAAGAGTGGGCCGCAGCCCTGGCGCAGTTGTCGGTGGCCGAGTCCACGCGGGTGCCGCTGCTGCTGAAGATCCCCGCCACCCTCATTCTGCTTACGCTGCTCCAGCGCCGCGCGCCGGCCACCACCCGGGAGCCTCCAACAGCGCTCGTGGCCAGGACGCCCGCCCTGCCGGGCATCGCAATCGTCGAGGTCGGCCTAGCCGGGCTGATGCTGCTTGGCATCAGCCTGACCAGCCACGCGGCGGCAGCCCCAACGCCGCTACCGCTGCTTATGGACTGGCTGCATCTTGCCAGCGCCGCTGTCTGGGTGGGCGGGCTCGCGTACCTAGCGCTGATTCTGGCCCCGGCGCTCCGCGGGCTCAGTCCCCATGAGCGCACGCAGGTGCTGGGACCGTTTGCGCAGCTGTTCTCGAATCTGGCGCTGGCGAGCGTCTCGATGCTCATCCTCACAGGACTGTACGCCGCATGGGCCAACATCCCGTCGGTTCAGGCCGTTCCTGCCACCGCATACGGGCGCACCCTGGCGATCAAGCTGGCGATCCTCGTCCCCCTGCTGGCAACTGCGGCGGTCAACTTGCTCGTCACGCGCCCCCGGCTTCTGGATGCGGCGAGGCAGGCGCTGGCAGATGCCAAGCTGCCGAAGCGCTTTGTCCGGCTGGTCCGGTCTGAGGTGGCGCTGGCCACGCTCGTGCTCCTCGCCGCAGCCGTCCTAGCACTCTTGCCAACCGCCCGCCAAGTCTGGGCGCTGGGTCCGCGCCAGGAGATCGCCCTGGTCAGGCGGACTGACGCACTAGAGGGCGCACTCCGGATCGTACCCTACCAGGTTGGCGAGAATGCGTTTGAGCTGCGGCTGCGCACCTTGCAGTCCAACCTTCCGGTGCCCGACGCGCGCGTTCGCTTTACGTTCCTGCCGCTGGGTTTCCACCTGGGGACAACGGTAGCGGACGCGTCACCTGAAGGTGATGGACGCTACGTCCTCCGCGGTAGCTATATTGGTACCCGCGGGCCGTGGCTCATCACGGTGACCGTGCGCCAGCGCGGCGAGCAGGACGTCCGGCTCCTCTACCCGGTCGAGCCGGACTGGGTGCGGGGCACGCCGATCACGCCGCCGACGGATCCAGACGCGATGGCACTGTTGCGTCGCGCGGAGGCTTCGATGAACCGCCTGCGCACCCTGCGCCAGCGCCAGGAGATCACCGACGGCGCGGGCAACGACGTGGTGACCTTTTTCGAACTGGCCGCTCCAAACATCCTGCACTACCGGGTGATTGGCGGGTACGAGGTGTTCTCGATTGGCGAGACAACGTTTTTCAAGGAGGGCGACGTTTGGCGTCGCGAGCCGGGTCCTGGGTTCAAGTTTCCCAACTTCGCGGCGTATTATGCGGGTACCTCGAGCGTGGTCTTCGGGCCGCGGGAGATTATTGACGGGCGCGAGACACAGGTGGTGACGTTCATCCTGGGCTACGCGGGCTCGCAGGTCCGGTACTGGGTATGGATTGATGTGCAACGCGACCTTATCGTGCAGGAGGGGATGGTCGCACGGAGCCATTTCATGATCATCGACAATTTCGATTTCAATACGCCCGTACGCATCCCGGTTCCCCGGTAGGTATCCATTTAAACCACGCTGACCAAGTGAGCCGCGATGCCGAAATCGTGAGCAGATATAGCCGGGCACCGACAGACGCCTGGGGATATTGTTCTTGCTGGTGCTCGTCGAGGGCGGTGCGCTGACATTGACTGCCCTACGGAGAAGGAGCGGGCCCAACGCATTCTTTGGGAGCATGAGGGTGGCGAGGGCCCGGTTTCTCGCTAGCCCACTTCTGAGATCTTCGCAAACCTTGCGGCGGTCCGACGTCAACCACCCCGAGATTGGTTGAGGATGTTGATGATCTCCAGAATCTGACCAGCATGCTGACCGAACAGGATATCCGCCCGCTGGACGCGGATCACGCCCTGCGGATCGACGACCACAAAGCCCATTTGTGCCACTCCCCGCATGCCTCCCATGGGCTGACCCGGCTTCGGCAATAGATCGTAACGTCTCGCCACGGCGAGATCGCTGTCGAGGAGCACAGGGAAGGAGATGCCGGTGATCTCGCGCAGCCTCAGGGATTGCTGGGGTGTGTCCCTATTAAGGACATAGACGTCAGCGCGTTGTCTAAGGGCTCCCGCCGACCGCTGCAGCTCTCCGAGCTGCTCCAGGCAGAGCTGTCAGGTAATGCCCATGTGGAAGACGAGTACCATTGGGCGGCCCCGGCCGGGCCTGATCTCATAGCTCTGGCCTTCGGCGGTGGACAACGTGAAGGACGGCGCTGCTTGGCCGATCATCGTATTCACATCTTGCGCTATGTCCCCGCCGCCTGCCGGCCCGGGAAGCCCGCTCGCCGAAGGCGGTGGCCCACCTCCCCGAGTGGCGCGCCATACGATCGCACCTCCGATGATGAGCAGCAGCATCGCCGGGATCCACCAGAGAAAAGGACTGCGGACGGCTTGGCGGCGGCCGGTTCCCCGTGACGGAGGTTTCGAGCGCTTCTGCCCGCTCATGGCTTCTTCTCCGGAGATGGGGGAACCGCGTCCCGCTGCGATTCCCGCAATTGCCAGCGGCGGTGCTCCTCCGACCAGAGGCTCTTGAAGTAGGTGATCACCGCCACGATGTCCTCATTGCTAAGTCGATCTTTGAAGGGCGGCATGGTCAGTTCCGGCGTTTTGTTGAAGAGATCGCGCCGACCATTTTTGGTCATCTCTGCCAGCTCCCTGTCGCTATGCCTCCACGTGTGACCGGTGTCATCATGCGGTGGCGGCGGGAGATTTCCTCTTGTGTCGGGCTCTGTCCAGTTCCTGGCACCTTCGGCCCGTTGGCCGTGGCAACTCGCGCAATTTCCAACATAGACCGCCCGGCCTCGTGCGACCTGGGCGGGGTCGAGAGGGGAAAGCTCCTGTGCGCTTGGCCGAACCTCGCTCCGTGCGCAACCAGCGACCAAAAGTGCAACACCCACAGCCAGGAGCGGGACGAGGGGGCAAGGGGCTCTCGGCGGCATTTTCCCGGCGTCCGTCGGGGATAGGGATCTTCCCTTAACACTTCTCACTGCACCGGACGCCACGTCTCGCCGCCGTTCTCGCTCCTGACGAGCGTGCCATTAGCGGCGAGAGCAAACAGGTTCTCGGGATGCCGGGGATCCTGCCCGAGGGCGGCCCATGCCGTCTTCGGCAATCCACTGATCATCTTCCAGCTTTGTCCTGCATCTGTGGAACTGAAGACGCCTCCGGACCCCGCCGCAAAGATACGCCGTGGATCACGCCCGTCGACGAGGATCGCCCTGGTGTCACTTTCGGTGGGCAACCTGCCCACCCGACGCCAGCCTCAGAAACAGTCCATACTGAGGTAGGGTCCTTCCAGGGTGCCGGCATAGAGCCAGCCCGTGTTCATGCTGCCCTCAAGTCGCGAGTGCGCGAGGACCAGGGCCGATTTGCCCGGTGGTCCCCCGTCCATGCGCTCCCACTGTCGGCCGCCGTCCTCGGTGCGATAGACGCCTTTCCCCCTGACCGAAACGAAAAGCGTCTTCCGACGGAAGGCGTGCATGGCCAGTGCCTCAACGTCAAGGGAGGGGAGACCGGTAGTGACCCGCCGCCAGGAGGTTCCGTTGTCCTCGCTGAGGAGGACACCGGCATCGCGGCCGGCTGCATAGATGACGGCCGGGGCTTCGGGGTTGACTGCGAGGTGGGCGACGCCGGATGCAGCAAGCCTGCGGGGAAGTTGCATCGGCTCCCAGGTCTGCCCTCCGTCCGCGCTGTGGAACAAACCCGAGGACGTGGCCTTGAGCAGGCGGCCATCAACAGCGATGGCCAGGCTTGCCCTGAGCCCGTTTTCAGAGGGTGGTTCTAAATTCGTGCGTGGTGGAAGGCTGCCACCCCGGGGCAAAAGAATCGCGACCCCGATGAACGTCAGGACCAGGATACCGAGCGTCGCTAGCAACCGGACTTTCAGACTATACGTCTCAGTTCGTCAGTGAACATCAACTGCTCACCCCGGATCCCTCCCTGGAGTAGTGCCTTTCTCCCCACGCAATGTCGTTCACTGGCCCGACAAGAGGTCAGCAGTCGACGCGGATTACAGGCGCCAGTGTATCACGACGGAGTGTCGTGTCAAGGACATGGCGCGATAAGGCAGCGCGCACGCGGAGCCGGTTGGCCATAGCATCTATGCTGTCCGGATGGGTTGATCCCGCGATGCTTCCTATTCTGGCACTCCTAAGCAGTGCGGCTGCCTCACGGTTTAGAGGTATGACCTCCGATCTCAGCCGAGGGAGCCACTCAGCCACCGCCCTGCTAGGTCGGGTCCAGTTAGCAATGACCTTCTTTGTCTCCCAGCACTCGGGGATATGCATTCAAAGTTGGGCTTTAATCGCCAGCTGCACCTGGGCCTCCCGGCGGCCTGGTGCCATATCGGCTATCCGCTAGCTAATGCGCTCAGGTGCTATCCCACGCAGCAACATAGCATTCAGGGCCACAATGATCGTGGACAGACTCATCAGCAAGGCTCCCACGGCAGGAGAAAGCACGACACCCCATGCCGATGCCGCACCCGCCGCGAGAGGGATGGCGATGGCGTTGTACCCTGTGGCCCAGAACAGGTTCTGAACCATCTTGGTATAGGTCGCTCGGCTGAGCGTCAACGCGAACACGACATCGAGTGGGTCGCTGTTCACGAGGACGAGGTCGGCAGACTCGATGGCCACATTCGTCCCCGCCCCAATGGCCACGCCCAGATCCGCCTCGACGAGGGCAGGCGCATCGTTGATCCCATCCCCCACGAAGGCGGTTGGACCGGCCGTCTTCAACTCTCTCACAATCTTCGCTTTGTCCGCGGGAAGAACGCGCGCGTGGTATTGCTCGATCCCGAGGTCGTGCGCTACCGTCCGCGCGACAGCCTCCGCATCGCCCGTGATCATGACAGATTCGATCCCCATGCCCCGCAACTGGCGGACGGCCTCGCGGGCGGACTCGCGTATGGCATCGGCCACTGTGAATACTGCTAGAACTTGGCGGTCGTCCCCCAGGACGATCATGCTCTCTCCGCGTGTGTCCGCCTGGGTCGCCGTCTCCTTGAGTCGGGCAGGCCACGTCAGCGCCAACTCCGAGGCCCACTCGGGCCGTCCTACCCGATACAAGTGGCTGGTCACCCTCCCCTCGACGCCCTTCCCGGGAACGGCGCGAAAATCACTGACGGGCATCAGGGGGATCTGCCTCCGCTGTGCCTCCTCCACGATCGCCCGACCGAGCGGATGCTCCGACATCGCCTCCAAGGACGCCGCCACACCAAGTGCGACTGTGTCAGAAGCAGCATTGGCTTGAGTGGCTTGAACTTTAAAGCGTCCTTCCGTGAGCGTACCCGTCTTATCAAAAGCGACGATCCGCAGGTCTTTCGCTCGTTCAAATGCCTCGCGGTTGCGAACCAAAATTCCATGCCGAGCGGAGAGGGAGGTCGCTATCACTATGACAAGGGGAATGGCAAGGCCTAGTGCGTGAGGGCAGGCAATGACGAACACCGTCACTGCCCGCGTTACTGCCAGTGTCACATCTCGCCCTAGGGTCATCCAGGCGATGAACGTCACGACACCCACACCGATCGCGACGATGGTTAACCAGTACGCCGCGCGATCGGCCAAGGTTTGGAACCGGCTCCGCGAAACCTGCGCTTCCCGAACCAGCCTCCTGATTTGGCTGAGCGTCGTTGCCTCCCCCGTACGTGTCACGCGAACTGTAAGAGCGCCTTCTCCGTTCACGGCCCCTCCGACGACCTCGTCACCAGGCCGTTTGATGACCGGTCGCGATTCGCCGGTGAGAAACGCCTCGTTGACAGTCGATGTGCCGGATTCCACTACTCCGTCTGCGGGCGCCTGTTCGCCGGGCCGGATCAGGATGCGGTCACCTTGACGAAGGCAGGCCACGGGGACGTCCTCGATCGTGTCTCCGGACACACGATGAGCAACCAGGGGAATCAGCGCCGCGAGATGTTCAAGCGCTTTGCTCGCCCCCTGGACGGACAGCATCTCCATCCAGTGGCCGAGGAGCATCACGTCGATGAGCGTCGCCAGCTCCCAATAGAAAGGCATCCCGGGCAATCCCACAGACACGGCGAGACTGAAAACGAAGGCCACCGTGATCGCCAGGGCCACGAGCGTCATCATTCCCGGCGTCCGAGCGCGAAGTTCGCCCCGGGCTCCTCGGACAAACACCCAGCCCCCATAGAAGTAGATAGCGGCGGCTAGAGCGGGTACGAGCGCGTCGACCCCGGGGAAGCGCAGCGGGTGGTAACCAAGCCACTGCTGGACCTGGTCGGAGTAATAGAGGATAGGCAGAGTTAGGATGACGCTGAGAACGAGGCGATCCCGAAACATCTTGGGAGTATGGGCGGCGTGTTTCCCGGGCGCGCCCTCGTGCGCCGCGTGACCGACGTGCCCCATGCCCTCGTGCATTTCATGTGCGGCGTGCGGTGAGAATCTTGGCATATGCACTGGCTCCTTTGCGAGCGCGGTCCGGAGGGGAGGTTAGTCTTTGGTTCTCAGGGCGGCCAGAGTGCTCGCAGCAAAACCGAGCACACTGATTGCAGCCGCTTCTTCCCAGATGGTGCTCCGTCACACACCACCGTATGCTTCTCGGCGATGTCGGACGTAGTGGACAATAATGGTTCTCTCTTCGCTATGAACGCCATAGACGATCCGGTAATCGCCTACTCGCAGGCGGTATAGGCACTCTACGCCAGTTAACTTCGCTGACTGCCGAGGGAACTGATCCTCTGCCAGGGACTCGATTCGCGTCATGATCCGTTGAAGCGGGCCTTTGGGAACGAATCTTTCTCGACCGAAGGCTTTAGGACGACTCAAATGAAGCCATCCCGCTTGAACCGACGCCTTAGCTCGTCGAAACTTATGGGCCTTTCGGCTCGGCGCTCCGCGATGGCGGATAGATCGTGCAGATCCTCGAGCAACCTTCGATAGCGCTTGAGAGGAATGACCACACCGGTCTTCCGGCCCTTCTTGTCAACGACGAACTTTTGCCTAATTGCGGTCTTGTCGCACATCTCTCCCCATCGCATGCACAGATCACAGAATATGTGATCATTATACCGCGCGTACTAGAGAGAGCTCGCCCAACGGACGGTTTCTCGGTCAGAACCAGAGTTTGTAATTTCCTCTGCTTTGGATTGATGCGATGGGGGTTCTGCCATCGATCCCGAATCTGGTGCCAATTGGCAGGGGACACATTTACAAAAAGCAGCATAGCCACTATACGCTTCATGGATTAACCGGTGCTCGTTGCTCTTCTCCGCTGACCTCTGTGACCTCGACCGTGTCGATCGAACGACGTGACAACATCTGTAGGATCCACGGTCGCGCCAGTGATGTAGCACAAAGACGGGGGTCTATGCTGCTCATGAGAGTGGCGAAAGACCTGGTGAAATTTGCCAAGGGTGGCGAAGCCCTGTGAGGGGGAAGTCTCATCAAGAGGGAGGGGACAGTTCGTGGTGCACATGATCATGATCGTCTTGCACGCCACCGCCGCGGTCCTCTGCTTCATCTTTGGCGCACTGACTCTGCTCCCGTATATATCACACCACTCCCGGCTCACCCTGTCCACCTTTTACGCGGGCACGCTCATCGCCATGGTCGTCTTCTTGGCCGGAGCAATCCTGGCCCACGTGGGCCAACTCGAGGCCCTGCAGCGCGGAATCTTTTCTGGGCTCTTTGTCTTGAGCTTGTACATGCTCTTCCGTGGCACGCAGGCTCGCACCGTGTTGTGTGTGCAGCACGTTGACTGGTGGACCATCTACATAGACCACATCGGTTTCACGCTCATCTCACTGTTTGAAGGTTTCATCATTGTTTCGGGCATTGACCTGGGCGCCCCCGGCTGGCTGACGGCCATAGTGGCCGTCTTGGGCGTGGTCGTGGGCAACAGGGTCCTGCATGGCCTGCAGACTCCGGCAAGACAGCTCCACGCGAAATCGTGATTGAGGATTCTCTCCCTTCCGCCGTTACCGGTGCTTCATCCGCCGATCGGCCGCGCCGGAAGGCATGGTTGCCCCTGAGCATCGTGCAGTAGACGATGGCCTGGCTGAGCTCTGATGGCCGGTTCATAGTCGCCGCCCGTGCGGTGCGCACATTCGCCTACGGCTATCTGAGCGTGTTGCTCGGCGTGTACTTAGAGGAAGTGGGCCTGGCACCCTGGCAGATCGGCACTGTGCTCACGGCCACGCTGGCGAGCTCTGCTGGCCTCACCGTGGTCTTCTCGCTGCTTGCTGATCAGTACGGACGCCGCCGGATGCTCGCCCTCAGCGCCATGCTCATGGCGATCGCAGGCGCAGTCTTCGCGACGGCCTCTCGCTATCCGGTTCTGCTCCTCGCGGCCTTAACCGGCACTGTGGGTGCGACATCCACAGAGGTCGGCCCGTTCTTATCCTTAGAGCAGGTAGCACTCCCCCAAACGAGTGATCCACCTCACCGCACCATGGTGTTCAGCCTCTACAACACCACCGCCGCGGTGGCGGGTGCGATCGGCGCGCTGTTTGCCGCCGCCCCCACCGTGATGGAACGGTGGATCGGGTGGGAACCAATTACTGCGCTGCGGGCGATGTTCGGCCTCTACACCGGGTTAGCGTTATGTGTGCTGTTCCTCTTCACGCGCCTAAGCTCGCGGGTAGAATTGCCCGCCCTGGACCGCAGCACACGGCGTCCTGGCCTCGGGGCCTCGAAGGGGATCGTGGTGCGCCTGGCTGCGCTATTCGCGTTGGACTCGCTGGCCGGCGGGTTTGTCGTCCAAAGCCTGATCGCGTACTGGCTACACCTGCGCTGGGGAGCGGGTCCGGGGTTGCTGGGCCCCGTGTTCTTCGGCATCGGGCTTATGCAAGCGGGGTCCTTTCTCGTCGCCGGCAAGCTCGCGGGCCGCATTGGGCTCATCAACACGATGGTGTTTACCCACCTGCCGAGCGATGTGCTGCTGATGCTCATCCCCGCGGCGCCGTCTCTTCCCTGGGCGATCGTCCTGCTGCTTGCTCGCCACGCGCTGTCCCAAATGGACGTCCCGACGCGCCAGAGTTACACGATGGCGGTGGTGGCTCCCGAAGAACGTACCGCCACAGCCGCGACCACGAACGTCGTGCGGAACGTGGCGCAAGCGATCACCCCCGCCCTCTCCGGCGCCGCGATGCAGACGATCGCCCTGGGGCTCCCCTTCATGCTCGCCGGCGGGCTGAAGATCGTCTATGACCTGCTCCTGTATTTCATGTTCCGTCGCATCCACCCACCGGAGGAGCAGACGTGATTCGCGGCGTGATCTTCGACCTGGGAGGCACACTGGCTGCGCCCCTCAATCCCGAGGATCTCGACCACCGCAACACGCTCGCGCTGCTTGCCTGGCTGCGCCAAAAGTCCGGGCCTCTAGATGACGCATTCGTCGATGTACTTGTGGAGGCTCGACAAGCAGCCTTCGCCCGCCGGGACGGGGCGCGGGAGGTTACTGCCGCAGAGGTTCTGCGGCCTGTCTTGCAGCGCTACGGATTGCCGCACGATCCAAGCTTCACGCAGGCTACGGAAGAGACGTTCTTCGAGCCGGAGCTCGCCTCGATGCGCGCGCTGCCTGGGGCGAACGCGCTCTTGGCCTGGGTGCACGACCGAGGGCTCCGCGCAGGGCTCGCGTCCAACGCTTCATCGCAGTACTTCGTCGTCGAATGCTGTCGCCGCTTGGGGTTTGAGCGCTGGCTCGATCCTATCCTCTCCTCCGCCGGAGTGGGCTGGACCAAACCCACTTCCCCGATCTTCGAAGCCATCCTCACGCGCTGGTCGCTCGCGCCCGGGGATGTGGTGATGGTGGGCGACACGCCCTCGGCCGACATCGTGGGCGCGGTCCGGATCGGCATGCGCAGTATTCTGCTCGCGGAAGAACGAGGGCCTCAGAGAACCGCTGAGACCGGCGCACTTCCCGAGGAAGTAGCATGCGACCTCGCCGACGTGCACACGATCCTCGCGCGGTGGATGATCGCCCAGCCCTGAGATGGGCCCCTGCAGTCCGCGCGGATAGCGCGGAGGCACCTCAGGCGCGCCGGAGGGCTTGCTCGAAGTCCGCGAGCAGATCGTCGAGATCTTCGATCCCCACGCTGACGCGAAGGAGTCCTTCGACGATACCCGCCGCCTCACGGACCTCCTTGGGCATGTTCACGTTGCTGATGCCGGCCGGGTGAGAGACCAACGTGCTCACCCCGCCCAGGCTGGTCGCACGCTTGCCCACCTGCAGCGCCTCAAACGCGCGCACGCTCGCCTCATAACCGCCTTTCACTTCGAAACTCAACATGCCCCCGAACCCGCGCATCTGCCGCCGGGCGACCGCGTGGCCCGGGTGGGACGGCAGACCGGGGTAGTGGACGGCAGATACTTTCGGATGCGCGGCAAGATACTCGGCCAACCGTTGCGCGCTCGCATTCTGCCGCTCCATCCGCAAGGCCAGCGTGGCCAACCCGCGGATCACTAGCCACGCTCCAAAGGGATCGATGGTCGTCCCCAACAATCGCACCTGCTTCTTCGCGCGCTTGATGAACGCCGCCGTTCCCGTGATGACGCCCGCCGTGACGTCGTGATGCCCGCCTAGGTACTTGGTCGCACTGTGGACCACGACGTCCACGCCGTCAGCGAGCGGCGTCTGGTTGTAGGGCGAGGCCCACGTATTGTCCGCGATCGTGGTTGCGCCGTGCGCGCGGGCTAATGCAGCCACCTTCTCGACGTCGGTGATCCCCAGCATGGGATTGGTGGGGGTTTCGATAAACACGAGCTTGGTATTCGGCCGCAGCGCTCGCTCATACGCGGGGAGGCTTGAGTCCGGCAGCAGCGTAGTCTCCACCCGATACCCCGGCAGCATCTCGGCGAATAACAGATAGCTTGCTTGGTAGATGGCGGCCGGCGCGATCGCATGATCTCCCGGACGCACCACCGTCAGCACGGCACACGACACCGCCGCCATTCCGGACGCCGTCGCCAGGGCGTCCTCGCCTCCTTCCAGGAGGGCGATCTTCTCTTCTAGCGCGCGCGTGGTCGGGTTGGCCCAGCGAGTGTATACGTAGCCGGGGGGAATCTCCTGACCGAGGCGCGCTCCTTCTTCGGCCGTGTCGTAGTAGTAAGTTGCCGTCTGATAGATGGGCGGGGCGACCGATTTGTGCGTATCGGGCATCTTGCCGCCATGGATCGCCTTGGTCGTAAATCCCCAGCGTTCGCTCATCGCCATCTCCTGGACGACTTAGTATGTGACGGTGTCGTGGAGTATTTTACAACCTCGGCCCGCAGCCCTGGAGTCCACGCTGCCCTGGCGTCGTAGGTCACGGTGGGCCATCTGTCGAACCAGGGAGGGGCGACTTTCCGCGCCCACAAAACATCGAGGCCCAGATTCGATCCGCATGAAGTTCGGTGCGCACGTCAGCATCCGCGGTGCGCTGCACTTGGCGGTTGACCGCGCCGTGGCGATCGGCTGCGAGTGCCTGCAGATCTTCGTGGGCAGCCCGCGGCAGTGGCGCGAAGTCCACTACTCCGAGCACGACTTCGACCTCTTCGTCGCGAAGCGCCGGGATGCGGGACTCGACCCGCTGGTGGCGCATACGGCCTATCTCATTAACCTCGCGTCTGCCGACCCGCAGCTGCATGCGCGGTCGACCGCCGCGCTGATCTACGCGCTGCGCGTCATGGACCGGCTCGGCGGGAAGGCGGCGATCACCCACCTGGGCAGCCGCGGCACTCGCCCATGGCCGGAGGCCCTCCCTCGCGTCGCCGCAGCACTGGGCGTGGCGCTGGAGGCCACGGACCGGGCCATGATTCTCCTAGAACACAGCGTGGGCGCTGGCGGACAAGTCGGCGGCACGTTTGAGGAACTGCGGGATGTCCTCCAGGCCGTGCACGACCATCCGCGTGTGGGCGTGTGTCTGGATTCCTGCCACCTGTTTGCCGCCGGATGGGACCTGCGCACGGGGGACGGCCTCGGCGCGATGCTCCGGGAGTTCAATCGCACCGTGGGGTTAGCACGCCTACACGCGTTCCACTTAAATGATTCGCAGGGAACACTCGGCTCGCGATTGGACCGTCATGCCAACATCGGGCAGGGGCGCATCGGGCGCGCCGGCTTCGCCACACTGGTGAATCATCTGCGACTGCGCCGCCTCCCCGGGTTCATCGAGACACCGGGGTTCGACCACCACGGCCCTGATGGACGGAACCTGCGTCTGCTCAAGCAACTGCGCCTGGCAGGCAAGCCCCGACGCCAACGGGCGCGATCAGGCCACTAACGAAGGATAGAGCCGGCTCCCGATCGCCACGAACAGCGCGAGGAAACCCGCGAGCACCGCAAAATCGACCCCCAGACCGTGCACGCTCGTGCCCCCCTGAATCATGAGCGCCCGCAGCGCGTCCACCTGATACGTGAGGGGGTTAATCGCGGAAATCACGCGCAACCAGCCCGGCATCAGATCGACCGGATAGATCGCGTTGCTGGCAAAAAAGAGCGGCATCGTGAGCACCTGGCCGATGCCCATCATTCGCTCTCGTGTTTTCACCAGGCAGGACACGATCAAAGATAGCGTGGCAAACACCGCCGAGGCCAAGACGACCGCAGCGAAGACCCCCACCATCGCCCCGAGCTCAAACCGCAGATCTACGCCTAGCAAGATCGACAGCAGAAAGACGATCACACCCTGCGACACACCCCGCACACCCGCTGATAACCCCTTGCCTAGGACGAGGGCGACACGGGAGACGGGACTCGCCATGTACTTCTGCAGCACGCCCAAGTCCCGCTCCCAGATTGCGGAGATCCCATAGAAAATCGCGACGAACAGACCGCTTTGCGCCAGCACCCCCGGCGTCAAGAAATCGCGGTAACTGATAGCCCCGGTGGGGATCCCACGAATGTGGCCAAAGACTTGGCCGAATACGACCAGCCACAGTGCCGGCTGCACGGCACGCACGAGTAATTCCACGGGATCGTGGCGTAATTTGCGCCAGTCGGCTTCAGCGATCGTCAGAGTATCGCCGAAGAACTGGACCGCGGCGCCTGCGTTAGCCCAGACGCCGGGCCGTGCGGCGGGTGCGGACAACATCGCGGTATCCCCCTCCCTCATCTAGCGTGCTACCGGAAAAGTGGATGAACACGTCGTCCAGCGTCGCCTCTGGCCCGACGCTGGCCTTAAGGGAAGCGGGACTGCCGATTGCGCTCACGCGTCCGTGGTGCATGATCGCGAGTGTATCGCACATCTCATCGGCTTCATCCATGTCGTGAGTGGTCATCACGACCGTGGTCCCAAACTCCCCCCGGACCTCACGGATGTGATCCCGGACGACGCGCCGGGCCACGGGGTCGAGTCCCACTGTCGGCTCGTCCAAGAATAGAACGGCAGGACGGTGGAGCATGGCCTGGGCAATCTCGAGCCGACGAATCATGCCGCCCGAGTACGTGCGGACGAGTGCGGACGCGGCCTCGGTCAACCCCATGAAGGCCAGAGCCTGGTCGATCCGCGTCTGGCGCTCGGCGGATGCGACATGGTGGAGCTTGGCCGAGATTAAGAGGTTTTCATAACCGCTCAGCTCGCCGTCGGCCGATAACATCTGCGGGATATAGCCAATTCGCTCCCGCACCCGCGGGGCATCCCGCACGATGTCGGCCCCCGCGACGTGCGCCGTCCCTGAAGTCGGCACCAACAGCGTCGTGAGCATTTTGATCGTGGTGCTCTTGCCGGCCCCGTTCGGGCCGAGGAGCCCGAAGATGGTCGACGCCGGGACCGCGATGGTCACCGCGTCCACCGCGACCAGCGCCCCAAAGTGGCGCGTGAGGCGCGTCGTGTCGATGGCGGGAGTCGTGCCCGTACCGTTAGACATGAAGGGGGGACTCTCCGGCGGGACCACTCGGCCCGATGGGGATCTAGGACCGGCGACCGGCGGTCGGCTCGGTCGGCGGCGCCATCCGCAAAAAGAGTGTCTCCAAGAGGAGCCGGGGGTGCACATTCCGGCGCAACGCGTCTTTCGCATCTTCCACGGCCAACAGGCGCTTGTTGAGCACGGCGGAGGTCAGACTGGCCGCCCGGGCGACAATGCGATCCTTGCGGTCGAGATTGATGAGTCGCTCGTCTGTGGCGGTCTGTTGCCAGACCAGAATATCCCGGTACCAAAACAGCGCGATCTCGAGGAGCTCGGGCAGGTCGTCCTTCTCCTTGGAGAGCTGTTCAGCGGCATCGAGGCGATCCAGAGGGTCGGCGTCCTCGAGGCGATCCATCAAATCCAGTATCGTCTCGCGGCGCTGCTGCGCCTCCTCCGAGGTCACCCACTCCACCGCCCGGCCCAACTGCCCGCCCGATAAAGCGGCCACAAACCGCACCTTGCTCGCAGGCAGCTTATAGCGGTCGATCAGCACCCGTTCGATCGCGGGCCCGGGGATCAAGGAAAACCGCACGAGCTGACAGCGCGACACGACCGTGGGCAATAGGGGTACCGGAGATTCCGCGATGAGGATGATGACCACCCGCTCGGGAGGTTCTTCGAGGACTTTCAGCAGACTGTTGGCCGCCTCCGTGGTCATCGTCTCGGCGTTTACAAACACGTAGACTTTCCACTTTCCCTGGAAGGGCGGAAAGACGACCTCGCGGCGGAGGGCGAGGATCTGTTTGATCCCAATGCCGGTCGTCGTCGTGTCCTCCGGATCGAGGCGTTTCCCCTCGTCGAGGTCGACCACGCGCACATCGGGATGCTGCCCCGAGGCGATCAGGGTACACGCGTGGCACTGCCCGCAGGCGTCTCCATCGGCGGGGCGTTCGCAGTTCAGCAGTTGTGCGAAGGCGAGGGCGGCACCGGACCGGCCTACCCCCGGCGGCCCAACGAACAGGTAGGCGTGCGAGACCCGGCCCGTCCGCACGGCGGTGCGTAACAGAAAAATCGCGTGGTCTTGATCAACTAGATCGCGGAACGGCATCAGAGGTGGGCTTAGAACCGGGCCATCTGCTCGATCTGGACGACGAAGACGATGGCGCCACCGACCTCCACTTTCACGGGGTACGTCACGTAAGAGTCCACCGGCTCAACCGCCGGGGGCATCGGACTGACGAACTGCTCGCGGCGGTGGCTGGCGCGCTGGATGATCGCCAGCACCGAGGGGATTTGCGTATCCTCCACGCCCATCAGAATCGTCGAGTTCCCCTCGCGCAGGAAACCTCCGGTGCTCGCCAGCATCGTCGCATTGTATCCGGCTTCGGTCAAGGCATCAATCAATCGCCCCACGTCTTTCTCTTGCACGATCGCTAAGACGAGCTTGATGCCCGCCACCCCCTCGCGCTCAGGAGCCCCTCGACCACACGGAGGATCTCGTCGTGCACCACGCGCTGAGCGCGACTGCCGTCGACGATGCGAACGCGGTCGGGTTCTTCGTGTGCAATTGCGAGGAATCCTGCCCTCGCGCGCGCGTGGAAGGCGAGCGCTTCCTGCTCGAAGCGATCGCCGCGTCCGCAGCGGCCTTCTTTCCCGACCGCGGCGCGGGCCCGCTGCAATCCGGCAGCCGGCTCGATGTCCAGCAGAATCGTCAAGTCTGGAGTCACCCCGTGGGTCGCCACCTCGTTCACGCGCCGCACCAGCTCCACGCCCAGCCCCCGGCCGACGCCCTGATACGCAATGGAAGTGTCCACGTACCGCTCTGAGAGAACGATCTGCTCGCCGCGCAGCGCGGGCTCCACCACCTCCGCGACAAATTGCGCCCGGGAGGCGGCGAAGAGCAACATCTCTGTGCGCGGGTCCATCTCCGCATGCGCGTCATCAAGCAGCAGCGCGCGGATGCGCTCTCCGATCGCCGTTCCTCCCGGTTCACGCGAGTGGAGCACCGGATAGCGCCCGCGCAACGCCTCGTGCAACAGATGCGCTTGGGTCGTCTTGCCCGCACCTTCCGGGCCTTCTAGGGTGATAAATACGCCTCGCGTGGGCATCGCGGTGTTTGCGGCTCCTGCGGCAACGCGGGGTCGGTGACTCACCGCCTGCGCTGTTCGCTTCGCGCTCCGGTGTTACCTGGGAAAGACGACGACTCGGCGGAAGGGCTCTTCGCCACGGCTTTCTGAGGCGAGCCCGTAGCGCTGGATGAGCTGGTGTTGCAGGCGGCGCACATACGAGTTCTGCGGGGAGAGTTCGACCGGCTGCGTGGACTTGAGCACTTCGGAGATCGCGCCTTCGACTTCCCGCAGCGCCACCTCTTGTTCGTCCACGTCTTCCACTTCAAACAACCCGCGGAGGAATTTCTGAATCTGATTCGCGGTGTTGCTCTTCAGCACGTGCTGGATCGTCCCACGCTCCACCGCCTCGCGGAGCTTCCGGGGCTGGCGGCGCTCTTGGGATTTGAGAGTCAGGACGATATCGGAATCTTGCAGTGTCTCGGCTACTGAGGCCGGGACGTGTAGATCCGCAATCGCCCGCTCGAGGCGGCTCCGGCTGACTGCATAGGGGTAGATCCGCACCGCCCGGCGGCCCGGCCGGGTATGATCCTCCGAGGCAGTGGGGGCCATCGGGCCTGTCGCAGCCCATGATTGGACCTTCACCGCGGGCGCTTCGATCTGCACCTCGCCCTCGGGGGTGCGGACTCGGATCTCGGGCTTGGGCGGAGCCCCCCGCAGGTAGCGATCGACGACGGTGCCCACGTCGTGGTGCACGGCCAGACGGTCTTTGTCTTGAATTTCGATCACCACATCAAACGTCGGTGGGGCCTTACGCTCGAGCACGGTCTTCTGGGTACCGCGGCGCCGCGCTTCCTCATCCGACAATGTGACCGCCTGGATCCCGCCAATTAGGTCACACAACGTGGGGTTCTGCAGCAGATTATCTAGGGTGTTGCCATGGGCCGTGGCGATGAGCTGAACGCCGCGTTCGGCAATGGTCCGTGCGGCGAGGGCC
>DASWFZ010000006.1:0-25981 GCA_036393975.1 bacterium | reverse complement strand
GGGGAGCGTTCGCCGTTTGCTGAGTTTTACATCGACCGCCCGGTGCAGTTCGTGGATCGAGCCGCCCTCGCCCAGGCATGGCGGGGGACGCGAGTGATCGCCGTGCTCTCGGTCGATGAGCTGGCTTCGCTAGAAGGAGGTCCTCCGCCCACGATCCTCGGAGCCGCTCCCGGGCGCTTGCTTATCGTCCGGAACTTTGAGGAGAAGCCGAGCCAATAAGTCCGCAGAGGAAACACCGCGGACACTGTTCGAATGATGAGTCACTTCGGTTGTTGTCCGAGACGCTATGTCGGCTGAACCCGTTCTCGCGAAAGCCTCCCAGCCGGCCACGCCAGTGAACTTTGACGTGCCCGCGGGATCCTGCGACTGCCACACCCATATCTACGGCGATCCCGTCCAATTCCCGTACATTCCGGGGCGCGTCTACACGCCCCAAACGGCGTTGCCGGAAGAGATGGCCGCGCTCCACAAGGCGCTCGGTATCCAACGCGAGGTAATCGTCACTCCCAGCGTTTACGGCACCGACAATTCGGCCACACTCTATGGCATGAAGGCGCGCGGGGCGGATGCCCGGGGTATCGCCGTCATCGATGAGAATACCTCCGAGAGCGACCTTGACCGCATGAACGCGGCCGGGGTGCGGGGCATCCGACTGAACCTCACCACTGGAGGCGCCCTGGATCTGCGCACCGGCCGCCAGCGCTTCCAAGCGGCCCTCGAGCGCCTCAGGGGGCGCAACTGGCATCTCCAACTACTCACAGACCTGATGATGATTTCTGTGCTTAAGGACCTCGTCGCCGCTTCACCTGTTGCGGTCGTCGTCGACCATTTCGGCGGCGCCGAAGCAAGCAGGGGTCTGCTGCAGCCAGGTTTTTCCGATCTTGTGGAGATGGTTCGGTCGGGTCGGGCCTATGTCAAGATCTCCGCAGCCTATCGGTGCTCCACACTCGGGCCGGACTACCCTGACGTCGCTCCGTTTGCCCAGGCGCTCATCGGCGCCAACCCCGACCGCATCCTCTGGGGAACTGACTGGCCGCATCCAAACTCGGTCACACCGCCCGGACGGAAGCCCACCGAAGTGACACCCCTGTTCCAGATCGATGATGGTCGCCTGCTGAACCAGCTCGCGGTGTGGGCACCGAGTGCGGAGTTGCGCAAGAGGATTCTTGTGGACAATCCGGCGCGGCTCTACGGATTTTGAGCGGGGAAGCTTAACTAGACCAACTTGCCGTTACTCATTCACAACGCAGGGCTCAAAGGTTGCCGCGGGGTTACCGGTTTACCCCACGCATCCCTTGCGGCGCGTACCGCTCCCCAGCCGCGATGCCCCGTGGGGCCACCTCGTCGATCCGGGCAAGATCGGCGCTCGTCAAGACGATCTCGACCGCGCGCATATTTTCTTCCAGATACGTCCGACGTTTCGTGCCTGGAATGGGAACGATGTCTTTACCCTGCGCGAGCACCCACGCGAGCGCTAGCTGTGCCGGGGTGCAGCCCTTCTCCTGGGCCATTTCCTGCACCCGCCTCGTGAGGGCGAGGTTGCGCTGGAAGTTCTCGCCCTGAAACCTCGGCATGTTCCGCCGGCTATCGTCTGCCGGGAGATCCTCTACCTTCTGGAAGCGGCCGGTCAGGAACCCGCGTCCCAGCGGACTGTACGCGACGAATCCAATCCCCAGCTCCCGGCACGTCGCGAGGATCTCTTCTTCGGGATCACGGGTCCACAGAGAGTATTCCGATTGCAACGCGGTGATAGGGTGCACTGTCTGGGCACGCCGGATAGTCAGGGGGGCGGCTTCGGAGAGTCCCAAGTACCGGACCTTCCCCTGCGTAACTAACCGCGCCATGGCGCCCACGGTGTCCTCAATAGGAGTGTTCGGATCGACGCGGTGCTGGTAGTAGAGGTCGATCGTCTCGACTCCCAGGCGGCGCAGGCTGGCCTCGCACGCCTGCGCGACGTACTCGGGACTACCATTGATCCCCAGCCAACGGCCATCTGGGTCGCGCACGTTTCCAAACTTGGTGGCGAGTGTGACCTCCTCGCGCCGTCCGCGGATCGCCCGCCCTACGAGTTCCTCGTTCCGCCCGACCCCGTACATGTCTGCGGTGTCTAGAAAGTTCACGCCCAGGTCTAGGGCCTGGTGAATCGTCGCGATGGATTCTTGATCGTCGCGCCCCGCGTAGAAGTCGGACATGCCCATGCAGCCGAGCCCAAGGGCCGACACGCGAAGTCCAGTGCGGCCAAGGATTCTAGAAGGAAATGGCATTTCTGTGTCTCCATCTGAAGGCAGCATGATTTGTCGTGTCCCCGCACTATCGTGCGTGAGTCGATCCTCTCATGATGCGACCTCGGTCGTCTCCGCTGGCATGTGGATGTCGTAGGTGATCTTCGCTGCCCGCTTAAGCATCCCGGCGACGGAGCAGTATTTGTCGAGAGATAGATCCACGGCCTTTCGTGCCGACTCGGTGCTAAGACCGAGTCCCCGCATCGTGTAATGCAGGTGGATGCTTGTAAAGATCCGGGGATGAGTCGCAGCACGCTCTCCTGTCACATCGATGCGTAGATCCTCGAGCTTGATCCGCTTCTTGCGTAGGATGGAAACGACGTCCATTCCCGTGCATGCGGCCAGGGAGAGGAGAAGGTTCTCCATGGGTGTGGGGCTTGTGCCCAAACCCCCATCGTCTGGAGTCGCATCAATAACGACCGGGGCCCCGCGCGGGGCGGTGCCCGCAAACTGCATGGGTGGAACCCAGGTCGCTGTGACCATGGCCTAGGCTCCTACAGGTACGCCTTCGCGTGGCATCTGTCCGTTGCGCTCGCCAGACGCGGTGAGCTTCGGCTCGAGAGCAAACGCCAACACCTGGTCGATCGTGTCAGCCACGTGGAACGTCATCTCGTCGCGGACCTCCTTAGGCACGTCGTCCAGGTCGCGCTCGTTGCGCTTGGGCAGAATCACTTCTTTCAGCCCCGCCCGGTGCGCCGCTAGGACCTTTTGCTTCACGCCGCCGATCGGCAGGACACGTCCTTGCAGCGTGACTTCTCCGGTCATCCCGACGGTCGCCTTCACCGGTCGCCCGGACAGTAGAGAGACCAGGGCGGTGGTTAGGGTGACGCCCGCGCTAGGGCCGTCTTTAGGAACAGCCCCGGCCGGCACGTGGACGTGAAACCGGCCGCGGAGCTTCAATGGGTCGATGCCGAGTGCAGACGCGTGTGAGTCCACGTACGAGAGCGCAATCTGCGCCGATTCCTTCATGACGTCGCCGAGTTGTCCGGTGAGGATGAGACCCGGCTCCCCCGCTCCATTCCCCTCAGGATGTTCCATGGCAGCGGCCTCGACGAACAGCACATCGCCGCCCGCCTCCGTCACCGCCAGGCCGGTCGCCACGCCCGGGACACTCGTGCGCTCCGCGGCTTCGAAGAAGAACTTGGGCCGGCCGAGGTAGGCTACAAGGTCGCTCGGGCTTACGCTGACAGGCGCAGCTGCCTCGCCCGCAGCGATCTTGGTCGCTACCTTCCGGAGGACCTTGCCGATTTCGCGTTCCAGGTTGCGAACTCCCGCCTCGCGCGTATAATCGGCCACGATCTGCCGGAGGGCCTCATCGGGGAGGACCACTTCCTCACGCCGCAGGCCGTTGCGCTCGAACTGGCGGGGCACCAGGTGATCTCGCGCGATGGCCACCTTCTCGTCGTCAGTGTACCCGTCAATCCGGATCACTTCCATGCGGTCGAGCAGTGGAGCGGGGACTGTCTCGGCCACGTTACCAGTGGCAATAAACAGTACCTCCGAGAGGTCCAGGTCCACTCCCAAGTAGTGGTCACGGAACGTGTGGTTTTGAGCCGGATCCAGTACCTCCAGCAGTGCGCTTGACGGGTCACCCCGCCAATCCGCGCCGACTTTATCGATCTCGTCGAGCATCAGGACGGGGTTTTTCGTGCCCGCGTCTTTCAGAGCCCGGACGATCCGTCCCGGCAACGCACCTACGTACGTCCGACGGTGTCCACGGATCTCGGCCTCGTCGTGAATGCCACCCAACGCGATGCGACCAAACTTCCGGCCAAGTGCGCGGGCCACTGACTCGCCCAGCGACGTCTTGCCCACGCCCGGAGGACCGATCAGCGTAAGGATGGCACCGGAGCCACGTTTGGCCGTGGTGTCGGCTTCCGTCAGACCCCGCTCCTTGCGCAGTCTCCGCACCGAGAGGTACTCGACGATCCGTTCCTTGACGTCCTTCAAGCCCGTGTGGTCCTCGTTCAGAATCCGCCGAGCATCGGTGATGTTGAGGTTGTCGTCGGTTCGCTTACTCCAAGGGATCTCGGTTATCCAGTCCAAGTACGTGCGGATCCACCCGTACTCGGGGGACTGTGGAGAAGTCCGCTCCAGGCGGCCCAGCTCGCGTTCTGCCTCCTGGCGGGCCACATCTGGCATGCCGGCGCTGGCGATCTTCGCGCGGAACTCCTTGATGGGGGAGCTGCTGTCCTCCGACTCCCCGAGTTCCTTGCGGATCGCTTCCATCTGCTCGCGGAGGAGGAACTCGCGCTGGCGCTTGTCGATGCCCTCCGCTACGTCGCGGCCGATCTTCTCTCTCAGCTCCAGATCCGCGAGCGTCCGCTTGGCCCACTCCGTGACTAACTCCAGGCGCTGCTCGACGTCGAGGGTCTGCAAGATCTGCACTTTCTGTTCGAAGGACAGATCCGGCGAATACCCGGCCAGGTCGGCTAATGCCCCCGGGTCGGTGATTGCGCGGAGCATCTCCGCGACTTGCGGAACGCCCCGAGCCTCGACGATGTTCTCGACGGTCGCACGGTACTCGCGGGCCAGTTGCTGCGCGCGCTCAGAGGCTGGCGCGGGGTCGTCGATCGGTTCGACTTGAACCCACACGACATCCTCGGTGTCGGCGACCTTCGTGCCAAGGCGCGCCCTCTGTACTCCTCGGACCACGAGCACGTCGGCCCCCGAGCGGAGCCGTGCGGTTTCCTCCACCGTGGCGAGCGTGCCGATCGCCGTTGGCTGCCCATCGATGGTGGGAACAAGGAGAAGGGTAGAGTCTGCAGCTCGAGCCGCCGCGATCGCGTTTCGCGCGGTGCTGGTCTCAAGCTTGACGGAAACGACCATGCCGGGGAGGACCACCCCATTGGTCATCGGAAGGAGGGGGACCACCGGCGTCTTGGGTTGAGCTACTCCACGTCTTGGGCTCATCATGCTCTCCTATGCAACGGATTCCTTCTTATACAACGGTTAACTCAACCGGGATATTGCCGCGGGTAGCATTGGAGTACGGGCAGACCTCGTGCGCTCGTGCCACCAGGGCCTCTAGGACCGCGCGGTCTGGGATCGACGGCGCGTGGACTAGCAGCTGAACGGTGAGGCCCCACCGAGCATCGCCGATCGGCCCGATCCCGACCCGTGCTGTGACTGTAGAGCCGGCTACCGAGAGTTTCTCCCGGCGTGCCACACCGTCAAGTGAGCTCTGAAAGCAGGCCGCGTACCCAGCGGCGAACAGTTGCTCAGGGTTTGTGCCCGGACCCCCCGGGCCACCCATCTCGGTCGGAATGGCCAAATCCACATCCACCTTGCCGTCAGACGTGCGCGAATGGCCTGCACGACCGCCGACTGCGGTGGCCTCAGCAGTGTAGAGTACTCGAACTGGAGCCGTGACTGACATCCTAACCATCGCCTCCACTTTCTCTTCGATACTCCGACAAGTTAACTGAGCTAAAGCCGTTAATATTCCACCTCAACGCTAGGCGCGTGCTTGGTCTCTAACGCTTATCTAGAGACGTGGCGCGGGGATGGTAACTCACTTATGGATTGCGGGAGATCGGGTGCCAGTCTTGTACGGGCGGCGGGGAGGGCCTCGTAGCCGGTGACACAATCAGATGTCGAATGCAGGCGTGGAGCGGCAATCGCATACGCGCGTGTCCGGCAGCGAGCTCTTCTTGTGCGGCCTCAGGTCCGGGAGTCGGTAGGGCGATTCACCAGATCGAGTACTGCGTGTGCAATACGAGGGACGGCCCCAGGTTCGCCCATCCGTTCACGACCGGTGGCTCCGCGGGCCGCGCGCTCTCCGGGATTCCCTAGCAGCCTCACTACGGCTTCCGCCGCATCCTGCCAGCCCTGGGCCACGATGAGGGCTTCCCCCAGCAGGCGCTGTTGTAACGCCACAAACTGGGGTGAGACCTGCGCCCCCGGGCCTACGAATGTGACCACAGGCTTACCCAGTCCGGCCGCCTGCTCGTTGGCCGTACCCGCAAGACCTACTATCACATCGGCGGCGCGAATAGCGTCCCCGAACACGGGAGTGAGTGTCACCGTGACCCCGTCGCGGCGGAGTCCATCTCCGTCAATCTCCCAGCCCGTCGCAGATGCGGCAGCCCTGACCCGCGCGAGGTCTATCGTAGGAGCGAGGGCGCAGATGAAGTGGACGCGTTGGCGCGCACCGATCTGCGCACACATACTCAACAGAGGTCCGAGGTTGACGTCCGCGTCAACTCGGCTGCCCGGCAGGATTACCACTGTCGGTTGAGTTGGGTCGGCTTTCAGAGAGGTCTGCACCGCTCCGATGGTATCCATTAACGGGTTGCCCACGTAACGGGCAGGTAAGCCCGCACGACGCAGGGTCTGCGCGGTGAGTTCATCGCGGGTGAAAATCACCTGCGCCAAACTCCGCAGTTGCGCGCGTTCGAGGGCGCGATGCGGCTCGTTATGCTGCGATTTGGCTGTCGCGATGAACACCACGGGCCTGCCAGCCGCCGCGGCCATCCACAGCCCGTATACGTCACCGATAGCGACGATAACGCGGTGGCGTCCTTGCTGGTCTCGAAGCGTGGCCCGTTGCGCCAGCCACCGCCTCACGGCGCCTGAGCGCAGGTCGTCCATCAACGCTCGCCACGCCCCCCGCAGGGCAAACCCCCCGGATGGCAGTGTCTGACGGGGCTCCAACAACTCGACCCCACGGTAGGCGCCGCCGACTCCAACCAGAGGGAAAGCCGTGATCGCGGCCTCCGGCGCCAAGTGGTCTGCGAGTGCCATCCCGACCGCATCTTCGCCATGGCCGTTGCTGACGATCAGCACCGACGGGCGACGTGCGCCTGCGCTTTGGGGACGGTTAACTTCGGCCACGATGGATGAGCGCGGATTCGAGGGCCTGCAGATAGGCGCGGTTGAGCACGCCGCGCACGAGGATCCGAGCCAGCCCTGAGCGCCCTGTGCGACGCAGGGTCGCGGCGATCTGCCCTACGTTGTCGGGGGTGATCCGACCGAAGCCGGTCTGCAGCCAGTACAGGACCCGATGCAGCCGGGTGGCCTGGATGAGCAAGCGGACCTCCAAAGTGGGGTGCTTGCGATAGAAGTATGCGGCGCTTGCCGCCCTCGCCGCCTCTTTCGCTAGTAAGTCTCCCATTCTGTCGGTTCGATCCTGATTCGGGTCCACGTGGAAGGCGACTGCCTGACGGCAGAAGACTCGCTTGATGCCCAGGCGCTTAAGCCGCATCCCCAGGTCAAAATCTTCCCAGCCATAGCCCGGGAAGTGTTCGTCGAACAGTCCGGCCCGCAGGAGCGCATCTTTCGCCAGCGCGGCATTCGCGGTCGTCAGATACGCCGGTGAACTCACCAGCTGTGGTAGTTGGCCGTTTCGCGCTGTGGCCACGTCAGAAACGTCGATGACCGGGCCTCGCGAGAGGATCCCGTCTCCGTGTCGACGGTGCGCCTCCAGGTGGGTACTGAGGAAATCGCGGCGGACGATGATGTCACTATCGACCAAGGCAACCAGCGGTGCAGCCGCAGCCCGGATCCCTGCATTGCGGGCGGCACTGCGGCCACGATTGGTAGGCAACCGCACGACCCGCACGGGTGGTCCAAACTCGCGGAGCACGGTTGCTGTGTGATCGGTGGAGCCATCATCCACGACGACGATCTCGTAGGCCCCGTGGGACAGTATCTGATCCACGAGGGACCGCAGACTCTCTTTGAGGAGATCGGCCTGATTGTAGGTGGGGATGACAACGCTCAGATCCATGGGCGGACGCGCTTTCCCCTCTGCACGGTCCCATGCTACCATCCCGGGGAGGACACGAGAATGCGCGTCTGGTTCCTGGCTCGCCGGCATATGCCATTTTCTCCTGCCAGTGTCGCTCGACGACCGCTCGGCGGCGGTGAGAGTGCTCTCTACTACGTGGCCAAGGGACTTGCGGGGCTCGGCCACGAGGTCGTTGTTATCAATCGCTGTGGGGCGGAAGCCGGCGTGTACGACGGCGTCCGCTACTACGATGCTGCCGCTGGTTCACAGTGGCATTCCGCAGCGCGTGCAAAGCCGCCGGATGTACTGGTTATCTGCCGCGCCATGGAGGATGTCCGGACAGGCATCGGCGCACGCGCCAGACTTTTCTGGTCCCATGACTACCAAGGGGTGCCTATGGCACCCCTGCGCTCAGGCGTTGGGTACCAGTTAAGTATCGCCTGGAGGAGGGCCACCGGGCCATTGTTCCATCAGCGCGTCGACCGGATCATTGTGATCAGCGCCTTCCTCGCCGACGTCTTCCGTTGGTTGTTTCGTGTGCCAGCTGACAAGCTCGTGGTCGTTCCGGTCGGCATTGATTCGCACGCGTTTGCGGGGTCTGCTGCTCCGCATTCCCCCCTGCGGTTTGTCCACACGTCTGTGCCTGACCGTGGCCTTGCCCCACTTCTAGAAGACATTTTTCCTGCCATTCGTGCACAGTCCCCTGAAGCGGAACTCCACGTGTACTCCTACCAGTCCCTCGACGCCTTCAGGCGCTGTGCGACACCCGGCGTGTCCTTGAACGGCTGGGCCCCCAAGCCCGACCTGGTTCGTTCACTGCAGCAGAGCACGTTGATGCTGTATCCAGCGACGGTGGAAGAGACGGGCTGCATCGCCGTGCTGGAATCGATGGCGGCAGGTACCCCTGCGGTGACCAGTTCGTTGGGAGTATTGCCCGAGCTCGCCGCGGATGGCCGTCGTGGCATCGCGGTCGAAGGATGGCCCGGGAGAGGAGACTTCTCTGCCCGTTTTGTCGACACAACGATGCAACTACTCTCCGACCCGAACCGCCTTGCGCAGATGCGGATGGCTGCGCATGACTATGCGATTACCCACCACGCCTGGGACGCGATTGCTCTGCGATGGGAGCAGGTGCTGCAAGCGACGCTGGATCGAGCCTCGCGCCAGCAACTGCGCGAATAACATCATCACGCGGTTTCTACAAGCTGCAGCCCGGCGAGCTTGGCGTAGGTGCCTCCTAGCGCCATGAGGTCATCGTGACGGCCCTGCTCGACGATTCGGCCACGTTCGAGGACGACGATGCGGTTGGCCTTGCGGACCGTGGACAGGCGGTGGGCGATGATGAAGGTTGTCCGGCCTACCATCAGTCGGTCCAGTGCCTCCTGAATCAGCTGGTCGGATTCCGCGTCGAGGGCGGAGGTGGCCTCATCCAAGATGATGATGCGTGGATTAGTGAGGACAGCCCGGGCGATTGCGAGTCGTTGCCGCTGCCCACCTGACAGCTGCACGTCCTCGCCCAGCAGGGTGTTGTACCCCCCGGGCAGGCTCATGATGAACGGATGTGCGTTGGCTACTTCGGCCGCGGCGGTGACCTCATTTTCGCTGGCCTCAGGCTTCGCATATGCGATGTTGTCGCGAATGGTCCCCAAGAACAGCACGGTGTCCTGTGGGACCAAGCCGATTTGTCGGCGCAACGATCGCAGCGTGAACATGCGCGCATCTTTCCCGTCGATTTCAACAACCCCGGCGGTGGGATCATAGAAACGAGGGATCAGGTTCACCAGCGTCGACTTGCCAGCGCCGCTAGAGCCGACGACGGCGATGCGCTCGCCCGCGCCGACTGCCAGACCGATGTCGTGCAGAATGGTGGTCGTGCGATCGTAGCTAAACGAGACGTTGCGAAAGCGCACTTCTCCGCGAAATGGCGGGGCAGTGATCGCGTGGGGCGTATCCGTTACCCCATCGGGCACGCGGAGCACTTCCATGACGCGATCCAGCGCCCCCAGCCCCTGCCGTAGGCCGGCATACAGTCGCGAGAGCGCCACTAAAGGCTCCACCGCGATTCCCGCATAGGCCAAAAAGGAGACAAGCGTGCCGGCACTAATCACGCCGGCTGTGACCAAGTGGCCCCCCTGCCACATCACCGCGACCAGCCCCACCGCCGTGGCGAAACTAACAATCGGCACCTGGATCGCAATGAGCTGGCTGATGCGCAGGTTCTCGTGGAAGGTGCGTTCGTTTTCTTTCAGGAAGTTGCCGATTTCCCGTTCTTCTTGCACAAAAGCCCGAATCACGCGGGCGCCACCGAAGGCCTGCCGCAGCAGCGAGGCCAACCACGCCACGCGCTCTTGCGCCCGCTGGGTAACCCGCTGGATCTCCTGGCCGAACATGCGCGCGCTGCCCAGCAACAGGGGGATGACGATGAGCGTGAACGCCGCCAGTCGCCACTGCAAGACGAACAGCATGACGATGATGCCTACAGCCGTGAGCGCCGTGCCGATGAGGTCGAAGAGTCCGACTAACAGATTGTTTTGGACAACCGATGTGTCTTGTAGGCTGCGGGAAATCAGGTCGCCGCTGGTCCAACCGGCGAAGCGATCCAGCGACCAGCGCTGGACGCGCTGGAAGATCAACTGCCGCAGGTCGGTGATCACGCGATGGCCCAAGAACAGAGCGAAGTACAACTGACCATACAGCAGCACGCTGCGCAGCCCCAACGCCGCGAGAACCACGAGGGCTGCAGTGTTCAGCACCTCCAGACTTCTCGTGCGGATGATGGCATCGACGGTGAGCCCGGCGTACCGAGGCACGAACAACTGCGTCGCGGTGAGCAGGAGCACGGAGATCAACCCGGCGGCAAACTGCGCCCAGTAGGGCCTGAGGAAAGTGGCCAGCCGTCTCACGATCGTTCCACCCTTCGAGTGCGAGCCAGGGCTAGCGCTTGCTCGGCGATCATCCCCGCAGCACCGCCGGAGGCAGGGTACACCTGGCGCAGGGCCGCCTGCATCGCCGCCCTGCGTGGGGCGTCGTCAAGCAACTCTCCAACGCGGTTCGCCAGTTCGCTGGGGGTCCACCTGCCGATCCACTCGGGGACGATGGCGCGTCCGGCCCGGAGATTGGGGAGCGCGACGAGTCGTGGGCGTGCGAAGAACCGGCGCACGGCTTCGCGCTTGATGAGTCGGCCCAGGCCTGGGAGGCGCCCGACGTATTCCAGCAGGCCCTCCGTTGGAACCTCGTCTAAGAGATCTATCGGCACGATGACCGCGAATGGGACGCCCAGGATCGCCAGTTCGACTGTGTTGGTGCCAGGGATCGTGAGCGTGAGGTCCGCGCGTGTGAGGACATCCCACGGGTCCTCCCTCACCCAGACGACCCGCAGTTCCGGCCACCGTTGCCGGATGTCTTGTTGCATCGCGGTGATTACTTCCGGTGAGAGAAACTCCGCTGTGATCACATCGAATGTGACGCCGGGGCGCCGTGTGGCAATCGCGCTCGCCGCGCGCATAAAGTAGGGTATGAGAGCCCTAAAGTAACGGTCCCGGCTGCCGGCAAGAATTGCCACGCGCTCTTCCCCCGCGTTCGCGCCGCCAGCGGATGATGCGCTGGCCTCCATGGGGAGTCGAGAGGGCAACGGAGCGCGCCGTCGTGGGTGGGGCCCTCCAAGCACCGCGTCCACCCGCGGATCTCCGGTGACCGTGATCCTCTCCGCCGATACCCCGTGCGCCCGCAGGTGGGCGGCCAGGTCTTCGGAGGCGGCGAAGATCCGGACAAACGCCTGGTGACGTCGGAGGATCAGCGGCGTCTCCGCAAAGGCGCCCGCCGGGGCACCCAGACGTCGCGCTATACGGGCCGAGAACCACAGGTCCCCGCCCAGATGAATCACCGACGCTTGGGGGCCGATCGGAATCGTGCCCACCCCGAGGACTAACCGCGTAACCTCTGGGGGAGTCACGATGTGGTCAAAGAGGGCCCACGACTTCACCACATCTACTTCTCTACCCCCGGCGAATTGGGTAGGGGACAGGACAAGCGTCAGTCGGAGGTCGGTGGGAGCAAGCTGCCGAGCCACACTGGCAACCGGGTGGATCCAGCCGGTGAGTTCGCCCGGCCCGTTGCCGACGAGGAGAAGGTCGACGGTCACGGATGATCCGTCCTGGGTAAGGGCACACTTGCGATTATAGGTTGCGCCGAGGAGGGCGACAAATGAGACGCGCACGACTGGCCGCATTCGTGTTGATGACGGTCTTGGTATTGGCGCTTCCGCTGGGTGCGCCTGCGCAGGATATCACCGGGCTGATCAAAATCTTCGGCATCGGTTACGTCGTCAAGCAGTACGCCGGCCCCCTGAATACTTTCGTGAACAATCTGCTGGACAATAGGGGCGTGAAGGTCCGGGAGCAGACGAAAGTCGTCCCTGTCCTGAGCGTCGGGGTCGGCCAGGCCAGCTACATTGGGGCCGCGCAAGTCTCAGGGTCCAAGGGGGCTCTGGATAAAGTCCGGGCCGTCGGACAACTCGAAGCAGATTTCAACAGCGTGTTCCGAGTCAAAGCGCTCGTACCCATCGATAGCGAAAATCCCATTGCCGACGGGATCCGAAGGGTTCCGGGGGTCGGCGTCACGGCAGTCATCGATATCCGAATCTAACTCTGCGGGCGCCTCCTGCCACGCTTTCCTACGGAGGACCATCCCCGTCGCGGGGAGGAGGGAGTGACGCGGACAGCCCGAACCTGTCGCCAGTGCGATGCCGATCTCCAGCCGGCGGGATTCCCCATCCCGCCCATTCCTGTGACCCTGATTCCCTGAGGACCCGTCGTTCCCGGGGCATGACGCGCCCTCCGGTCCCCCCGCGCTTTTTCTCTCCGTGCTATCGCTGTCGGGTCGCGCTCCATGCGATGGTGCTCACAGTCCTCGTCATTGGCGCGCTGGCGTCCACGCCCGCGTTTTCCCAAGGAGTTGTCCCCGTTGTCTTCGACGCGGATCAAGTGTCGTACGACGAGGCCACCCAGATCATTGATGCCACCGGTCACGTTTCTGTGACGTACCGCGGTGTGCAGTTCAAAGCGGAGACAGTGCGCGTGTTCGTGCGCGAGGGCCGCCTGGAAGCCAGGGGGCGCGTCAGTGTCATCGATCGAGATGGGCGCCAGATGCATGCCTCCGTCGTCACGTACGACGTTCAGAAACAAACGATTCTCCTCTCTACGGCCGAGGTGATCGTCAACGGGCTCTACATCCGCAGCAGTAGTCTCCGCGCCGAGCCCGGCCACATTGTGGCGGGTGAGAGTACGATTACCACCTGCAACCCGGAGTGCCCCGGCTACCACATCACGGCCTCCCATGTCGATGTGATCCCGGGGGAACGTGCGGCGATCGATGGGGCGACGTTCTTGATCGGGAACACCGTGTTGTTTTCGGTCCCAGTGATGACGATCTCCCTGCGCAGTGCGCGCGAGACGGCCGGGAGTCTGCCCAGTATCGGCTTCACCAACACCGATGGGTTCTACGGTGCGTACCGGTTGGCGGTGGGGGTTGGTACCCCCCTCGCCTTCGTTTCCACCAGTGTCGGGACCCTCGCGCAGCGGGCCGAGGGCGGGGTGGTCTTGCCCTCCACCCCCCTGGGATTTGTGCCTCTGGAGCTAGCAGCCTCCGTGAGCAGCGGCGGCCACCGCGAGTTCACGCGAAACGTCGACACGAACCGATTCCAGTGGGTGCTCGGGTTGCGAACCCCTCCGATCGGGTTGGGGCCCGATATGGAGATGCGGCTGTCTTGGAACTGGACGGACGCCACCTACGGGACCGGCGCACACCAACAGATCGTCACGTCGCAATCGGCAATCACGCGGCAGCTGGGCCCCGATAGTACGCTGACGCTTGGCTACCAGGCGCTCCTCGCCTACGGCACGACCCCTCTCGCGCTCGACACGGTCAACCCCCGAGATATCGTTAATGAGGTGGATCTGGCCTATCAGCGCACTGGCACCCGGGCGGAGACCGTTGCGACCACACTGACAGTCGGCCTGTCATACGATTACGTAGCGCAGGCTCTATTTGCCCTCACCACGTACGGCGAACGGATCCCCCAACGGTACCACTGGCAACTGGGCCCGAAGTACAACCTGACAACACAGCAGCTTTCCACACTCAGCGACACCGGCGTCGCTCTGGGAACGGATGTGTACGTCACCGTGCAGGCGGAGTACAACACGGTTACGACCGTGTTCAAAGATCTCGACTACATTCTCACCGCGCCGATCGCAGACTGCTTTGAGCTATCCATTAAGTACCGGCAGATGCGGCAAGAGCTGTGGATTTCCGTGGGCGTTTCTCCCGTCCCCCGGTACGGCGGCCAGTTTCCTTCGCAGGGACCCTAACGCCGCCGAGCCGAAGGGAGGAAGGGACGTAACACGGTGGCCGTGTCCCGAGCGTGGTGAAGAACGCAAGTGGACGTGAGAAATCTTGGGAAACCGCCTGCGACGTCACGATGGAGTAGTGTGAGGGAATGGTGACGCGCATCAACCCCTCCATCTTCCGCGAGTATGATATCCGCGGCGTGGTTGGCTCTGATCTGACCGCCGAAGTGGCCGACGCCGTCGCGCGGGCTTATGCCACCTATCTCCGGCGCGCTTCACCCCCCTTGCCCGCCTCGAGCGGGGGCACTGGGGAGGGAATTCCCGTCTTGGTCGGATCGGACAATCGGCAGAGCTCCCCCACGCTCCGCGAGTCGGTCGTCCGTGCCCTGGTCGCGAGCGGGTGTCGGGTGGTCGACATCGGGACCGTGATCACGCCGACGTTCTACTTTGCCCGGGTGCATTACGGGATCGATGGAGGCGTGATGATCACGGCCAGCCACAACCCTCCGGAGTTCAACGGCTTCAAACTCGCCCACGGGTTTGGCACGATTTATGGGGACGAAATCCAAGACGTGCGGCGCCTGGCCGAGCAGGGCAAACAGATGGCAGGCCCGGGATCGGTGGAGCGCCGGGACGTCGTGCCCGCCTACCGCGTGATGCTGAAGGAGAAGATCCACCTCGGGCCCCGCCGGCTGCGCGTAGTTCTCGACTGCGGCAACGGAACCGCGAGCCTCGTCGCGCCTCAGGTCCTCAAGGAGTGGGGGGTCGACCTCACGTGCCTGTATTGTGACTCGGACCCGCGCTTTCCCCATCATCACCCGGATCCGGTGGAGCCTTCCAATCTCACCGCCCTCATTGAGACCGTGAAGCGCACGGGAGCCGACGTCGGCATCGGGCTGGACGGGGACGGCGACCGGATCGGCGTGGTCGATGAACAAGGCGGGATCATTTGGGGCGACACCCTCATGATCCTGTTCTGGCGGGAGATCATGCCGAAACACCCCGGCGCGGTCGGGATCGTCGAGGTCAAATGCTCGCAGTCGTTATATGAGGAAATCGCACGGTTGGGCGGCCGCCCGATGTTCTACAAGACCGGCCACTCCCTGATCAAGGCTAAGATGAAGGAACTGGGCGCGGTCTTCACCGGCGAGATGTCCGGCCACATGTTCTTTGCCGACGAGTACTATGGCTACGACGACGCGCTGTACGCGGCCGGGAGGTTGTTGCGGATTCTGGCCACGACGGACAAGAAGGTGTCGGAGTTACTCGCCGATGTCCCCCGGTATCACAACACACCGGAAATCCGTGTGAACTGCCCCGACGAGGTAAAATTCGAGATCGTGCGAAAGGTCACGACAGAGTTCAAACACCGATACGAGGTTGTCGACGTCGACGGCGCCCGCGTGCTGTTTGGTGACGGCTGGGGTCTCATCCGAGCGTCCAACACCCAGCCGGTGCTGGTCCTGAGGGCGGAGGCCAAGACGCGTGAGGCGCTTGTGCACATCGAGCAGATGCTTGAAAACGCGCTGACGAAGTTTCCTGAAGTAGGTCCAGTGCACTGGTAGGCTTTCTGGAGAGGAAAGGAACCGACCTCAGTGGGGTTCGAGACGCCATCCGTCGCTGCAGACAACGGGGTTTTGCTGTGAGCGAGCCGAAGGTCAGCGTCGTTATTCCTACCTTCAACCGCAGTACGTTTCTTCGGCAGGCCATGACAAGCGTCTTGGCGCAGAGGTATTCTGATTTCGAGCTCATTGTGTCGGATAATGCGTCGACAGACGACACTCCAGCCATGGTGACGGGATGGATGGATGGACGTATCCGACATTTCCGCAACGATCGAAATCTGGGGATGGCCCCAAACTGGAACGCGGGCATGCGGCACGCCAGGGGCGAGTATGTTGTTCTCCTCGAGGATGACAACTGGTGGCATCCCGAATACCTAGCTCGTACGGTCGACACCTTAGATCGGCATCCGGACATTGCGTTTGTCCACACGGGCCTGTATCTCACCGATGCGCAGGGAAAGGTTATGCAGGTCTTTAGGCGATGGGGCAGCGACAGGATTTGCGACAAGAAGACTGAGCTCATCACCTTGCTGCAGGGCAACAAGATCTTTCTCTCAACAGTGACGGCACGGCGGGCGATCATCGAGACTGTGGGCCTATTTGACGAGGCGATCCCGTTTGCGCCCGACTGGGATTTATGGCTTCGGGTGTACATGCATCACGACGGCGCATTTGTGGCGGAGCCTCTAGTTTTCTATCGGCAACACGACGCGAATCTCAGCAAACAATTTCTCGCTCAACCCGCGACCCTGTTGGCGGATCACCAGTATGTACTGGAGAAGACGCTCGGGCGGATCGGTGACCTCTACGGGCCCGGTTTCGCCCGTCACGCCCGGAAGTTGTCGTCTCGATGGCTCGGTCGCTGGAAGGCGGACATTCAAGTTCACCGGGCATGGGCCACGCTCCTCAAAGGGAGATCTCGACAGGCTCGTGAAGAGGCTGCTCTCGCACTGCACTGGGACCCATTTGTCACTTTGCGCTTTCCCTTTCGGTTGCTGGTCATTGCGCTGCCCGATCTAGGGCCTCAGGGGTCTGGGCGATCGATCGCGGCATTGGAGGAGCGTCTGGGACGGTGGCTAGCACGATGTCTTCCGTCGGTGTTCCGTGCGTTCTTCTGATGGCGGACTTGATTTGTGTGATTTCGAGTAGGGAACTATCCTGGTGATGGCTTCAAATAACGCATCGATGCCGCCATGCGATCTCGCCCGCTCCGACCACGAGGCCGGAGTGCTGAAATAGGGTGACGCGAGTTGGATCAGATTGTCGATCTTCGAGCAGCACCGCCTGACCGGGCGGTCGCGTCTGCGAGCGGCGGAAGCCCTCCAGGGGCTCAGCGGTCCCTTAACCCCCGCGCGATTGCATTCCTCACCCTGGTCAACAATGACACACAGTACGCAACCTGCCTGCGGTATCTAGATGCGCTGCAGATTCCTGCAGGGTACAGCGTGGAGAAAGTTGCGGTGTATGGGGCGACCTCCATGGCCGAAGGGTACCAGCGGGCCATGGAGTCATCCACAGCTCGCTACAAGCTCTACGTCCACCAGGACACATACCTTGTGCACCGAGGGCTGCTGCCTGAACTCCTGCACCTGTTCGACACTTATCCTCGTCTGGGCATGGTCGGTGTAGTCGGTGCCACGCGATTGCCAGCCAAAGCCATCTGGTGGCTGAATAATGCGTTTCACTGCTACGGGCGGTTGCGGGAGTACTTCCGGCCAGGCGGCTTCCCTGCGTCACTGTACCTCCGACGTCGCATCTTGCACTTCAGCCGGTTCCGATCGGTCGTCGGCGACTACCAGCCTGCAGCTGTGGTCGATGGCCTCTTCCTGGCCACGCAGTATGACCTGCCATGGGCAAACTCGCTGGGGGGATTTGAACTCTACGATCATGTGCAGGCTCTCGAATTCATCAAAGCGGGTTTGGAGGTCGGGATCGCGCGGCAGGAGGCTATCTGGTGCCTTCACTGGGGACCACCTGAGACACGCTCCCGGGAACAGCTCAGGCTTCGCGACGACGAGATGTTCCGTCGTGCGGCGGTGATCCGGCAGCGGAATCCAACATACATCGGCGTGCCTGTGCGGAAACTGCTTTGGCAACACCGGCACGACTTCCATTCCCCTTACCCTGCGAGGGAGCGTTTGGGTGTTGTTATCGTGGCGTCCGACGGACGGCAGGCGTTGTTGCGCGCCTTGCGCGCGCTTCTGCCGCAGTGTGACGCGTTGAAGCAGGTTGAGTACGAGGTTGTGGTGGTCGATAACACGTCGGCTGATGGGGTGGCGGAAGACGTGCACCATGAGTTTCCGCACGTCCTTGTGCTGCCCCGTCCTGCAGAGGGTGGGGCCGCGTCCGCATGCAATGTCGGACTGCGGCAACTGGGGTTCCCTACATACGTCCTCGTCATGCACGATGGCGCGGAGATCGCCGCCGGAGCGCTGCCCAGGATGGTGCAGTACCTCGGGAAGCATCCGTCGACGGCCGGTGTAGTCGCCACACTCACCGACCAGAATGGAACGGGACTGCCCCAGCGAATCGCGATCCTCGACCCGGTGCCTCGCCGTCCGCTGCGGCCGCAACGGGTCACCTTCATCGGTAGGACCTGCGCGTTGGTACGGGGTGAGGCCTTATTTGACATTGGTCTGTACGACGACCGGTTCCACGCGGGCTATGAGGACCTCGAGTGGTCACTCCGGGTCAGGCGCAAGGGATACGCGTTCGCCTTCCTGCCCGAGGCCAGGGTGACTCACCACCGCGCGGCAGATGCGAACGGAGCGCAGGCCAATGGCGCCGCCGATCGCCTGGTGGATAGCTTGTGGCTGGTGCATAAGTACGGGGGACGGCGATGGGCCGTCCCTCTGTATTGGGCACAGCGCCTCCGGGCCTGGTGGCTTGCCCTTCGATGGCGGCACGATAGCGCGGCCCGAGGCCGCCTCGACGAAGCCATAGCTCGCATGAGGGGTCTCTACCGTCGGTTCCGTGATGAGAACAGGTTGCCGCGGCCGTTATTGCATGAAACCCCTGAGCGGTGAAGCCGTGCGGCAGCGCCTAGCGAAAGACAATCGCCTGGTCAGGGCAAGGTACGCATGAACTGCTGCTGCTTATCGAGCGCGGCACGGTACGCTACGGCATCGCCGGACTGATCCTTGCCGACAAGGCGCAGATAGGCAAGTCTCACGAGAATCGAAGCCACTTGGGCAAGGTACACCGTCCGTGTGATCGCTCGGCCGTAGAACTTGGCATAGAAGTAGAGGTTCATGCGATAGAATTCGCTGAGAAGTTTGAGGCGATTCTGGGCTCGTCCCTGGCCACTGTAGTGCACCACCGGCAGGTCGGGAAGATAGTGAAACACTAGCCCCTTGCGGTGCGCGCGGATGGACCAGTCGAGATCTTCGTTGAAGAAGAAGTAGAACTCATCGAACGGGCCCACCTGATCCTTGTTGTACATGGCGCGGCGACCCAGGTGAAACGTGTCCCCGAAAAACGTAAGCTGAAAAATTCGGTCAAATCGTTCTGGGAAGAGGACGAGCCCGAACGACGTGCGGAACTTTTGGCGCGACATGTCCGGATTAACGAGTTGGACGCTGACACCGGCAACCTGAGGATGGCTGTCAAGGTAGTCTAGCATCGGACCCAGCGTGCCCGGCAGCACTTTGATGTCACTGTTCATGAGCAACACGTAGGCGCAATCCGCGCAGGCTTGCAGGCCCTGGTTTAACGCCGGAGCGATTCCAACATTTGTGGTATTCTCGATGAGCTCCACGGTGGGGAATGTAGCCCGCACGGCTGCTACCGTGCCGTCGGTCGAAGCGTTATCCACGACGATGACCCGATGCGGTTTGTCAGCGCGCTCGGCATCCTCGATGACCGAATGCAGACACTGCAGCACCAGATCCCGGGTGTTGAACGTCACGATGACTATCGCGAGGGATACATTGCCCATGGCCACATCTCTGGCAGGAACTCGGGTTCGCTAGAAAGCGTTCGCGTCCTGTCCCTTCCGCTATTGCCGAGTCCAACCAGGAATGGGCGAACATGCTCTGGATGCCACGGCCACGAGATCCTCTGCCGGTTCACAGGCCTGGAGGCAGGAAGTGAGAGCTAAAGTCTGTACATCACCAATGTTACGGTTTCAAACTGCGGAATGGTGCAGCGCTGAAACCTACTATTGATGAAAGCCATCATTCCCACCGCAGGTCTGGGAGTCCGGCTGCGCCCGCACACGTACACGCAGCCAAAGGGGCTGCTGCAGGTCGCTGGCAAGCCGATGTTGGCGCACATCGTCGACGAACTGGTCGCTGCCGGCGTTGATGAGATTGTCTTTGTGGTCGGCTACCTGGGCGAGAAGATCGAAGCCTGGGCCCGGGCGCAGTACGGCGGGCTGGCTCTGCACTTTGTCACCCAGCCCCAGCCGCTGGGCAATGGGCACGCGGTGTACGTGGCTCGCGAGTACCTCGATGGAAAGCCGACGCTCGTGATCTTCGGAGATACAATCATCAAAGGTGATGTCGCAGGCTTCCTCCACAGCACACGGTCGATGGCGGGGGTGAAGGAGGTCGAGGATCCCCGTCGGCTCGGTGTCGTGGAACTCGACGCCACCGGCAACGTCCGCCGGATCATCGAAAAGCCTCAAAACCCTACAAATCACATGGCCGTGATCGGCGCCTACTTCATCAAGAACTCTGCGGCGCTGCGCGAAGCCCTGGACCGGCTGGTGCGCGAAGATCGACGTATGCGGGGGGAGTTCTGGCTGGCAGATGCCTTGCAGTTGATGGTGGATGCGGGAGAGCGTATGGGCACGTTCCCGATCGAGCACTGGTACGACTGCGGCACCGTCGACGCACTGCTCCAGGCGAACCGGGATCTGCTCGCACTCACCCCGCCGCCGATTCCTGCCGCCCTCGCCTCCCAAGTTATCCCGCCGTCGTCCGTCAGCTCATCGGCGGTGCTGGAAGGATCCGTCGTGGGCCCGCACGCGTCCATCGGAGCCGGGGCACGGATCATCAATTCCAAGGTGAAGGACTCCATTATTAATGCGCACACCCTTATTGAGGGGGCGCGACTGGAACAGTCGGTCGTAGGAGAAGGCGCGGTCATCCGGAAAGTTCAAGGGAAGATTAACGTGGGAGCGGCATCGGTTCTGGACCTGACCTTAGGGCAAGAAGTCTAGAGGCAGCGCCGGCGCGGGTATGCGCCGGATACCGCGAGCTGGACTTTTATGAGACATCGTGCGATGACGACATTCCTATGGTTGGTGCTGAGCGTGCTCCTCGCCTCCGGAGTGGGCTATGCTTCAGAAGCTGCCCCCACGTACGTCGTCCGTCCTGGCGATACGCTTACCCAAATCGGTCTGCGATATGGCGTGACTGTTCAGAGCTTGGCCTCAGTGAACACGCTGTCCGATCCCTCGCGACTCACCCCCGGACAGGTCCTCAAGATTCCTCGAGGGCGTGGGGTGCCTCAGGCGCAGCCTGCGGCATCGCGAGCGACTCAACCGTCCTTGCTCGCGGTGTATTGGGTCCGTGGGGGCGACACACTCTATGGAATCGCGGCGCGATATGGGGTGATGGCAGACGCCCTTAAAGAGGCGAACGGCTTGTGGACCGATATCATCGTGCCCGGGCAGCGGCTCGACATTCCCGCGCGGGGATCGGCCACAGCGCTGGGACGGCGGTACATGCCCATGCCCCAACCTATCCCTGTTCCGCCCGTGGCTTTCCTGCGGACAGTGAGGACGGGTTCAGTGGGGGAGCGGATTGTGCGGGAGGCAGAGCGCTACCTGGGTGTCCGCTACGTGTGGGGCGCCGCCTCCCCCCGCGGCATGGACTGCTCAGGACTGGTCTATCTCGTCTTCTCCCGCTTCGTCCCTTCCCTGGGGCGGGTGCGCTCGGAGGACTACTACCGCATGGCCAAGCCGGTGGAGGCGCAAGCCATCCTGCCGGGCGATCTCGTGTTCTTCACGACGGACAGCCCCGGGCCGTCGCATGTCGGGATCTTCATCGGCGAGGGGAAGTTCATCCATGCTTCCTCGACCGGGTCTGACGTGACCATTTCGTCGCTTGACGATCCCCACTATGGGCCGGGGTTTCTCGGCGTCCGCCGGATCGTCAATCTCGGAAACTGAGAAAACTGACCTCTTTTATTCTCATCAATCGGTGGCGAGCGCTCACCGCTTTGATCCGCCCCGCGCGTTGACAGCCCCTGCGAGCTACGGGTAGAATGAGCCTCGCGCCCGCAATGCGCGAGAACCCAATGAAGACGTTCTTACCCGCAGTCAAATCCATTAACCACAAGTGGCATCTCGTGGATGCCGATACCGTCGTCTTGGGTCGCTTGGCGACGCGCGTGGCCAGTCTGCTGCGCGGCAAGCACAAGCCCGAGTTCACCCCCCACCTGGATACGGGGGATGGTGTCATCGTGGTGAATGCCGCCAAAGTGCGGTTGACTGGACGCAAAGCGCAGCAAGAGTTTCTGTACCGCCACTCCGGCTACGGCGGGGGGCTCAAGGCCGTCTCGAAGGGGACCCTGCTCAAGACCAAGCCCGAGAGGCTCATCACTGAGGCGGTCCGCGGCATGCTCCCGAAGACTAAGTTGGGCAAGAAGTTGGCCACGCGGCTGAAGGTGTATGCCGGCGCGGAGCATCCACACTTTGCGCAAAAACCAGAGAAGTTTGACGTGACAAAGTAGTAGACGCACATCTACTGACGAGGTGAGCACGGTGGCAGTTCAAGCAGTAGCGGGGGGAACAGGCCGGCGCAAGAATGCCGTGGCACGAGTGCGGCTGCTGCCGGGCAGCGGAAAGATTCTGGTCAACGGGCGGACGATGGAGGACTTTTTCCCTCGGCTGCCGCTGCAGACCAGAATCCTGCAAGCGTTGAAGGTCGCGAACGCCGAGGGGCGATTCGACATCTTGGCGACGGTGAACGGGGGCGGCAACTCCGGGCAGGCGGGCGCAGTCCGGCACGGTATTGCGCGGGCCTTGGCTCGCAACGATGAGACCGTCCGGCCGGCGCTGCACAAGGAAGGCTTCCTTACGCGCGACCCCCGCATGAAGGAGCGCAAGAAGTACGGACATAAGCGGGCTCGCAAGGGGTTCCAGTACTCCAAGCGCTGATCACACGGAGGTCGGGACGCCCGCAGAGGGCCCGCCTTTGAGCAGGTCAGCCGCGTGCGGGGACTAACAGGCTCACAAAGGCACAGATTCACAAGCTGAATACGGGAGAGGCGCAGGGAGGCAGAGGCCGAGTAGCACGGTCCCTGCCTCCTGCGTTTGTGGGCCGTCTAGCGCTGTGTGCCCGGTGGCATGGCTGTAGTACACGTCGTGTCGGAGGGGGAACGATGCGCTGGGCGACCGCGGCTGCGATCCTGTCTGCCGCCGTACTATGTGTCTCGGCGATCCCTGCGTTCGCCGCCGACGGGACAACATACGTTGTCCAGCCCGGTGAGACCCTCTACCGCATCGCGCACCGATTTGGCGTGTCCGTCTCCGCCTTGGCTGCCTACAATCACATCAGCGATCCGACTCGTCTTTCGATCGGCCAGATTCTCCGCCTCCCCCCCACGGGGACAAGAGCCGTTCAATCCCAAAAGCTGCCGCCCAAACCAGCTCCCACACAGACCGTCACCTATCGGTACACCGTCAGTCGAGGGGACACGCTCGCGTTGGTTGCCGGGCGGTACGGAATTACAGTACAGAACCTCATGCGTGCTAACGGATTGCAGTCAAACCTCATTCACCCGGGCCAGCGTTTGATCATCCCAGGGGCAAAGGTGACGGTGAAAGTTCCGCCTCCGGGACCAATGGTGACGGTGAAAGCAACCACGGGAACCTCCCCGGACACTCAGGTTACCCCTGAACAAACTCCCGCGACCCTAGCAGTTGGCGACACGGTCACAGTCCCGCATCCCCTGCGTCTTCGCCGGGGGCCCGGGACGTACTTCACGACCACGGCGTTGGTGGCTCCGCAATCCCAAGCGCAGGTGACCGCCGAGTCCAACGGATGGGTGGAAGTAACGTTGCCGGAGGGCGACGCGGGGTGGGTACGGCGGGAAGAACTGCGCGGTGCTCCCGTGACGCGAGCGATCGGAAAGGGCCACGCTACGGGGGACGCGATTGTGCGGGAAGCGATGCAATACGTGGGGACTCGATACGTTTGGGGAGGGCGTTCGGCAGGGGGGTTGGATTGCTCGGGATTGATCTACATCGTGTTTTCCACGTTTGCGCCGGACTTGGGCCGCGGCAGTTCGTATGATTACTTCCAGATGGGTGTCCCGGTCGAGCAGGCTGAATTGCGGCCAGGCGACTTAGTCTTCTTCACAACCTACGCCCCCGGGGCGTCTCACGTCGGGATCTATGTGGGCGAACGCAAGTTCATCCACGCCGCTTCCAGCACCCAGCAGGTGATGGTTGCCAATCTAGACGAGATGTATTACGTGGCCCGATACATCGGAGCGCGCCGGATCGCAACACCCGCGGCCTCCGGCACACCGTAGTCCACGCGCCTGGCCGCTTCGCCTCAGACCGCGTCGCGCGGGTGCAGCTGCTGCACACGAGAAAGCACTGTCAAGGGTTTGTCTAAAAACGCACAGAAGATGGGTGCCCAGTACTCTCCATGGCGAAGCTCAAAACGCATCCACGCGGAGCGCGGCACGCGCGTCCCTCTACGCGCTCGCGCCCTGCGGCATCCCGCACCCGGGTTATCATCCTGGGGGCCGGGGGACGCGACTTCCACAACTTCAACGAATACTTCCGGCAGCGTCCTAACTACCAGGTTGTAGCGTTCACCTCCACCCAGATCCCCGATCTGGAGGGGCGATCGTATCCTCGCGTCTTGGCTGGTCCGCTGTACCCGCAGGGAATCCCGATTTACTCGGAAGACGAGCTGCCCGACCTCATCCGCCATCTACGCGTCGAGCAGGTGGTCTTTGCCTACAGTGACGTGTCCCACGAGCAGCTCATGCACGTGGGGTCCACCGTCCTCGCTGCGGGTGCGAGCTTCTGGCTGTTGGGTCCGGGGGCCACGTCGTTGGCGGCGCGCGTGCCGGTGATCAGCGTCTGTGCCGTGCGCACTGGCGCGGGGAAGTCGCAGACCACGCGGCGGGTGACAGGGATTCTGAAAGCGTTAGGCCACCGCATCGCGGTGATTCGCCACCCCATGGCCTACGGGGACCTGGCGCGGCAGCGTGTCCAGCGCTTTGCGACCTTGGCCGACTTGGACCGCTACCAGGTGACGATCGAAGAACGCGAGGAGTACGAGCCGCATATCGCCACCGGCACGCTCGTCTACGCCGGCGTGGACTATCGGGCCGTCGTTCGCCAGGCCCAGCGCGAGGCGGGTGTCATCGTGTGGGACGGGGGCAACAACGACTTCCCCTTCCTGCGCTCAGACCTCCACATCGTCCTGGCCGACCCCCACCGAGCCGGGCACGAACTGACCTATCACCCCGGCGAGACCAACCTGCGCATGGCCGACGTCGTGGTGATCAACAAGGTGGACACCGCCCCCCCGGGCGGGGTGGCGCAGGTGCGGGCCAACGTCACCCACGTGAATCCCCGCGCGGTCATCATTGAGGCGGCGTCTCCCGTCCAGGTCGATGATCCGACGCTTCTTCGGGGCCGCCGGGCCCTGGTGGTCGAAGACGGGCCTACCCTTACACACGGGGGGATGACATACGGGGCAGGGGTCATCGCCGCACGCAAGTATGGCGTGGCCGAACTAGTCGATCCGCGACCACATGCGGTAGGATCAATTCAGGAAGTCTTTCGTCACTACGCCCACCTGGGGCCGGTCTTGCCCGCCATGGGGTATGGTGTGCAGCAGGTCCGCGAACTGGAGGAGACGATTGCCGCCACTCCGTGCGACGTGGTCGTGATTGGCACGCCGGTGGACCTGCGACGCATTATCACCATCCGAGTGCCGGCCGTCCGGGTAAGGTATGAACTTGAAGAACTCAGTACGCCCAATCTCGATGACGTGATCAGAAAATGGGACTCCTCGACGTGGAGCGAATCCAGGACATCGTCAGTGTCCTAGCGACGCTGGGCGAGAGGAAGCGAGAAGG
>DASWFZ010000005.1:0-15609 GCA_036393975.1 bacterium | reverse complement strand
GACGAGCGCCAGGATAATGAACACCCCGAGTTCGCCCATCGGCTATCGTCCTCCCAGGGTGAGGACGAGCGCGGTCGCGAGCAGGTTGAGCAGACCGAGCGGCAGCAGGACTTTCCAGGAGAGATTCAACAGTTGGTCCAGACGCAGCCGAGGATACGTCCACCGGACCCACATCAGGAAAAACACCAGCGTGAACAGCTTCAACAAGAACCACACGATCGAGGGAAGGTGTATGCCCACAGACATCAGCAGGCTCACCGCAGCAGTCAACAGCGCCAGGATCAGGATGGGCCGGATGATGAGGCTGTGCCGGGCAGTCAGCAGGATCACGGCGGCCACCACGAATGTGCCCAGTGCGACGGCGACCCACAGGTACGGGGCCAGGTGTGGCTCCGCCCACCCGCCCAAGAACATGATGGTGGCGAGTGCCGCCATGCCGAACATCTCCCCGTACTCGCCCAACTGGAACAGCGCGAAGCGCATCCCGGTGTACTCGACGAAGTATCCGGCGACGAGTTCAGACTCCGCCTCCGGCAGATCAAAGGGCACGCGGTTCACTTCCGCCGTCGCGGCCACGAGGAAGGTGACAGCTGCGAGAATCCCAAACGGCGCGCCCAACCGTCCCACCGGCGGAGGCAACGTGAACAAAAACCAACCGCCCTGCTGGATCTGGGCCTCGACAATGCCCACCGTCGAGAGCGTCCCGGCTACCATCGCCGCCCACAGGATACCCAGCGCGAGAGGAAGCTCGTAACTGATCAGCTGGGACGCGGAACGCAATCCCCCGAGCAGCGCATACTTGTTATTGCTCGACCACCCGGCCGTTATGATGCCCAGCACGGTAATGGACGCCATAGCCGAAAAATACAAGACGCCAATATTGATGTCGCGGACGATCAGCACGCGGGAGCCCAGCGTCCCGAACGGAATCACGACCCAGTCCAGCAACGCGGCGACGGCGACGACCACAGGGGCGGCGTTGAACATGAGCACATCGGCACGGCGGGGGGTGATGTGCTCTTTTTGCAGCAACTTCACCGTGTCGGCCACGGTCTGCAACAAGCCCTGCGGTCCCACGTGCTTGGGGCCCAGGCGGGCCTGGATCCACCCGGCGATCTTGCGCTCCAGGTAGACGCCGATCATCGCGGTCACGACGGCGAGGAAAGTAAAGAGAACAACGGTGAGGCCGATGGCCTTGAGGAGCTCCAGAACCCAACTCATGCGCTAGCTCGCCGGCCCGGGTCGCAGTACATGCCAGTGCGCACCGGTGCCCAGGCGACGGCGCGCACGCGGCGGGGGGATCAGACCCACTCCAGCGCTCCCTTTCTCCAAGCGTAGACGAGCCCGATTAGCAGGATCGACAAAAACGCCAGCATCTCCACAAACGCGACCGGGCCAAGCTGTCGGAACACCACCGCCCAAGGATAGAGGTAGATCACTTCGACATCAAACACGACGAAGATGAGTGCGAATAAGTAGTAGCGGACGTTGAACTGGGCCCACGCTTGACCGAAGGGAAGCACACCCGACTCATACGTGATGTTCTTCTGGGGGGATTCCTGTCTCGGCGCCAGCACCCACACCACAGCCAACGGCAATACGGCCATCAGCGTACCGACGACCGCAAAGACCGCGACGTAGAACCAATCTAGTAGGACTTTAGGCATGGACGCTGAGATGATCGCAGACTCCGCCAGCATCCGGTGAAGGATTCTGACGGCGCACCGGGACTACTGATTCGCGCGACCGGGGCTGTCCCCTCCTCCGCGACGCGGAGGAGAGGCGAAGGTATAACGTCTAGCGGACGGCCACCGTCATCGCAGGAGCGCCTTCCACCACGCGCAGCAGGGCGAGAGCCAGCCGACGAGGATCGTGGCGGACGAGGTGTTCTTCACTGATCAGCGCCTCGCCCACGGGTACGACGCCCAGGCCGGCGATGGCATCCAGATCGGGCCGGACAGGCTCGGCACCTTCGGCCATGTAGCGCGCTACCAGGGCCCGGTTGCGCGGCGGCTGGACGTTGACCAGTACATGCGTGATGATGTCCGGGGCAATGAGTTCGCGCAACACCTTTACGTGGTCGCTAGCGGAAAATCCGTCGGTTTCACCCGGCTGGGTCATCACGTTGCACACGTAGACTCGCAGCGCTCCGTTGGCGCGGATAGCATCCGACACTCCGCGCACCAGCAGGTTGGGGATCACGCTGGTGTACAGACTTCCCGGGCCGAGCACAATCAACTCTGCGTCGCTGATTGCCTGCAAGACCTCGGGGACTGCCCCCACATCGGTGGGCTTGAGGCCCACGCGGCGGATCCGTTTATGGGTGTGGGTGATCTCCGACTCGCCTTCCACGATCGTGCCGTCAGTGAACTCTGCCCACAGGGTCACGTCCTCGACCGCTGACGGGAGGACACGCCCTCGGATGTTGAGGACCTTGCTCGTCTCCTTGATCGCGCTCTCCAGGTCACCGGTCACGCCGGTGAGACTGGCGATGAACAGGTTGCCGAAGGCGTGACCATCGAGGGCACCGCCGTGGAACCGGTACTCAAACAGTCGGGTCATCAGGGGCTCGGACTCGGCGAGGGCGACCAGGCAGTTCCGAATGTCCCCGGGCGGGAGAATGCCCAACTCGCGTCGCAGGCGACCCGAACTCCCCCCGTCATCAAACACGGTGACGACAGCTGCGAGATTGGCGGTGTGGGACTTCAATCCCCGCAGCAGTGTGGAGAGCCCCGTGCCGCCACCGATGACGACAACGTGCGGCCCCCGGCGGCGCTGGCGTTGCTTCGCGAGGACCTCGACGAGTTGCTGCCGGCCCGGGGGCAACAGTGCGCTGGCGACCGCACGCACCGCGCCGCGCAAGCTCCAGAAGACCACGGCCAGCCCGCCGACAATCAGGGCGGTGCCCAGTTCCACGGGCGACAACACCCCGCGGCTGAGGGTCAACACGGACACGGCGACGCGGTAGACGGTGACGTCCAGCCAGACGAGCGGGCGGACGTTGGCCATGAGCATCACGCCCGCAGCCAACAACAACAAGCCCCCGGCCATCGCAAAGACCCACCGCTTCACCCCGAGCCCTGGTACGAACCACGAGATGAAGCGACGGAATCGGAGCCGCACCCGCTACTCCTTGCCGATGTCGCGGTGGTGGATGGCGACGCGAAATCCGGCGCGCGTGAAGTAGGGCCCCAGCTCGTCGGCCAGGACCACCGACCGATGCTTGCCGCCGGTGCATCCCAACGCGAGCGTGAGGTGGGCCTTCCCCTCGCGCACGAACTGCGGGAGAAGGTAATCCATCATCTGCGTGAGGTGACGCATGAACTCTCCGGTCGCCGGCGCGCCCAGCACAAAGGCGCGCACCTGCGGGCTGCTCCCGGGCAGGGCTTGCAACGCCTCATCGTAATGCGGGTTGGGGAGAAAGCGGACGTCAAAGACCAGGTCGGCGTCGAGCGGAATCCCGTACTTGTACCCAAACGAGACGACGGTCACAGACAGCGTGGAGGCCTCGCCGCCACGGACAAAGGTCTCAACGATCATGTTGCGCAGCTCACGCACGCTAAGGGTGGAGGTGTCGACGATCTTGTCGGCCTTTTCTTTGACCGCCTCGAGGCGGCGCCGCTCGGCCTGGATGGCATCGAAGACGCCGCCGGTGTGCGCCAGGGGATGCTTGCGCCGCGTCTCTTCGTACCGGCGGACCAGAATGTCGTCCGCGGCGTCCAGGAAGACGATCTGGGCGTCAACGCTCATCGCCTCCAGCTGTCCGAGCGCACCGAAGAAGTCGTTGAAGAATTCACCGCCGCGGATGTCGAGCCCCAGCGCCGCCCGCCGCACGCGCCCTTCCGACTGCAGGCACAAGTCAGTGAACTTGGGGAGCAAGGCGGGGGGAAGGTTGTCGACGCAGTAGAAGCCCAGGTCCTCGAACACCTTCATGGCATTGGACTTCCCCGCCCCGGACAACCCGGTGACGATCACTAACTGTAGGTCGGCCACCGGCACGGGCGCCGGCGGACGGAGGATCGTTTCTCGCGCCACGGGACCTCCGCTTCGCGTTATCTTCTTCCGCGCCGCCCGCCTGTCTTTCGGTCCAGCTGACCGTAGGCGTCGCGGTAATTTCAAGTGTACCACCCTTACCGCACGCGGACGTAGCTCAGCGCCATGCTGATCAGCGCGATGAGCAGCGCGCCCACGAGTGCGGCCCAGAACGTGGTCACCTGGAGCGAGGTGATGGCCGAGACGATGTAGAGCATCAGGGCGTTCACCACGAGGGTGAACAACCCGAGGGTGAGGATGTTGACGGGGAGGGTCAGAATCAACACCAGCGGACGGATAAACGCGTTGACGATGCCCAAGACCAGGGCCGCGATCACGGCCGCTTGGAAATCCGGGACACTGATCCCCCGAATGATCAACGTGGTCAGATAAATCGCAATCGCGTTGAACAACCAGCGCAACAAGAAACTCTGCACTACGTCACCTCCTCGTGCACTCCCGCCGGGGGGCCGGTGGATGCCGCCCGCCACCGATCCATGTTACAGCACCTCCCGGACTAAGCGCACGACGTCGGCGGGCAGGGTGGCGACTTTGACCCCCGCCGCCTCAAGGGCGGCGATCTTGGAGGCGGCCGTGCCGGCAGTGCCGGAAATCACGGCACCGGCATGCCCCATCCGTTTGCCGGACGGCGCGGTACGCCCCGCGATATAGCCGACAACCGGCTTGGTCATGTGAGCTCGGATGAACTGCGCGGCATCCTCCTCCGCGCTCCCGCCGATCTCGCCAATGAGGATGACGGCGTTCGTCTGGGGATCGTCTTCAAAGAGACGCAGTCCCTCGGTGAAACTCATCCCCACGACCGGATCTCCCCCCAACCCCAAAGCGGTACTCTGGCCGATGCCGTGCTGCGTCAGGGCGGCCACGATTTCATACGTGAGGGTGCCGCTGCGCGAGATCACACCCACGGGCCCTTCGGTGAACAGAGGGTTGGGCATGATGCCGATCTTGCACTGTCCGGGAGAGGTCAGCCCCGGGCAATTCGGTCCGATCACGCGCACGCCGGTCTGAGCGGCCCACGCCACAATCTGCACCGAATCGTGCACTGGGATCCCTTCCGTGATGATGACGACGGGATCGAGCCGTTCCTCGATCGCCTCCAGCGCCGCATCCTTCGCAGCACGCGCCGGAACGAACAGACAGGCGGCGGTGGCCCCCGTCGCCACCACCGCCTCGGCGATGGTCTCAAACACTGGGACCCCCTGGGCGTTGGTCCCGCCTTTCCCGGGCGTCACGCCTGCCACGATCTGCGTCCCGAACTCACGCATGCGAGCGGCGTGGAACTCGCCCTGATAGCCGGTGATGCCTTGGACGAGCACACGCGTCTTCGCGGAGATCAACACACCCATGGAACGGAGCCCTACTTCCTCACGCGCCCGGCCTGATTGGTTGAAGACGCCGCGAGGGCCACGACGGCTTGCGCGGCTTCCTGCGGATCCCTGTAGGCGCGAATGCCCGCGGCTTCCAGAATCTTGCGGCCCTCCACCTCGTTCGTCCCGACCAGTCGCACCACCATGCCCACCGGCGGCGGGGTCGCCACGATGCCGCGGGCGATATCATCACAGCGCGTGATCCCCCCGAAGATATTGATGAACAACGCGCGCACACCGGGCTTGCGGACCACGATCGCGAGGGACTGCCGCATGTTCTCTGTGCTGGCTCCGCCCCCCACGTCAAGGAAGTTGGCGGGATGCCCTCCATAGTGCGCCACGACGTCCAGCGTGGACATGACCAGCCCGGCACCGTTTCCGATGATGGCAATGTCTCCGTCCAACTCCACATACGCCAGCCCCGCGCTGTGGGCGAGCCGTTCCAACTCCGTCAGCTCCTCGTTTGCCGGCAGAGCCGGGTGGCGGAATATGGCGTTATCGTCGATGATTACCTTGGCGTCGACAGCCAGTAACCGCCCGCCGACAACGGCGAGCGGGTTGATCTCCGCCAGTTCCGCATCCTCGGCGGTGCATAATTTGGCCAAAGCCCCCGCAATGGTCACAAAGTCCGACAGCAGCGTTCCGGTCAGCCTCAGGCTGCGCCCGAGCTTCCGGGCATGGTAGGAGTGGAATCCCACGAAAGGCTGGACGGTCTGCCGGGTGATCTTCTCCGGCGTCGTGCGGGCGACTTCTTCGATGTCGATGCCCCCGGCCGCCGAGGCGATGGCGGTAAGCCGGCGGGACGTGCGATCGATGATGAAGGCCAGATAGTATTCGGCGCCGATGTCGACCGCCTCGGCCACGAGCAGCCGGCGCACCCGCTCTCCTTTGATGTCCATCCCGAGGATCGCCGCCGCGCGCACGCGCGCCTCCTCAGGAGTGGCGGCCAGCTTAATGCCCCCGGCCTTGCCTCGGCCGCCGACTAGGACCTGGGCTTTGAGGACAACGGGATACTTCAAGGAAAGACTGGTGACTTGTGCGGGGTCTTCAATCACGAGCCCCTTTTGAGTGGGGATCCCGTACGTGCCGAACATCTCTTTGGCCTGGAACTCGTGGAGTTTCACAGTCTCCTGCAAGCCTCTGACATCAGTCGGAGGTCGGTGACGGTCCTGAGTGCGGTCCGGTCGGCTGGGCCAGCATGGCCAGCAGCCGATCTTTGACCGCGGGCCACTCGGTGTCCAGAATGCTGAAGTACACTGTGTCGCGAATCCGCCCCGTCTCGGTGGTCATGTGCTTGCGCAGCACGCCCTCCTCCTTGGCGCCGAGCCGGAGGATGGCCCGCCGGGACACTTGATTCAACGCGTCGGTCTTCAATTCCACCCGGAGGCACCCCCACTGCTCAAACGCGTGACGCAGCATGAGGTACTTCGCCTCGGTGTTGACGGCACTGCGTTGCCAGGGCCGGGCGATCCAAGTCCAGCCGATCTCGACCCTCCGGTTTGCCTGATCGATGTTCCCAAATCGCGTGCTGCCGACGACGCGGCCATCCCGCAAGCAGGTCGCAAACGGCAACGCCGTCCCCCGCGTCTGATCAGTGAGCGCCGCCTCAACATAGGCGGCCATCTGTTGCGGGGTCGTGACGACCTGCGTCGTCCAGCGCCACAACTCAGGATCGAGTCCGACCGCGCTCAATGCTGGATGGTGATCCCGCGTCAAGGGGACCAGCCGGACCACCTGCCCCTCGAGGACAACGGGCCGGATCTCCATCCCCTCCGCCTGCGGCGCGCTCACCACTTCTCCGTTGCTCTCCGGGCAGCCGACGCTCTCCGATCGAACACAGCCTGGACCCCGATCGCGGTGATCCCGCCGACCGCAGCCATCACTTGGATCTCGGGGACCAGGACCAGGGATCGCGGGAAGTGCCCTGAGACGAATGCCCGATCGCTCAGAATGATCACGAATGTCCACATCGCCAGCGTGGCAACCAGCGCGAGCTGCCCATACACGACGCCCATGGGGACGACAAGAACGCCCGTTGTGAGCGAGGTCCACATCGACGTCTCACCCGAGGATCCGGGCCAGATTCTCCCCCATCGAGGAGGGCGCTGGGATCGCAGCCACCGGCGAAGTCCCCCCAACACGATGAGGTTGGGAACAATGGTCCCCATGACGGTGACCACGATCGCGCCGATGGCGAACTCGACGGTAGACCCAACCGATATTATCCGCACGCCGAAAGAGGCCGGGAGCCACGGAAGCGCAGCTAGCGGGAGTCCTGCGGCGGTGCTGCTCACCACCGCGGCCACGAGGACCGCGCGCAGGTCGGGAAGACGGGCGAGCAGCAACACAACCACGGCAATCGGGGCAAGCAGAAGGATCGTTCCCACGGGGTGCGATCTGGCCCGGACGTTATAGTTTCAACGCGCCCAGTTGTTCTCGCACGGCGGCGACAGACGCCTTGAACGCCGCCCGCTCCTGTGCATCCAGAGGAAGGTCGACAATCTTCTCCACCCCACCGCCGCCGAGGATCACGGGCACGCCGATACACACATCCCGCTCGCCGTACTCTCCGTTCAGGTAGACACTACACGGGATCAGGCGCTTCTTGTCGCGGACGAGGGCTTCGACCATCTGAGCGATGGCCGCCCCGGGCGCGAAAAAGGCGCTCGTGCCCACCAGCTCAGTGATCTCCGCACCACCCCGACGGGTACGGGCCACGACGGCGGCGATGCGGTCTGGCGAGAGGAACTGCGCGAGGGGCACGCCTCCGATGGAGGCGAACCGAGGCAGCGGCACCATATCCTTGTCGGTGTGGGCGCCGATGACCATGGCAGAGACGTCCTCGACCGACACGCCGGCCTCCATCGCGAGGAACGCGCGAAAACGCGTGGAGTCCAAAGCGCCGGACTCGCCAATGACACGGTGCCGAGGAAGTCCCGAGGCTTTGGCGGTCAGGTATGTCATGGCATCCAGCGGGTTGGTGACGACGACCAAAAACGCCTCAGGGGAGTACCGCATCACCTGCTCCACGACGCCCCGCACGATGCCGGTATTGGTCTCCAGCAACTGCTCACGTGTCATGCCCGGTTTGCGCGCTATCCCGGCAATGATGACGACGACGTCGGAGCCGGCGGTCTCAGCGTACCCATTGCTCCCCACCACCCGCACGTCCCACCCTGCCACCGGCAGGGCCTGGGTGAGATCCAGCGCCTTGCCCATGGGCATTTTTTCGATGACGTCGACGAGGACCAGATCGGCCAGCTCCTGTGAGGCCAGCCAGTGCGCCGTGGTATGGCCGACCATCCCTGCGCCAACAATCGTGACCTTCGGTCGTCCCCGCATCTCCCGTCTCGCCCCTGTGCCCGCTTTACGCCATATTGTCGATTACGGCCGTCGCAAACTCGCTGGTCTTCACTTCCCGTGCGCCCTCCATCAGGCGCGCCAAATCGTAGGTGACAATCTTTTGCCGAAAGGTCTTCTCCATGGCTTTGGTGATCCGCCCGGCCGCTTCGTTCCACCCGAGGTGCTCGAGCATCATCACCCCGGATAGGGTCAGGGAGCCCGGGTTGACCTTATCCTGATTAGCGTACTTGGGCGCGGTACCGTGCGTTGCTTCAAAAACCCCGTGCACGTCGCTGATATTGCCGCCGGGGGCCATCCCGATCCCGCCGACCTGGGCGGCCACGGCATCAGATAGGTAGTCCCCGTTGAGGTTTCCGGTGGCCAGGACATCAAAGTCGCGCGGCCGGGTGAGCATGTGCTGGAAGGTCACGTCGGCGATGTAGTCTTGGATGAGGATCTTTCCCGGCGGGATCTTGCCGTCGAGGTGGCGGTTGACCTCGTCCCAGGTGATCGTGAGATCGGCAAATTCGTCGTGGGCCACTTGGTACCCCCACTCTCGAAAAGCCCCCTCCGTGTACTTCATGATGTTGCCTTTGTGCACGAGGGTCACGCTGCGGCGTCCTCGCTCCTTCGCGTACAAAATGGCCTTGCGCACCAGCCGCTTGGTGCCGAACGGACTCATCGGCTTCAGTCCCACGCCGGAGTCCTCACGGACCTTCCAGCCGAATTCCTTGCGCACAAACTCGATGAGCTTTTTCGCTTCTGCAGATTGACTCGGGTGCTCCAACCCCATGTAGATGTCTTCTGAATTCTCGCGGAAGATGACGATGTCGACGCGCTCGGGGTGCTTCACGGGGCTCGGGACCCCCTCGAACCACCGCACCGGCCGCACGCACGCATACAAATCGAGGATCTGGCGCATTGCGACGTTGAGGCTGCGGAAGCCGCCGCCCACCGGCGTGGTGAGGGGGCCTTTGATGCCCACGACGTAGTGTTGGAAGGCGCGCAACGTATCGTCGGGCAGCCAGGTCCCGAATCGCGTATGGGCTTTTTCCCCCGCGAACACTTCAAACCACATGAGCCGCCGCTGGGTTCCGTACGAGGCTTTCACGGCCGCGTCGAAGATTCGCTGACTGGCGCGCCAAATGTCTGGACCCGTCCCGTCGCCCTCGATGAAGGGGATGATTGGTTGGCTGGGAACGACTAGGTGGCCGTCGGCGATCGTGATGCGCTGGCCTTCTTTGGGTGGGGTAAGTTGCTCAAGCACCGACATGGCGACATCCTTCCCGTGTGCGTGCGCCGTGATCGAGGGGACCTCCCGCTGTCGCGATCCGCGTGCGGGAGGGGTGCACGACCGACGTGTCCGGGGAACCCGCGAGAACAACTTGGATGGGCGTCGACCGTGCTGTAGGCGGCGCGCCGCCACTTCGGGGGGCGGACCGGGTCAAGTGTAGCGCAATCATTCGGGGTCCGCAATTGTGGCCGCAATTCTTGACCGACGCGGCGCGGCGCCGTATTCTTGCGGCGGCACTTGCAGGACATGCGCACCGACATTGAGGAAGGCAAGGTACGGGTCCAAGCGGAGGCACACGCGTGAACGACCTCCCACGAGGTGAGGATCATGGCACGCTCGACATCTCGCAAACCGGCTACCCGACGGTCCCAGCAGCAACCGCCGCGTCGCCCATCCGCGGAGGAGCCCAAACGGCCCAGCGCGACGCCCCCGGCACCGGGGGCGTCATCGTTCCGTGTAGAGCGTGACTCGCTAGGAGAGATGCAGGTGCCCGCCGAGGTCTACTACGGCGCTTCGACCGCCCGCGCTGTCCGCAACTTCCCCATCAGCGGACTGCGCTTCCCTCGACCGTTCCTGCGTGCGATGGGGCTCATCAAGCGGGCGGCCGCCGAGGTCAACATGGACCTGGGCCTGCTGGACCACCGCCTGGGTGGGGCCATCGTGCAAGCCGCGACCGAAGTTACCGACGGCCGCTGGGACGACCAGTTCGTCTTGGACATCTTTCAGACCGGATCTGGCACGTCCACGAACACGAACGCCAATGAGGTCATTGCGAATCGGGCGATCGAATTGCTCGGGGGAGCACGGGGCAGCAAACTCGTGCATCCGAACGATCACGTGAATCTCTGCCAATCCAGTAACGATGTAATCCCGACGGCGATTCACCTCGCGGCGTTGACAGAGTTCGCGCACACGCTCCAGCCTGCGCTGCAGGTCCTCCAGCAGGCTCTCGCACAGAAGGCCAAAGCCTTCCACGCGATCGTCAAGACCGGCCGCACGCACCTGATGGATGCCACCCCGGTCCGCCTGGGCCAGGAGTTCGCCGGCTACGCCGGTCAGGTGGAACGCGCCATCCACCGGTTGGGGTATGCGCAGCAGGACCTGAGTGAAGTCCCACTGGGTGGCACGGCGGTCGGGACCGGGATCAACGCGCACCCGGAGTTCGCGCGCCGCACCTGCGCGCGCCTGTCGGAGCTGGTCGGCCTCGAGATCCGGGAGACGAACAACCATTTCCAGGCTCAGGCAGCGCTCGACGCACTCGTATTCACGTCTGGCACCCTCCGCACGTACGCGACGGGATTGATGAAGATGGCAAACGATATCCGCTGGATGGGATCTGGACCCCGCGCCGGCCTGGGCGAGCTCCAACTGCCGACGGTGCAGCCTGGATCGTCGATCATGCCCGGCAAGGTCAACCCGGTCATCGCGGAGTCGGTCATCCAGGTGTGCGCCCAGGTGCAGGGAAACGATCAGGTCGTGGCGCTGGGAAACCAGTGGGGCAACTTTGAGCTCAACACCATGATGCCGGTGATGGCGCACAACCTCTTACAATCCATCGCACTCCTGGCGTCCGCTTCCAAGAACTTTGCCGAGCAGTGCATCGTCGGGCTGACCGCGACAGAGGCCGGCCCGAATCTGGTCGAACGGGGCCTCATGCTCGCAACCGCCTTGGCCCCGGTTGTCGGGTATGACAAGGCGGCGGAGATCGCCAAGACTGCAGCGGCCACCGGGCGGACCATCCGCGACGTGGCGCGAGAGCAACTGGCCCTCAGCGACGCACAACTGGACGAGCTGCTCGATCCGACGAAGATGACGACCCCGGGCCTGCACGGCGCGGGAGGGGGCTGAGGTCCTCCGCGGCCGGGGACCCCAGAAGGATGATCAGGCTTCCAAACACGAACTAGGAATACCGCTGCGCTGAGGTAGGACTGTTTCTGTGACGATGGCTGGATCCATCCCAAGCTATGAGCATGACATCATCGTGGTGGGCGGAGGCGCGGCCGGCCTGCGCGCGGCGATCGCCGTGGCGCAAACCGATCCCACGCTGGATGTGGCCATCGTTTCCAAGGTTTATCCCATGCGCAGCCACACCGTCTCCGCCGAAGGCGGGGCGGCCGGGGTCATCAAGACCAACGACAGTTTCGAGGCGCACTGCGTCGATACCATCAGCGGATCGGATTGGCTCGCAGATCAACAGGCCGTGGAGGCCTTCGTCGAAGAGGCCCCTCAAGAACTTCTCCAGTTGGAACACTGGGGCTGCCCGTGGAGCCGGGAGCCGGACGGGTCCATCGCCGTTCGACCGTTTGGCGGAATGAAAATCGAACGCACCTGGTATGCGGCCGATAAAACAGGGTTCCACCTGCTGCACGCGCTGTTTCAGACGTCCTTGAAGTTCCCCTCGATCCGCCGGTACGATGAGTGGTTTGTCACCAAACTGCTAGTCGCCGACGGCCGCTGCTGCGGCATCACCGCCCTCGAGCTACGCACGGGTGTCATGCACTTGCTTGCTGCGAAAGCGGTGATTGTGTGCACGGGGGGCGCCGGACGCATCTTCCCCTTTACGACGAACGCGGCGATCAAAACTGGGGACGGCATGGGGCTGGCCTACCGCGCCGGAGTCCCCCTGAAAGATATGGAGTTTGTCCAGTACCATCCCACGGGGCTGCCGGGGACGGGAATCCTCATCACCGAAGCCGCACGTGGTGAGGGGGGAATCCTAGTGAACAAAGACGGCTACCGGTATCTGCAGGACTATGGGCTTGGACCCGCGGAGCCATGGCCGCGCCTTCGGGCCATGGAGCTAGGCCCTCGCGACAAGCTCTCGCAAGCGTTTATCTACGAGCGGCAGAAACACCGCACTCTGGACGGGCCGCATGGCGACTATGTCCTGCTGGATGTCCGTCACCTCGGGGAGGAGAAGATCGATCAGAAGATCCCGTTTGTGCGCGAGCTCGCCCGCCGCTATGTCGGCATTGACCCGGTGCGCGAGGCGATCCCCGTGCGCCCCGTAGTTCACTACATGATGGGAGGCATCCACACCGATCTCGATGGAGCCACCCCGATGGCGGGCCTCTACGCCGCCGGCGAAGTGGCCTGCGTCAGCATCAATGGCGCCAACCGGCTTGGCTCGAACTCGTTGCCGGAGTGCCTCGTGTTCGGGGCTCGAGCCGGTCGTCACGCGGCACGATTCGTCCGCGAGCACTCCCCGGGAGATCGCGCCACCCTTACAACGCTTGCCCGAGACGAGGCGCGACGGATCGCCGAGCGCTACTTGTCCAAAAAGGGAGGTCGCGAACGCATCGCTGGGCTGCGCACGGAGATGCAGACGGCCATGGAGAGCGGTGCCGGGATCTTCCGCGATGACGCGACGCTGCGGCAGACGTGTGCGACGCTAGCTGACCTGCAGGGCCGCATGGGGCAGCTTCGCCTGGATGACCACAGCCGGAGCTTCAACACAGAACTCACTGCTGCGCTTGAGTTGGAGTTCATGGTGGACATCGCAGAAGCGGTGGCGCACTCTGCGCTCGCGCGCACAGAATCGCGAGGGTCCCACCAGCGCACCGACTACCCCCGCCGCGACGACGCCCGCTTCCTCAAGCACACCCTCATCTATCGGACCGACGGCGCACCCCGGACGGAGTTGCTCGCGGTCGGGATTACTCGCTGGCCGCCTGGAGAACGCGTGTACGGCCGATGACGATGCCAGAGCCCACTGTGAGTCTCGAGATCTTCCGGTATCAACCCGATGGCGGGGGGCCGTCCACCTTTCAGCGCTATCAGGTCCCCTACCACGAGGACTGGGTCGTCTTAGACGCCATCAATTACATTAAAGATCAACTCGACGGCACGCTTGCCTACCGGTGGTCCTGCCGCATGGGTGTCTGCGGGAGCTGCGGCATGATGATCAACGGGGTCCCCAAACTCAGCTGTGCGACGTTCCTGAAAGAGTACTATCCTCATCCGATCCGCGTGGAGCCACTCGCTAACTTCCCGATTGAGCGGGATCTGGTCATCGTCCTCGATGATTTCATGAAGAAACTCTCTCAGGTTCAGCCCTGGATCGTGCGGGCGGCGGAGCCGCCTCTCAGTGCGGGCGAGTACCGGCAGACTCCGGAGCAGCTCGACCAGTACAAACAGTTCAGCATGTGTCTCAACTGCATGTTATGCTACGCGGCCTGCCCGATGTACGGCCTGAAGCCCCTGTTCCTGGGCCCGGCCGCGATTGCGCTCGCCCACCGATACAACCTCGACTCGCGCGATGAGGGCCGCGCCACCCGGCAGGACGTCTTGGACGATGAGCACGGCGTCTGGGATTGCACGCTGGTGGGAGAGTGCACGACCGTCTGCCCTGCGGACGTGGATCCAGCAGCGGCGATTCAGCAGATCAAGCTGAGCACCGCCCTGGACTGGCTCAAACGCACCCTCCGCCCAGGAGGGACGACGTGAAGGCGCTCGTCCGTCCCATGCCGTTGTTATGGTGGTTGCGCTCCCGAGCCTACGTTCTGTTCATGGTCCGGGAGCTCACGAGCGTACTGATCGCCGCATACCTCGTGGTCTTCCTGATTTTCCTGCAGCGTATCGCAGCGGGCCCGTCGTCCTATGAGAGCTTTCTGCGGTGGTTGGCGCAGCCAGCGGTGCTGGCGTTCCACTTAGTCGCCCTGGCGGCGGCCCTCTACCACAGCGTCACCTGGCTCCAGCTCACCCCGATGACAATCGTCATCAGAATCCGGGGCCGTCGGGTCCCGGCAGCGACGATCGTGGCTGCGAACTTCGCGGTCTGGGGAGCCCTATCCGTGCTGATCGTATGGCTGGTCGTGGGGACTTGATCGATGCGCAGGTCCGCGGAACCATTTTGGTGGTTGTTGTTCGCAGCCGGGGGAACGGTGGCGGCCTTGCTGGTTCCCGTCTCCATCGCGTTGACGGGTCTGGCCGCCCCTGTGGGATGGGGAGGCACCACCTTGCAGCATGCGCGCCTTGCGGCGCTGGTGAGCCACCCCATCGCCCGCCTTTACCTGTTCGTCCTGATCGCGCTGCCATGGTTCCACGCGGCACACCGGATCCGGTTCACGCTGGCGGAAGGATTGCAGCTACACCAGGCAGGGCGCCTGCTGGCTGCGATTTGTTATGGGACGGCAAGCGTCGGCGCCGCGCTGGCGCTGTTGGCGGTGGTGCGACTCTAACCCAGTCAAGCGGGAGATCCTGCTCCGCTAACGGCCCACCCCGTTACGAATCAGCCGCCGCCTCCGCGGCGTCCTCGCGGATAGGCACCAGGTTAGAGAGGTCCAGGTCGGCGACCAGACGGTTTCGCATGGTGATGAAGGCCACGCCCACGGCCATCGCCACCCCGCTGATCCCGATCGCCCAATCCGCCCCCAGGGCATTCCCCAACGTTCCGGCAATGGCCGCATTCAGGGGTCCGCTTCCGATCAACGCCAGCGTGTAGATACTCATGATGCGCCCGCGGAGGGTGTCCGATAGGTGTTCTTGGATCGCGGCGTTGGAAGTCGCCAGCACGGCCATCACGCATCCGGCCACTGCCGCCGTCAGCGCCAT
>DASWFZ010000004.1:0-1797 GCA_036393975.1 bacterium | reverse complement strand
CGCCGCCGCTGCGCCCGCATGGCGAACACCACACCGAGGGCAGCCCCGATTAGGAGGACGGCTGCCAGCCCAAACAGAAGCGTTGCGAAGTCCAGCCCCGTCGCGGTGACCCAGTGCTTCAATCCTTGCGGCTGCACTTGGAGCAGTAGGAGCACCGGACCCAGAGCGATCAGGGCGGGAGCGCCAACGAGGGGTGTTGCTCCGAGGGCCAACATCAGCGTGCGCATGATCCCCTCCGAGTGGCCCACCTGCTTCTCCTCAGAGGGCGTAGAGCGCGACGAGTATAGGCTTTCCCGGCAGGGTGAACAAGGGCAGCGGTGCCGCGCCTGACTGCCAGGGGCCAGGCAGAGCGCCCTTCGTCGGCGGAAGGCGGCGGCCCCAGCGGCGGGCCCCTACGGGCTCTTCCGCACTATCTCAGTTCGGCATGGCCCGTCTCCAGCGAATGCTCCGCTTGGATTCCAGGACCTTCCTCAACGTGTTGATGGCCTGCTCAAGCTCGACCTCCGACCAGGCCGAGAACGCCTCCTTCACCTGCTCGATTGAACACGTACACCGCTTCACCGTAAGCTTGCCGCACCGAATGCAGGGCATGATCCCTCCTATTCGTTAAATCAAAGCATGATAGCGCAGCAAGGACAGGTTGGGCTCCCCACATTGCCCTGACATGTTGGTAGACTCGCGGCCAGCAGTCCACCTACATGATGGCCGCTGCGGGGCTGCATAAATGCCCAGGAAAGGAGAGGTCACATGAAACGGCCACGTCGGCAGGGTCCACTGCCTCGGCATCGGCGCGTGCTACGAATCTACCGTCTGGAGAAGCAGTTGACCGCACAAGTCCCAAAGATTCCACTGAGCGAGCAGCCGGCCGCCGTCGCCAAGAATGCTGCGAGAGTGAATGCCAAGCTGCGCCGGACGGTCCGGGCCTTCATGCGGCTCGAAGCCCGCGCCAAGAAGGAGGCCCGGCGTGCCGCACGGCGAAAGCGATGACCTGCCGCTTTCCCGGCATCGTCCTCGCCATGCTCGGCTGCCTGCTCGCCCTCGCCACGTCGGCTCATGCGAAGAGTGAGATCTGGTTGACAGGTACGTTTTCAAGTCTTCGGTTCAATACAAAAGCGGAAAATTTGCTCGGCGTGGAACTCAAGATCGTCCCGACCCGAAAAGGCTATCAGGGAGCCCTTCAGATCGCGGAAGGTGGACTGAGCGAGATCATGGTCGTGGACGTCCAATTACGGAGAAACAACACGATCCGTTTCAACATCCCCGTCAGCTACCCCTTCTACGGCGGCGGGACATTCGAGGGTAGGGTCGATTCGAAGGGCATTACAGGCGACTTCACGTTTGTCGGAGTGACCGGAAACCCGGAGCGTCTTGTGCGGGGGCGGAGTTATTGGGATACGCCTCGGAGATCCCCCGACACCGTGGACCCGTGGGGGACGAAGGGCAAATAAGCCGAACGAGACCCTGGCCCCGTATCGTGGTCATCACGCTATGCTGCGTGGGTACCGTCCCTATGTTCGCAGCCACCGAGGATGTGTGGGTTCTCTGGTTCCGCACCCCGGATGGCACCTACAACATTCTGAGTGCTGGACCGACCCGCGAGGAATGCATGGCGGTACTCTACAAGTTGCTGCCGGGAGCGGCCCCTGGAGAATCACTGAGGTCTCGTCAAGTAGTGTGTAAACGAGATCAGGCGGCGACCTTCGCGTTACCCCGCTTCTCTCGGACGCCGTCGACGAACACGACACCCTCGCCGACCTCCGGCAGGCACTCGGGCGCGTCCAGCCGACGGAAGCGCTG
>DASWFZ010000003.1:0-2253 GCA_036393975.1 bacterium | reverse complement strand
CGCTTTCGACGGTGATGTGGGAATGCCGAAGACGAGCACGGAAAGACTGAGAATGAGGACCCATAGTGCCAGTGGACGGACCCGCATGAAGAACTTCATAATGACTCCACCCCTTTCGCAAGCAGGTTAACATCCGAGACTTCGGCGATTGCTGGCATCGACGCGCAACGCATTGGCGGCGGGCTCAAGACGGGGGACCGCATCACCTCGCGACACCTCCACATCTCGATCACGCACCTCCTTTCACGCTTTGGGTCGCGGGATTAATGGCAGGGCGCTAACCCGCCCGCTTTGTCCCGCACCAAATCGCCACACTCCTCCGGCGGGAGTCGTGCTGAAGATCAATCAGAAATCTGGTTGGCGACTAATCGGCACTTCCTTTTTCATGCCCGTACCTCCTCCTGACCGAGGGACGTAAGCACCCCGACTCCGATGCTCGTGCACCTTTCGTCTGATGCGGACTTGCTTGGTCCACGGCTCGATCTAAGGCAGTCCGTACAGAGCAGTAATCTCCTAGCGGGTCGATGCCGGCGCCGGGTGCACAACCCCCTCCCACCGTTGTTGGTCGTAGGCCCGGTACAGCTGCCACAGGAAGCCGATCACCAGTGGCACAGTCTCCACTAGGTTGTAGAAGAAGTGTAGGTCCGGCCGCGAGATCGGTAGCCCGCCGCCGATCAGGCCTCCCCGTGCCAGCAGCCCAGGCGTCCCGGATTGTCCGGTGGTGAGATAGACGTAGAACACGACGAGGTGCTCGATCTCATGCCAGATCGAGAGTCCCAGCGTCGCCCACAACCAGGGATTCTTGCGAAACCGCGGGAGCAGGAGCAGCACCGCGACCAACACCCAGGTGTTCCAGATGAAGTGCACCCACTCGAGATCGAGCGTGCCGAAGATGCCGCGCGCGTTGGCCCCAGCGAGATGGAAAACGTGGATTTGGGTGACTTGCGCGACGTGCTCGAAGAGGTGACCGATCTGGGTGACGACGAGCACGTAGAAGAGTGCCAGATACTCGTAGTTCCGGTACATCCACGCAGTTTCCGCGGCAAAGAGCGGGATCCAGGGCAAGATCACGGCCAGACCCCTGCCCCACAGCGGCCAGTGCTGGATGATCGCAGCCGCGAGCGATGCGCCTGAGATCAGCGCGGTAAGCCCCACCACCTGCGGGCGAGCGCTGCGGATCGCCACCAGCCGAGATGATGTCTGCCCTATCACCCTGAACTCCTGCATCTGCCTGCGATCAGCCATGAATTTCAGCGCGTCGCCGGCGGCGGGACGACCCCTTGCGGAGGCAGGACGCCGGCGATGATCATGGTGAGGACATCATCTTGCGTCACCTCAGCCTTATGCACCGTTCCGACCAAGCGGCCAGTCTTGAGCACGCTGATCCTGTCGGCATACTCGAAGACATCGTGGATGTCGTGGCTGATCAAGAAGATGCCGACGTTCTCACTCTTGAGCTGCTGTATTAATTGGCCCACTTGGCGCGCCTCGGCGGGCCCCAAGGCGGCGGTCGGTTCGTCCATGATCAGAATGCGTGCGTTGAAGTAGACCGCGCGCCCGATCGCGACTGCCTGGCGCTGGCCTCCCGACAGGGTCAGGACGCTTTCGCGCAAGGAAGACACTGTAATGCGGAGGCGATCTAAGACTTTCCGGCTCTCCGCCTCCATCGCATCTTCATTCAAGGCGAAGCCGCGCAACAGCTCCCGTCCTAAGAAGATATTAGCGGGCGCGTCCAGGTTGTCCGCTAGAGCCAGATTCTGGTAGATGGTCTCGATGCCGTAGCGACGTGCGTCTGCCGGGTTATGGATCTGCACCTCTTGTCCGTCGATGAAGATCCGCCCGCTGTCCGCCTCGAACACACCGGAGAGGATCTTGATCAGGGTGGATTTCCCTGCCCCGTTGTGCCCGACGAGACCCACGACCTCGCCGCGGTACAGGTCAATGGTCACGTCCTCGACCGCGCGCACTCCTCCGAACGCCTTGTAGATGTGGTGCATCTCGACGAGCGGCAACCCGATCACGGGGATTCCTCCACTACTCGGTCGCTCAACGGCGACGGACTCGCTGGTAGAGTACGTCCAGCCAGACCGCCAGTACGAGGACGGCGCCCTGGACGACGTTTTGGAGCGCGCTGGGCATGTTCATCAGCACCATCCCGTTGCGCAGGCTCTCCATCAGGACGGCCCCAATCATGGCACCCGGGATGCTGCCAACACCCCCCGACAACGAGGTGCCGCCGATCACCGCAGCCGC
>DASWFZ010000002.1:0-2271 GCA_036393975.1 bacterium | reverse complement strand
CCTGCAAGGCTCACCTGGGGGGGTGAACCTGGTCGACCACGGTCTGATCCGCACCGAGGATGCTGCGACTCTGCCTGACCGCCTGCGCAAGATTCATGCTGATCTCCGAACGGTCCTCGCCCACCGCCGTCCCGCGCTTGTGGCCGTAGAAGATCTGTTCTCCGCCCCGCAATTTCCGCGGACCGCGATCCTCATGGGCCATGTGCGCGGGGTGGTGTGCCTGGCCGCTGCGGAGCTGGAGATCGACGTGAGTGCACTCCCTCCTGCGGCTGTCAAACAAGCTATCACCGGGTCGGGTGCTGCCAGCAAGACGCAGATTCAGGCCGCAGTGAGTCGGCTGTTGCACCCTGGTGACGCGCTTGACTCTCACGTCTCAGATGCGATCGCCATCTCTCTCACCGCCCTCTCGCGTCGGGGATTCCCGCTGCAGCGGGCCAATCAAGAGGTCGCGCCATGATCGCGTACCTGCGCGGCCCGATTCTCCGCCGCAATGAGGAGGTTGTCGTGGTCGAAGCGGGTGGGGTGGGGTACGAGGTGCATTTGCCGGCTGTGGTGGCCCGAGCCCTGCCACCGTCCCATGACGGATCCCCGCAGACGGTGGAACTCTACATCTCATACCACGTTTCTCAGAATCAACCCCGGCCATTGCTCGTAGGATTTCTCCATGAAATCGAGCAAGAATTCTTCGAGCGGTTCATTACGGTGGATGGGATGGGGCCGACCAAAGCGATGAAAGCCATCGTCCACCCGATCCACGCTATCGCCGACGCGGTGGAGCGCAAGGATAGCCAATTCCTGCGCCGGTTGCCGGGGATTGGCGAGCGGACGGCTGAGAAGATCATCGCGTCCCTCCATGGCAAGATGGGAAAATACGCGTTGCTCAAGGACGAAGAAGTCCGGGTCGCTGCAGCCCCCGAAGACTTCCAAGCGGAAGTGTTAGAGGTGTTGACCGTGCAACTAGGGCACCGGTCGTCCGAGGCTCGCCGGATGGTCGACGAAGCGATGCGTCGGCAGCCCGGGATTTCGTCTGTGGAGGAACTGTTCCAGGAAGTGTATCGAGTCGAAAAAGACGGGGGGCGCGACAAAGACACCACCCCTCCGGGGCGGATCAGCGGAAGCACGGATCTGCGCGTGTAGCCGCGATGACGAGGCGAGGTTGATCGCATGTCCACCTCCAGGCCCCCGATGCCCAATGTGGAAGCCGACGAGCAGTTTATCCGAAGCCTGCGTCCCCGGACGCTCGACGAATGTATCGGGCAGGCGAAGGTCCTCGAGGGTCTGCGCATCAGTGTGCAGGCGGCGCAAGAGCGCGGCGAGCCCCTAGATCACGTCCTGCTGCACGGCCCCCCGGGGCTGGGGAAGACGACACTGGCGAATGTGGTCGCCCACGAGATGAAGGCGAATATCGTCACGACGTCCGGGCCAGCGCTAGAGCGCGGGGGCGATCTCATGGGCGTGCTGACTAACCTTCAGGCGAAGGACGTCCTCTTCATTGATGAGATCCATCGGCTCTCCCGTGCCGTAGAAGAGTTCCTCTACCCCGCGATGGAGGACTTTTGCGTGAATTTTGTCATCGAGAAAGGTGCGCACGCGCGGACGCTGCGCTATCAACTCCGCCCCTTCACACTCGTGGGAGCGACCACGCGCGCCGGGTTGCTGTCTTCTCCCCTGCGCGAGCGGTTCGGTATTTTCCACCATCTAGACTTTTTCTCCGTTGAGGATCTGGTGCTCGTGGTGAAGCGGTCGGCGAAGATCTTGGGGATCGAGATTTCAGAGGACGGGGCGGCTACTATCGCCCGTCGGTCACGCGGGACCCCGCGCATTGCGAACCGGTTGCTCCGGCGTGTCCGGGACTACGCACAGGTGCGGGCGGGCGGGGCGATTACCGCAGACGTCGCCGCCGAGGCGCTGGCTTTTGAGGGCGTCGACGATCGCGGCCTAGACGGGCTGGATCGCGATCTGCTTCGTACCATCGCGACCGTGTATAGCGGCGGCCCCGTGGGCATCGAGGCGCTGGCTGCGACGTTGAACGAAGAAGCGCAGACGTTAGAGGAAGTGGTCGAGCCCTTCTTGCTCAAAATCGCGTTTCTCACTCGGACGCCAGCGGGGCGCCGCATTACCCCGGCGGGAGTTGATCATCTCGGCCTAACTTTGCCCGAGCGAGCGAATGGGCGCGGCCAGGGTGACCTGTTCTAAGGACCTGCCACCGGATGGGAGGCGGCTCCGATGAGTGACCTCGCGTCGGTCGGCCGCCTGCTGATCGTGTTCGGG
>DASWFZ010000001.1:0-10343 GCA_036393975.1 bacterium | reverse complement strand
ACATCGGCCACCTCGTGGACGGGCTTGTTGCGGTCGACGGGCGGGTTGACGATGACGTGGTTGAGGAAGAGGATCTTCGTCGCGTACTCCCGGTACCAGGTGGCAGCGTTCTTGGTGAAGGGGGCGTAGAAATCCGGGGCGGCACCCAGTGTCGCCATGAATGACGCCTTGTAGTCCGGGGTGCGCCCCATGAACCCATACGAAAACCGTGCCCAGGTCACGATGGCCTCGCGGGCTTCTAACAGTTCTTGGGCGGAGTAGCTGGGCTTGAAGAACTTGTGCGTGAGGATACCTTGGCGGTCTGTCGCAAGCAGGGCGTCCTTGTGCTTCGGGTCGTGCAGCGCGTCATACAGACGCGCGATCGAGCGTGCGGAGTTGCGGAACGCCGGGTGGGTGACGACGTTTTTGACGCGCTCTCCGTAGATGTAGATTGCCCGGCCGTCTTGCAGGCTGTCGAGATACTGCTGGCCGGTCATCGGCCCCGTGATCAGATCCAGCATCGCCTAACTCCTCCGCAGGGTGCACCCATCGCTAGAGCATCCTGTTCTCGCTCTGTGATGCAACGCCCTGTCCGGCCCCACATCCCTGACCTCAAAGCGTACGGGGACGGCAGAGAACAGGCCTCTGGGACGAGACGGCGAACGGGGTTTACGCATGGACCAGGCGCACGTGACAGGAATCATCCTCGCGGGTGGCCGGAGTAGCCGGATGGGACGCGACAAGGCCGCGCTGCCGTTCGGTGAGCTCCCCCTCTTGTCGTGGATCGTGAAAAAAGTCGCCACAGTCTGCGACCCAGTGATCGTCGTCGCCAAGACTGTAGATGCATACCGCGACTCCGGCGCAACCGTCATTACGGACCGATGGCCCGGCGAGGGGCCGCTCGTCGGCCTGCACGCCGGACTGATGGCCACCCAGACCGAATACGCGGCGGCCGTGGCGTGCGATCTCCCGTTCGTCGACCCTGCGCTACTCGCCGGGTTGATCACCCTTTCCCCCGGGTGGAGCGCCGTCGTTCCAGACGCACTGGGCAATGTCCATCCCCTCTGTGCCATCTACCACCGCAGCGTCGGCCAACACGCGGAGGACATCCTCAGGCACGGGGGAGGTTCGTTGCGGCGTCTGATCGCCGTCCCCGCGCTTCGCGTCCGTTTCATCTCAGAAGACGAGCTGCGTGTGTGGGATCCACAGCTGCGCAGCTTCACGAACCTCAACACGCCCGAGGAATACACTCAGGCCACGGCGGTCTGGCGCGAACTCGCGGGCTCATGACTCCACGCGGGGAGGGGATTCCCCAGCACACGACGTAGCGGGAGAATGATGAGCCCCCGGATGCCCACGCCGGTCGAGGTCGGCAGTATCGTCGGCAAGACCTTCCGCATCACCTGGTCTGATGGACACCGTTCCACATGTTCGTGGAAAGCGCTCCGCCTGGCCTGCCCCTGTGCGCACTGCCGGGGAGAGTGGGCCGATGGCCGGACAGTGGACCCCTCCTCGATCCGCGAGGATATCCACCCCATGCGCATCGAGCGCGTAGGCGCCTACGCCCTGCAACCAACGTGGTGGGATGGGCACAACACCGGTCTGTACACCTTTCACATGCTACGGTTTGAGCTCTGCGAGTGCACGGAGTGTACAGCAGCACGTTCGGCGCGGGCCGCACGCTGACCCTGTGCTATGATGAAATTACACTGCACAATCCATTGAGGAGTCTCTGATGAGCCCTGAGCCTAAAGTCAGCCGCGAACAGGTCCTCGATGCGCTGCGAGGCGTCGAAGATCCGGAGTTGCACAAGAGTATTGTGGATCTGGATATGGTGAAGGACATCCAGATCACAGATGGACGCGTCAATGTCACGGCCCTCCTAACCATCAGCGCCTGCCCGTTGCGGGAGACGATCGTCACCAGCATCCGCGACCGGGTGCGCAGCCTCCCCGGTGTCGGCGAGGTGGACGTAACCCTGGGCGTTATGGACCCCCAGGAACGCCAAGCCCTGATTACCAAGCTGCGCGGGGGCGCCGCGAGCCCCACACGCCGTTCCTCCTTCCTCACCGCCGAGTCTCCGGTCAGAGTCATTACCATCGCGAGCGGCAAGGGCGGCGTCGGCAAGTCGACGGTCACGGTCAACCTCGCCATCGCGCTCACTCAGATGGGCCACAAAGTCGGGATCATCGACGCGGACGTCTACGGCTTCTCGATCCCCCGGATGCTTGGCATGCGGGGCCGCCCCACCATGATCGATCAGATGGTCGTCCCGCTCGAGAAGCACGGCATCCGGGTGATGTCGATCGGGTTCATGCTCCCGGACGAAACGGATGCGGTCGTCTGGCGCGGCCCGATGTTGCACAAAGCCCTGACCACGTTCATCAACGAGGTGCACTGGGGCGATGACATGGACTACTTGCTGCTGGACTTGCCGCCCGGCACCGGTGACGTGTCGATCACCATCGCTCAGACGCTCCCCCAGACCCACATGGTCATCGTCACGACGCCCCAGGCGGCCGCCGTGAGCGTAGCACAGCGCGCGGCGCGCATGGCCGATAAAGTGAATATTGAAGTCATGGGCATCATAGAGAACATGTCCTACTTTCAGGCCGCGCCCGATCAGCCGCCCATCTACATCTTCGGACGGGGGGGTGGACTGCGCCTAGCGGAAGTGCAAGGGGTCCCACTGTTGGGAGAGATTCCGCTTGACCAGGCCATCCGCGAGGGGGGCGATGAGGGTACTCCGATCGTCCTCTCCGCTCCCGATAGCCCGGTGGCGAAGGCCTTTCGTACGACGGCCGACAAGCTCATCCGGCGTCTGCCGGTCCCTGTGGCCTGAGGCTTCCTCGGTTCACATCCCGATCAGGTTCAGTTCGAGCTTGTGATAGCCGCGCTCAACGGCGACAATGTCTAAGGGAATCGTGGCGATTTCGTCGACGACGGGGACGGCCTGCGTTTCTTTGGTCAGATCCACTTCCTTGATGTATGTGTGACACGTCTCGCACAGGTTGAGCCGCACGTGCGGGAACTGATCCGTTGAGTGGTAGAGAAGGCGGTCAAACTCTTCCTCCCCGCAGCTCACGCAACGCACCCGCTTAAATCGCCACTCCGTAGCGCATAGCGAGCACAGTAAGGTCCGCGACGCGCCGTGCGATTCGGGGCGCAGGACTGACACCTGGGCCCTCGCCCCGCACATCGGGCACACCCCAATCCCCTGGGCGACTTTCCAGTCGATCCCCGCCTCATTCCCCTCCCCGCGCACCCTGTTCGCGAGTCCGGCCGCGTACGGCTGGAGAAAGGCCTTGGGAAAGAAATCAATCGCCCCCGCCTCGTCGGGAGAATCCGGCTGACCGGTATCCTGGAACCAATAGGCATCCAGCAACGCTTCCCAGCGCTCCGCTGGCACAGACCGCAGAGCCCCCGCCGCCTCCGCGAGCGCGCTCGGTGCGATCCTCTGGACCAGGTCGAGAAATTCTGGAAATTTTGACAGCAACAGATCGTGATGCTGCTCACCGAACAGCTCGCGCAACGGGAAGGGGCCGTCGTTCTCGACCGGGACGTGCTCTGGCTGGACAGGCAGGCCTTCGAACATCGTCTCCTGGAAGGAGATCAACTGCCGGAAAAAGCCCAGCGCGTCCTGCGCGAACGGATACCGCGTCGCGAGGTCCTCCGCGCGGCCACGCTGCTGATCCCATGAAAACCCGAGAATCGTGTTTATAGCCACCGATCGGGTGTTACCGAGGGAAAACGAAGCCAACGTGGTGATGCGTCAGCGATGTGCCAATCCACCCGCCTTAGTGACGCGCCTGCGGAGTCGCCGATCGAAGCGCCTTCAGCCACCGCGCATGGTGGGCCTCCGCCCACCGCGCGGACACCGTCCCCTGGGTCATCGCCTTCACACTGCCGGGCGTGACGAACACGCCCATGTAGATGTGCACGATGAGGGCGCCGATAGCGACAATAGCGGACAGATCGTGGACGATAAAACCGGCCTGCCGCAGGCCCACGTCGAAGGACCGCGGGAACCACAGGGTCACCCCGGAGAGCAGGAGGAGCACCGCCGAGGCGGACTGGACCCAGAATAACGCCTTCTGCCCAAAGTTGAAGCGCCCGGCATCGGCGACTACTTTCTCATCTCCGGTGACAAACTCCCGGAAGTGCCCGATCCAGCGGCGATCGTCCACGTCCACCTTCATGTCCTTGAACCATCGGACCAACAACACCGCCAAGGCGGCGAGGAAGACCACGGCGATGATGGGATGCCAGTAGCGGATGACAGGACCACCGCCGAAGACGTCGGCCAGCCAGAAGAACGGCGGGGAAAACAGCGCTAGCCCGGTAAGCATCACGTAGACAAAGGTACCGGCGATCGTCCAGTGGACGACCCGGTCGACCATGGGGTACCGCACAATCAGATTGCGTCCGTCGGCGCGCTGGGCCATAGGTCCCCTCGTCAGAGATCTCGCCGTCGTTCTAATCCACCCTCAGTGCTTCACGTCGTCGTGCCGCGATTCGTCGACCTCTCGCGGTCCATATCGCAGGTAGTGCAGCACCACCCCGACGATGCCGCCGGCGAACACGAGATTGCCCAACCACTTGAGCGGTCCCTTCCAGAGGTTTACGAACGTTACTTTGGGGTTGGTGGGTAGGCCGTACAGACTCGTCTCGTCGCCGTGCGGTAACACGTAGATGACATGGGTGCCGCCCACACCCGCCGGATTGTAGACAGCAGCGTGATCCAAACCGTCCGCGGTCAACTGGGCGACTCGTCCCTGGGCCTGAGCGAGCATCTTCTCCCGCGTCCCGAAGGAGATGGCATTGGTCGGGCAGGACTTTACGCACGCCGGCTCGAGTCCCGCGCTGACGCGGTCCGAGCACAGCGTGCACTTGTAGACCTTCCCCGTCGTCGGGCTGATCCGGGGGACGTCGAACGGGCAGCCCGTCACACAGAACTGGCAGCCGATGCAGTTCTCTTGCACGAAGTCGACGATGCCGTTGGAGTACTGCACGATCGCCCCGGGCGCCGGACAGGCCTTCAAACACCCCGGGTCTTCGCAGTGCATGCACTGGTATTTGGTCAGCGTCCACAGCAGCCGCCCGTCGCGCTCGGTTTCGTTGAACTTGATGAGCTGCCAGAAGTTGTACTCCAGATCGGGCAGTGTCTGGTACGTCTGCGGGGGTGACTCCCGGATCTCGTCGACTTTCAAATCGTTCCACTCTTGGCAGGCCACCTCGCAGGCCTTGCACCCGATGCACACCGAGACGTCAATCAGCTTGGTGAGTTCGGGGACATCTTTGATGCCCGCCGCCGTGTGGGGGGAGGCGGACACCGCTTTGACCTGGAGGGCCGAAGCGCTCGTCACTGGGCTCATCGCGTCACACCTTTTCGAGCTTAACGAGGAAGCCTTTGTACTCCGGGCAAAACGAGTTCGGGTCCACGACCGGGGGCGTGGTGATGTTCGCGAGGCTGCCGCCCTGCTTGCCCAATCCAATGAACCCCCAGTGGATCGGCATACCAATCTGGTAAACTTTCTTGCCCGCGACGGTCATGGGCTTGATCCGCTTGGTCAGCAGAGCGTTGCCCTCGATGTGACCCCGGGCTGATGTGACCCGGACCCGCTGACCGTCTTTGATCCCCATCTCCTGTCCCAGTTCGACCGGAATTTCAACGAAGAACTCGGGCATCATCTCGATCGCCCGAGGGTGATTCTTGGTCCAGTAGTGGAAGTGCTCGGTGAGCCGGTAGGTGGTGCCGACGATGGGGAAGTCTTTGGCGGTGCCGAGTACATCCCATTGGGTAGTCTTGAAAATGACGGCCGCGGGATTGCGGCTCTGCCCGCCCGGGTGCATCGGGTTGTCGACTGGGGACTCCACAGGCTCGTAGAACTCCGGGAAGGGCCCTTCTTTAAAGATGTCCCCGGGGGCAAACAGCCGGGCGACTCCCTCGGGGAGCACGATGAACGCACCCGCGCCCTTCTCCGGGTCTGACGTTCCAGGGTAATCCGGCACATCACCCACCCAAGCCTTGCCGTTCCAGACAATCGCCGGGCGGGTGGGATCCCACGGTTTCCCCTGCGCATCTGCGGACGCGCGATTGTACATGATCCGCCGGTTCGCGGGCCAGCTCCACGACCAGGAGGAGAACCGCCCCAATCCTGTGGGGTCCTCGGTACTGCGGCGGGTCATCATATTCCCGCCTTCGGTATAGGAGCCGCAGTACAACCAGTTGCCGCTGGAGGTGGTGCCATCGTCTTTCAGCGCACTGAACGACGCTAGCTGCTGGCCGGTGGTCAGATCCTTTCCATTAATCTCCCGAGCGACTTCGTCCTCGGCGGGGGAGAACGGGTTGGTGTAGGACCAGTCCAGACCGAGGACAGGGTCAGGGAAGGTTCCGCCCTCGGCCTTGTAGAGCTCCCGGACCTTCGTGAAGATGCGCCCGATAATCTCCTGGTCCGGCTTCGCCTGGCCGGGGGCATCGAGGGCCTTGTATTTCCACTGCGCCCAGCGCGAGGAGTTGGTGAACGATCCGGACTTCTCGGCGAAGTTGGCCGCGGGCAGGAGGAAGACTTCGGTTTTGACGTCCTCGGTTTTCTTGTCCGCCAGCGCCAAAATCTCCGACTTCCAGAACGAGGTCGTCTCCGTCTCGAAGTTCTCGGCAACCACGAGCCACTTGAGCTGCGACAGGGCGAACACCATCTTCCGGGAGTTGGGTCCGTTGCAGACGGGGTTCATCCCGAAGTCGACCAGGCCTTCGACCTGCCCTTGCGCCATGTGGTCGTAGATATAGGCCCAGCTCCAGTTCTCCAGTTTGCCGGACTTCGGATCCTCGGGCAGGCGGGGATGAAGCGTGTAGCCGAACTGGTTGGCTTTGGTGGCAGCCGCACCATAGAAGGCCTTGAGCTGGCTCGTGAACAGCTTGGGCGTGTTCGACCAGAAATTCACCGAGTTAGGACGCAGCGGCTTGGGCACGGCTACCTTCAAGTAGTCCTCCATATTCACGTGCGCCGCCTTGGGAATCGGCATGTAGCCCGGGACGTTGTGATAGCCCATCCCATTGTCAGTCCCGCCCTGGATGTTCGCGTGGCCGCGAAGCGCGTTCACGCCACCGCCGGGCATCCCCACATTCCCCAACAGCAGCTGGAGCATCGCGGCGGTCTTGATCAGCTGGACCGAGAAGCTGTGGTGGGTCCAGCCCAACGCGTACATGATCGTCCCTGCGCGGTTCGCGGGGTAGGTCGAGGTGATGATCTCCGCCGCCTTCTTGAACGCCTCGGCGTCGCAGCCACAAACCTCAGAAACTTTCTCGGGCGTGTAGCGGGAGTAGAACACCTTCATGAGCTGGAAGACCGAGCGAGGGTGCTGGAGGGTCGGGTCGACCTGCGCGTTCCCCTGCGCGTCCACCTCGTACTGCCAGCTTGAGGTGTCGTACTGCTTCTTATCCTTGTCCCACCCGGAGAAGAGCCCAGTCTTCGCGTCGAAGCTGTAGCCCTCTTTCACGATGAAAGGTGCGTTGGTGTGAAGCTTGACGTAGTCGACCTGGACGTGGCCGGTCTGCAAGGCGTAGTTGATCAGCCCACCGAGGAAGGCAATGTCGGTGCCGGCGCGGATCTGGACGAAGTGGTCGGCGACTGCGGCGGTTCGTTGGAAGCGCGGATCCACGGCCACCAGCTTTGCCCCCCGCCGGCGCTTGGCTTCCATGACAAACCGGAACCCGACGGGGTGGTTCTCGGCCGGATTGCCCCCCATCGCCAAGATGACGTCCGCGTTGGCGATATCGGTCCAGCCATTGGTCATTGCCCCGCGTCCGAATGTGGCGGCCAAACTGGCCACCGTGGGGCCGTGTCATATTCGAGCTTGCTGCTCCACCGGGATGACGCCGAGGCCCGCCCGGAAGGCCTTCTGGATCAGATAGTTATTCTCGTTGGAGTCGGTGCAGCCGCCGACCACGGCCATTGCGGTCAGGGCGTTGATCGTCCGCCCCTTGTAATCTTGCGTGATGAGGCGGTGATCGCGTGTCTCTTTAATCAGGTGGGCAATGCGGTCAATGGCCCAATCCCAGGACTTTTCCTCGAAGTGGTCCGCCCCCGGCGCGCGGTACAGCATTTTCGTCATGCGCCGGTCGTTGACGATGTCGTCCCGCAGCGTCGCACCCTTGGAACATAGCGTGCCGCGGTTGATCGGGCTATCCGGGTCCCCTTCGACGTGCACCACGGTGGTGCCGGTGACGTTGCGCGAGCGGTCGCCCAGGGTGTGGATGATGACGCTGCACCCCACCGCGCAGTATGGACACACGCTCCGGGTCTCGGTGGTGCGCTCGATTTTGAGGGTGCGGGCTTGAGCTGCAGCGGGCTTGACGTCGAAGCCGAAGACGCTTACCGCCGCGCCAACCACCCCTCCGGCCACCCCTGTGGTGAGGAATGTGCGGCGCGTAATCGTCGGAACACTCATCGTGCTCCCCCTCCCTAGGCTTGGGAGTAAATAGACGGTAGGTTTGGTGTCATTTTAGGCCTGAGCGGGTGCTCCCTGTCAAGGCGCAACCGACGATGGCCGATGGGCAAAGAGCAGAGGAGTGCACTGCCAGACCGGAGAACTCCTGTACACTTCGGCATGTCCTCTCCCCGGGCACCTGGAAAACGAGCATGGCACCCCCTCTGAGCGATCGGGGCGACCACCGCCCCGCAGCCAAAACCCCCGCAGAGGTGTGGGTGGTCAAAGAAGGCCGGGGACAAACACGATCAGACCAGCTCGCAACTGAAGAACCCCTCGAGATCCGTCTACTCGCTGGACCCGCAAAGCAAACCGTCGCCGTGACCATGCGTACCCCCGGCGCCGACTTCGAACTGGCGGCCGGCTTCCTGTTTGGCGAAGGCATCCTGCACGCGCGCGATGAGATTGCCCGAATTGTCTACTGCTTCGATGCGGAGGTCCCGTCCGATCAGCAATACAACATCGTGAATGTCTCGCTGCGCGCAGACGCGCTCCCAGATCTTGCCACACTCGAGCGGCATTTCTACACCACCAGCGCGTGCGGGGTGTGCGGCAAGGCAAGTCTGGACGCCCTGCGGGTACGGGGCTGCCCCGTCGCCTCCCCCGGACCTGAAGTGAGCGCCGAGGTGGTCACCTCCCTTCCCGACAAGCTCCGCAAAGCACAAGGGATTTTCGAGACGACGGGCGGGCTCCACGGCGCGGCTCTCTTTGACGCTGACGGCGACCTCGTGGCGGTAAGAGAAGACGTTGGCCGACACAATGCGATGGACAAGCTCATCGGCTGGGCACTCTTGGACGGACGCCTTCCCCTCGCGAACCACATCGTGATGGTCAGCGGCCGCGCCAGCTTCGAGCTGCTGCAGAAGTGTGCGGTCGCCGGGATCCCCATCTTCTGTGCCGTGTCGGCGCCGAGCAGTCTGGCGGTGATGGTCGCGCGCGACTTCGGCCTGACGTTGGTGGGCTTCCTGCGCGGTGAGCGCTTTAACATCTACGCGGGGCACGAGCGGATTCGACTCCCCGTCCTGACGTCATCATCGGGCGCCTAATCCAGAGGGCTAATCCTGAGGGTCGCCACGCGCCGCAGCGCGCCTGAGCCGACCCGTCTGCCCCTCCTCCCCCGCCAACTCTGACACGACAATGGCCCAACAAATCGAAGAGGCATTTGCTCATCTGATCGCGCTGGCCCAAGCCCTCCCCGCCGAGCGCGTTCCGGTGCGGGCGGCGTTGGGCCGCGTGGCGGCAGCCAATGTCACAGCCGCGCGCCAGCTTCCCGGCTTCAGACGGGCGGCGATGGATGGATACGTGTGTCACGAAGCAGATCTCTCCGAGGTTTCGCGTGAGCAACCGGTGAGATTGCGCATCAGTGGGGAAGTCCGGATGGGCGAGGGGCCGCAGGACGGCCCGAACCGAGGCGAGACGTGGTCCATCACGACTGGGGGTGCGATTCCCTCGCGCGGGGACCGGGTGGTCCCGCTCGAAGACGCTCGGCGGCAAGATGGTGTCCTCGTTATCCACCGGCCTCTCGACGCAAAAAAACACGTTGCCGAAGCGGACGAGGAGCTGCCTCTGGGGGCCGTCATCGTGCGGATGGGAGACCTGATCGGCCCGTCTGCCGTGGGCACGATGGCGGGCGCAGCTATCTCCGATGTGCTCACCTACCGTCGGCCTCGCGTGGCGCTCATCTCCACGGGAGACGAGCTGATCGACGCGCAGGACATCGCACCATCCGCACCCGCCGGACGCATCGTCAACACAAATGCATGGGTGCTGAAAGGCGAGATGGAGTCAGCGGGCTGCCTCGTCGAGTACCGCGGGATCGTGCGCGATGATCGACAGCAACTGAGCGCCGCCTTTCAGGAGGCGGCAGATAGCGC